>CAYNYC010000044.1:0-11654 GCA_964401415.1 uncultured Erysipelotrichaceae bacterium
AATTAGTTAATTGAATATTTACCGAAGTATTGTTTTCATAAACCCTATTTTTATTGTGATTTGCAATTAAAACACCCTTTTGTTTTTAAGGATTATCTTCCGGTATCATCCTCATATCTCAATTCCCAACATAATTCCCAGGATATTTCGGGGGGGCCAGTCATTTTCAAGTGCATCCGATTGCAACAAAAAATACAGGGAAGGCTCAAAGCGTCCTATTTGTCCGGAAATACCTCCGTACAAACGGTTTCTGGTCATCTCTCCATTGGCAATAAAAATTTCTTCTGTCAAATATGGATTTAGATTCAGAGAAGTTAAATCCCAGCCCGGTTTCACCCTGAGATCACTACGGTACCGAATGTGATTTCCACCAGCTTCAAACATCCTGTATTCAATTCTGTGGCGATTGCGAACTGAAATGCGGCCCAGAAGGGTTTTCCCGGACAGCCTGAACATTGGCCTATATTCCTGAAGCGTTACACCATTCTCATCATAGAATTCATGCCTGTACATCAACTCCATATCCAACCATGATTTGGCGCGATAATTTATTTTCCCTTCCAGAAACCAATCGTAACTCCCGACGCCAAAACTGTGCAAATTGTTAAACAGCACCTCTCCTCCTATTTTCTCACTGAAATTTCTGTACACATAAATTTCCTGCCAAAATTCATTCAATGTGCGGTCATTTTCGGCATTCACTGTCGTTCCGAACAAAACAAAAACAGTCACAGCCAAAGCCCTGAATATATCTTTCACTTGTTTAAATTTTCAATCCTGTTTTTATACCTTTTGTATGTCATTCAGTATCTCAGATTAATTTTTTGCGAGATGGTATTATTCCATAAAATTTGAGTCTCTGTCTTCAGTCATCTCAAATTCAAGTATTCCTCCATTTTGGATTTCGTCATACGTAATTTTGAACGATTTCAGAGGATTCCCGTTTAAATTCACAGCTTCGACATATCTGTTGGCATCCGACAAATTGTTAGCTTTCATTTCGAAAATTTTCCCGTTGGGCAAATGTAATTTTAGTTTATGAACCTGCGGCGCACCAATCAAATATTCGCCGGAAACCGGATCGACCGGGTAAAAACCAGCGGCCGAAAAAATATACCAGGCCGACATTTGTCCGCAATCGTCGTTCCCACTCAGCCCGTCACGCCCCGGCAGATAAAACTGGTCGAATACCTGGCGAACAATTTCCTGCATTTTATACGGATGATTTGTATAATTATACAGGTACGCAATATGGTGGCTGGGTTCGTTCCCGTGTGCATACTGGCCAATCATGCCGGTTACATCCCCGTGAAAACCACCGCCCAGGGAACGGACATCCAAAAAGAATAGCGAATCGAGTTTGGTTTCAAAATAGTCCTTGCCTCTCATAAGTTCCACTAAAGCCGGGATGTCGTGTTGAATGTGCCAGGTATATTGCCAGGCATTTCCTTCTGTATAATCGCCACCACTGGTTGAAGCGTGAGATAATAAGAACGAGTCGAACGGTATGCGCCAGTTTCCGTTTGAATCCTTTGCCCTCATTAATTTAGTGGAAGGGTCAAAAAGGTTTTTGAAATTGTCTGAACGTTTTTTGAAAAATACTTCGCTCTTTGAATCATCTACAAATCCAGCCATCAATGAGGCGCAATAGTCATCGTAACAATGTTCCAATGTTCGGGAAACAGACTCTACCGGCTGAAGGTCGAATGGATAATATCCATAGTTATCGTACATCTCCCAATCCGATTTTGGATGCGGTGTGGTAAGAGATTTAAAAACGGCTTCAGCTGCCATCCCTTTATTCTCGGTAATGGTGCCTTTGAGATATGAATCTACTATTACCGGAACAGCGTGGTTCCCAATCATACACCAGGTTTCATTCTGCCCGTATTCGTTGGTGCACAGTACGCCGCGTTGTTTGTAAAGATCGAGCATGGAACGGACAAATCCGGCATTTTTATCCGGGTACATAAGTACATAAAACGGGTGAGTGGCGCGGTAGGTATCCCATAATGAAAAGTTGGTATATCGTTCCCCTTTATTTTTTATAGCGGTTCCGTCAGGCAGGCTGTAAGTTTCATCTACATCAGTTATTTTATTCGGCATCACGAGGATATGGTACAAAGCTGTGTAAAAAGAAATTCGCTGTCCTTCGTCCCGCGGCTCAATTTCAATTTTATGAAGATAATCGTTCCAAATATTCGTAGCATCTTCTCTAACTTTCTCGAAATTCCGGTTGTTGATTTCTTTCTCCAGATTTTTTTGGGCCCCTTCAACGCTCACAGTTGATAATGCCACTTTAATCATGACCGGTTCGTCCTCTTCTGTTTTAAACCGAAGGAAAAATTTTGTATTAATTCCCTTAACATGTGTTTTCTCGGATATCAAACTATCAACAAAAGAGGTAACCTGTTCCACCGGTTTTGATAATTGGGCATAAAAATACCAGGTATGGTCTTTTACAAATCCTGTTGAGCGTCGTTTCCCAACCAAGGCTGTATCATTTAAAAGTTGAATACTTGATTCGATCGTAGTATCACCAATTCCATGACTCATGTCGATGATAATTCCGGCAGAATCGGACTGTGGAAATGTGTACCTGTGGAACCCGGTTCTTTCGGTGGCAGTCAACTCAACTTTAATATTATAATCGTCCAACTGTACTTTATAGTAGCCCGGATGAGCCTCCTCCGTATTATGGGAAAACCGTGAACGATAACCGGATGAAGGATCCGCTGCATTACCGCGGGAAAAGGTTGTATTACCGGTTACGGGCATAAACATGATATCTCCCATATCAGGGCAGCCGGTACCGCTCAAATGTGTATGCGAAAATCCGATTATCGTCGAATCTCCGGCATAATACCCTGAGCAATGCTCCCATTGCCCGGTTCCCGTATCGGGGCCAACCTGTATCATTCCGAACGGCAGTTGCGCTGCAGGATGGGTATGCCCCACATAGGCAGTACCGATAAACGGATCGACAAATCGGGTTAAGTCTGATTTTTTATCAACGGCTTTCTGCGTCCAGGAAAAAAACAATAAAACCAAAACCAGACTTTGAGTTGACAATTTCATAATATTTCGGATTTTAAGCATAAAAATTCTCTACCTAATCAGTACTCTTTTGATTTCCCATATAAAACACAAGTGTTCCGCCATTCATGATATCATTATGTGAAATGGAATTTTCAATGTGAGGTTTGCCATTTAATTCTACTGATTGAACATATATATTGTCATCTGAGAAGTTTTTGGCTTCCACAATAAATTCCTTACCGTCGGCCATATATATGGTGGCCTTTGGTAGTTGTGGCGCTCCCAATACATATTTACCGCAGCAAGGATCTACCGGGTAGAAACCGAGATTACTAAAAATATACCAAGCCGACATTTGGCCACAATCGTCGTTGCCACATAGCCCATCAATTTTGTTAATGTATTTTGTTTTTACAATTTGATGCACCAGTTCCTGGGTGCGCCATGGTTTTCCGGCCAGCGTATATAAATACGCCACATGATGGCTGGGTTCATTTCCGTGGGCATACTGACCGATTAAACCGGTTACATCCAGAACGAAACCTACACCATCTCTTGATTCTGCCAGGGTGAAAAGCGAATCGAGCTTAGTGGTAAAAGCTTCCTTTCCTCCTATCAAATCAATCAAGCCATTTACATCGTGCTGAACATGCCAGGTATATTGCCACGCGTTTCCCTCGGTGTAATCGCCACCGGAAGTTCCGGCATGAGACAAAGAAAAACGGTTAAAAGGGGTCCGCCATTTTCTGTTTGAGTCTTTCCCTCTCGCTAATTTTGTTTCCGGGTCAAACAGGTTTTTCCAATAATTGGAACGATTGATAAAAAATTTATAATCCTCTTCCTTTCCCAACGCTTTGGCAAACCGGGCAGCACAATAATCGTCGTAAGCCGATTCCAGCGTGCGGGAAACTGATTCCTCTTTTATGATATCAAAAGGATAATAACCGTATTTATCGTACACTTCCCATGAAGATTTCTGGTGGTCTGTGGTAAGCGAAGTTTTTACAGCTTCGTACGCCCGTTCAGCATCAAAACCTTTAAATCCTTTCAAATAAGCATCAACAATAACCGGTACGGCGTGGTTTCCAATCATACAATAGGTTTCTTTTCCCCACAGCGCCCAAATGGGAAGGAATCCCTGCTCATCGTCCTGCCGTAACATGGAATTCACAAAATCATTTACTTTTTCCGGCGCAATAATAGTATATAGCGGATGTGCAGCGCGATAAGTATCCCACAACGAAAGGGTGGAATAGAACGGTTCTTCTCCGTTGTCGGCAATATTATTTGGCTGAATAAAGAGGCGGTACATCGATGTGTAAAACATTGTTTTTTTGTCGTCGTCGCCTTCCATTTTCACCCTCGACAGTAAATCATTCCAACTCTGCCTGGCTTTTTCAGTAGTCGCCTCAAAATTCCAGTCTTTTTGTTCCTTTGCCAGGTTGCTTTTGGCTCGCTCTATACTTGTTGACGACAAAGCAACTTTTATCATTAGCTCTTTATTGGAACCTAAATCGAACTCAAGTACATAGCGAGGCGCTTTTTCGTTTTCATCCCGACTGGCAAGCAATTCTTTTTTGACAATCGGTTTGTTGAATTCAATCGCATAATAGTACGTACGGTCCAACCACACGCTGGTGTTGCTGTAACCAGTGATCATTTTATCTCCTTCGAAATTTACTTTTGCATCTTTAACATGGGAATGGAATTGTTCCATGCTCGAACATTGTGAACTCTGGAAATCAACCAACAGGCTTGCTTCCCGTCCTGTCGGATATTTATACCGGTGCAGCGCCACATGAGGGGTGGCCGTCATTTCGGCATAGATACCATAGTCTGTCAATTCAACGGAATAATAACCGGGGCGGGCCTTCTCCGTTTTTTTATTTATCGAACTGTTAAAGCCATCCGTTCTGTCTCCCGTAAATGGAAGCATCAACAAATCGCCTAAATCAGGGCACCCCGTACCGTTTAGCCGGGTTTGGGTAAATCCGTTTATGGTACAGTCGGATGACTGGTACCCGCTGCAATATTCCCAGCCGCCATTTCCGGTCTCCGAGCCAACCTGAATCAATCCGAACGGGACACAGGCGCCGGGAAAGCAGTGGCCGTATTCGGCTGCACCGATAAAGGGATTTACATACCTGGTGAAATTTTCCTCTTTGGTCTTTTTACAGGAAGCAACCAAAAAAGCGGTGCTAACAACGAGAATCACAATTTTTTTCATTCGTAAATAATTTTTTTCAGAACCTCATAAAACGGCTCCTCCTAATAAATGAAGTTCATTTCATTTGGCCGCATCGGTCATGTCAAATTCAAGAGTTCCCCCATTTTCAATGTCCTTATAATGAATGGAAAAATAGTCCATCGGTTTTCCATTTAACCGTATAGCTTCTACATACTTATTCTTTTCCGATAAATTATTTGCTCTGATTGTAAAAGTTTTTTCATTGGGCAAATGCAATGTGGCTTCATGTAGCTGCGGTGCACCAAAAACATATTCACCCGAAACCGGATCGATGGGATAAAAACCAAAAGCTGAAAACATATACCAGGCCGACATCTGTCCGCAGTCGTCATTTCCGCATAACCCATCACGTTTGGGCAAATAAAATTTGTCGAATACTTCCCTTATAATTTTTGCTGTTTTGTCGGGACGTTCGGCACAAGTATATAAATAGGCGATGTGGTGGCTGGGTTCGTTTCCGTGGGCATACAACCCGATGAGCCCGGTTACATCAGGCACTGCGACATGTCCCGGCAGATCGTCAATTTTTATAAAAAACAAGGAATCCAGTTTCTGTATAAACGCCTCTTTCGACCCGAACAGGTTAATTAACCCGGGAACATCGTGCTGCACGTGCCAGGTCCATTGCCAGGCATTCCCTTCGGTGTAATCTCCTCCTCCGGCTTCGCTTGTAAGGGCATGGGAATTAAACGGCGTGCGCCAGTTGTCTTTTGAATCGCGACCCCGGACAAGCATTAATTCCGGGTCATAAATATTTTTATAGAATCCTGCCCGTTTCATAAAAAAATTATAGTCGGCTGTTTTATTTAGAGCCCTGGCCATCTGCGCCACACAGTAGTCATCATAGCAAGATTCCAGGGTGCGTGAGACAGATTCGCTTTCACTCAGATCAAAGGGAAAATAACCATATTTGTCATAATTAGACCAGTCGGCTTTTCGGTGTTCAAATGTTTGTGAGTGTTTTATCGCTTCGTAAGCGAATTGCAGATTAAAAGAGGTATCTCCTTTCAAGTAAGCATCCACAATTACAGGTATGGCGTGGTTGCCGATCATACACCAGGTTTCACACATCCCGTATTCGTTGGTAACCAGCATCCCGGTTTGCCGGTAACGTTCCAGCAATGAACGCACAAAACGGCTGTTTTCTTTGGGATACATGAGATTTAAAAAAGGGTGTTGTGCACGATAGGTATCCCATAATGAAAAGTTGGTGTACATATCGCCTGCTGCACTTTTGTGCAATTTGTGATCCCATCCCGAGTAACTTCCGTCAACATCGGTTACAAGGTTCGGCATAAGTAGCGCATGATACAAAGAGGTGTAAAATGAAATACGTTGGCCGTCGTCCCTTGCTTTTATGTCAATCCTTTCCAGATATTCGTTCCACAGATTTTTCGCTTGTTTGTGCACTGCATCAAAATCCCAGCCAGAGACTTCGGTATCGAGATTGTTGATTGCGCCCTTTTCACTGGCCGTCGACAAACCCACCTTTACCTTAACAGCTTCCTGATCTTTCGTGGAAAATTGAACCAGCAGTTTAGTTATTTTCCCCGCTACCTGTTGTTTTTCGGTAACCCCGCCGTCTTCGTACGATGAGATCTGCTCAAACGGTTTTGAAAAACGCACGCAGAAATAATAACGATGGTCATAGATAAAACCGCTCGACCGGCGCATCCCGACAACAGTTTTATTATCCAGCACCTTTATATAACTTTCGGTTGTGCGATCAGCAATTCCGTGTTCAAGGTCAATTAGAATTCCCGACTTTTCATTTTCAGGATAAGTGTAACGATGAAATCCCACCCTCGGGGTTGCAGTCATTTCTGCACGAATGTTGTAATCGTCAAGTTTAACCCGGTAATAGCCCGGACTTGCCTGTTCTGAATCATGCGAAAACGAAGACCTGTATCCGGCAGACGGGTTTTCTTCTTCTCCCGGAGAAAAAGGAATATCTCCCACAACAGGCATTATCATAATATCACCCATATCGGCGGCTCCTGTTCCGCTCAAATGAGTATGGGAAAACCCCATAATTGTTTTTGACGCGTCATGATACCCTGAGCAGAACTCCCAGCCACTGACGCCATTGTCCGGCCCTACCTGTACCATTCCAAACGGGGTTGTGGCGGCCGGATAGGTGTGACCGGTGTAAGCGGTGCCAATGAACGGATCTACATAATCGGCCGGTACTGTTTGCACTGATGGTGAACAGCCAATCATTCCAAAAAACGGAGAAAGGATTGTAAAAAGAACAATATACTTAATCATAGTTGATTTACTTCTTGTAAACGTAGTGAAAAAATTTTATATGCAAATAATAACTTTGCGGTTCCCGTAGTAAAATGAGCCTTTTAATTTTTCATCTCTGAATTTGAATCGGGAAGAGACATTATAAACCGGTGAAAAATGACTCATCTTTTGTTAATTAGTCTCGGTTTTCGTGATTGCCATTTGCCCCGGGTGAAATCAGGAAAATCTACCGGGCGGCTTTTATTATTAACCGATTCTTCTGTAAGTGAAGTAACAATACTCCAACTTGCTGCATCATATACATCGATTGGAACTTCGGTACGATAGCGAATGGACTGTACGAAATCTCTCATACAGAGATAGTCACTGCCTCCGTGTCCGGTCTTTATTGCTGTTTCTCCGAACTTTTTCCACATCGGGTGGTCGTATTCTTTTGTATAGTTGTCGATATCTTCCCAATTGTGCCCCTGCCCCGGGCTGCGGTCTTCGAGATATATTTTATTCAGTGTTCCTGAATAAATGCCGTTTGTTCCCTGAATCCGGTATATAAAATCGACAGGACGCGGGCTCAGAGAGTCGTAGTACAAAGTTACCGTGATCCCATTGGAAGTTTGAATCAGTGAGCAGTTAACGTCACCAGCTTTATATTCCCGTTTGGCATTCGGATGATCGGAGCCATAATTTTTTGCAACGTAGTGTTTTAGGCCAAGAGCTCTGCTACTCATTGAAACAAGGTAATCAAACTTATTTCCCCTGTTTATGTCTATCCATTGCGCGACAGGACCTATGGCATGGGTAGGGTAGCGGTTTCCGGTGTGGTTCAAATATCGTTCATGAGCTCTCCATAAAAGCTGTCCTTCGTTACCGATTGTGGCATACCTTACGTCGTGCTGATATCCTGTTTCACAATGGGTTAAGTTACCGAATAAACCCTGTTGTGCCATATTTAGCACCATCATAACATTTCGCATGTATGCATAGTTTTCCATTAACATACAATGCATGCCTGTTTTTTCTGCCGTTTCGACCAGCTCCCAGGCTTCATCATACCCATCACATGCAGGCATTTCCGTGCCCCCGTACTTTCCTCCCTTCATGGCAGCCACCATAACCGGAGTATGTAAACTCCACGGAGTTGCGGTGAAAATACCGTCGAGGTTATTTAAATGCGCTACTTTTTTGTAGTCTTCCGGCCCGGTAAATCCTCGTGGTTTGGGCAGGCCGGCATCCTCTACCAAACGCTGGGCTCTTTCTACTTTTTCTTCGACAATATCACAGACAGCAGTTATTTCAACGCCCTCCAGCATCAGCGCGGTTTTTAGCATTCCCGTTCCCCGGCTTCCTACTCCCACAAAACCTAAACGTACAGGGCTGTCGGGTGAGTGACCCGATACGATATCTCCATATCCTGCTGAAGCGATATACAGACCCGCCCCTGCACTGGTTTTAATGAAATTACGACGGTTTAGTCCAGAATTTGATGTTCCCATTTTTTAAATTTTTAGATTGTTATATTTTTCAATTTAAACATAATCAACAGGCATTTTACACCCGGAATATTTCTGCCGGTTTTTATCTTTCATTCGAAAAAGAATACGGAAAATCTTTTCCTTCGGTTCCCCTGTTTTTGTTAGGGACCGGGCTCATTTGAAATTTAATTTTCGGCCCTTTCATCAGGTCTTCATGGGTGAGGAAATTTTTTGTGTAATTTTTTCCGTTCAGCTTCATCTTTTCGATGTACCGGTTCTCTTTGGAATTATTGCCGGCTTCGATTTTTATTTTGTTCCCGTTTTCCAGTTCAATTTCCACCGACTTAAACAGCGGAGAACCTATGATGTACTGGTCGCTGCCCGGACAAACCGTATAAAATCCCAAAGCTGAAAAAACATACCATGCAGAGGTTTGACCGTTGTCTTCGTCGCCGCAATAGCCATCGGGAGTGGCAGCGTAAAGTTTATCCATAATTTCACGTGCCCAATATTGTGCTTTCCAGGGTTCACCTGCATAATTGTAGAGGTAAACCATATGTTGTATCGGCTGGTTTCCATGCGCATACTGTCCCATATCCATCACCTGCATTTCGCGCATTTCGTGAATCATCGAGCGGCTTTCCATTCCTTTCGAGCCAGGGATAATAAAAACAGAATCGAGCATGGTTACAAACACTTTTCGGCCGCCCATCAGGTCGGTTAATCCCTGCGGGTCATGAAACACCGACCAGGAGTAGTGCCAGCTGTTTCCTTCCGTAAAATCCCGGCCCCAGTCGGTAGGGTTAAAAGAACCGGAAAAAGAACCGTCTTTCGCCCTGCCGGCCATAAGTTTGTTTTTCGCATTGAACAGGTTTTTATAGTTCATGGCCCTTTGCGCATAAATCTCTGTTTCTTCAGCAGGTTTTCCAAGCGCTTTTCCAAACGTGTAAATGGTCCAGTCGTTGTAGGCGTACTCCAACGTGCGGGCCACATTTTGGCTGACCCCGACATCGTTCGGAATGTAACCGTATTTATTGTAATAATCGTAACCCGTTCTTCCGGTAGCGGCCACTTGAGGATGAACATTACTGGCGCCGTGTTTGAGCGCCTCCCAAAGCGATTCGGCATCGTATCCGCGCAATCCTTTTATATAAGCATCGGCAACCACCGAAGCCGAGTTGTTCCCCACCATAATATCGCGGTGCCCCGGGCTGGCCCATTCGGGCAAAAAACCGCTTTCCTTAAAGGCATTTACAAGGCCTTCCTGCATTTTTACATTTTCGGACGGGTATAAAAAGTTCAGGAAAGGAAACAGGCTGCGGAAGGTATCCCAGAAGCCGGTGTCGGTAAACATGTAGCCCGGCAAAACTTTACCGTTGTACGGACTGTAATGGACAATATTGCCATCGGCATCTATTTCCGAAAAATTCCGGGGAAACAATACGGTGCGGTACAGGTTGGAATAAAATGTCCTGATATTGTCGATGTTGTCGTCTTCAATTTTGATCTTTCCCAACACTTCGTTCCAGCGTGCTTTTCCTTTGCTTACAACTTCGTCGAAGTTGTTGTCGCCCAATTCTTTCAGGTTGAGCATTGCCTGCTCCTCGCTGATAAAGGAAGAAGCCACACGCGCATGTACCTGTTCGCCGGTTTTGGTTGAGAATCCAATAATTGCTCCGGCGTGGTTACCCGTAAATTCCGTTTCTTTCTCCAAAATTTCCCCGTCTTTTACCGTTGCGAAATAATCGAAAGGTTTGTCAAAAACAATCACAAAATAGTTCCTGAAATTATCGGGGACTCCTCCGCTGTTGCGGGTGGTGTAACCCACAATTTTGTTTTCTTCGGGAATGATTTTTACGGAAGATCCCCGGTCGAAGGCATCGGTGATAATGTAGGAATTTTCGCTGTCGGGGAAGGTAAACCGGAACATGGCCGCCCGCTCGGTCGGCGTAATTTCGGTGGTTACATCAACATCGGCCAGATAAACTCTGTAATAATAGGGTTTGGCCACTTCTGACTTGTGCGAAAACCAGCTTGCCCGTTCGTCTTCGTCAAAAACCACCTTCCCGGTGACGGGCATGATGGAGAACTGTCCGTAGTCGTTCATCCACGGGCTGGGCTGGTGGGTTTGTTTAAATCCCCTGATTTTATCTGCCGTGTATTGGTACATCCAGCCGTCGCCCATTTTTCCGGTTTGCGGCGACCAGAAGTTCATTCCCCACGGAAGTGCAATGGCCGGATAGGTATTCCCGGTGGAGAGTTCGTATTTTGACAGCGTGCCGGTTAACGGGTTCACATAACTCACCGGGTCAAAAGTCTGCGCAGCCATTTTCAGCATAAAACTCAATAAAAAAAGCGCACTTAAAATTCCAAACTTTTTAATCATTATAATTTCTTTATTTATATTTGTTGTTTATTCAATATCACTCAAATGTTTAAAATTTACAGTATTCATAAGGTCTTTATTTACAATTGTATAAATTATTACAGCCTCATTTTGTAAATTTATCGATACAATCCATCAGCACACTAACATTAACCATTTAAACACAAGACCAGATTTATATAACTGTTTTGCAACTCAGGATTTAAGACAAATTCAATTTTAGCTGGAATTGTAATTAATCCACCTAAAGTGATAGGTTTTG
>CAYNYC010000045.1:0-11491 GCA_964401415.1 uncultured Erysipelotrichaceae bacterium
ACTTAAACGTAAATAATATAATTGTTTTTAACTAATAACAGTGTTAGCACTGTTATTTTTGTTTGATCAATTTTCGTTTCATTTTCTTATTATCTAATATTCCTTGTTTATAGAAATAAAGTCCAAAGTCTAAGATAAAAATGATCGCCGCGATGGCCATAAAGAGCGCTATTACAATCTCATAAGCTGATACATTTTGGATCAACAAACGACAAGGCATAAATAACATCGAGAAAAAAGGCACAAAAGACAAAACATAACCAATACCTTCACTCATTTGGTAAGGATTATTCACAAAAAGCGTAAAGTAATAGATAACAAGTAAGATAAGGTAACAAGGAGCTTGTACATTACTTGATTCTTCAATAGAAGTCACAAAACTAGACACAATGACCATGATCATCTGTAAAAATAAGATCCCTAACACTAAAAAAACCAAAGCGATCGTAGAAGCTGATATTATTTGTCCATCAATCTTTAGATAAGACAAAAGTTCAGAGAATGATAACAATTTCATGGGGATTATCCCTAAGCGATTACCAAAGGCCAAAAGCCCAAAGCCACCATCATAACTATTACGGATCAAGATCCACAAAGCAATAATGCCTCCCGTTAATAATGTTTGGATCATGATCGTCAACCATCCTATCAACATCTTACTAATAAAATGGGTCTTAGCCGAGACTGATGTTAGGATCAGCTCGAGAATCTTACTGGTTTTTTCATACACAACCTCATTAGCGATCACACTACTATAACTTAGCATCATAAAATAGATTGAAGTAATGATCATAAACATAAGGTTTTGTTTAGTCGCATCAATTTCTGAGGTTGACGATACATCGTTTATCATCGTTGGAAACAAGGCTTTATTGACGATTGTTAGTTGTTGATGGTCAATCGTTTCCATCAAGGCATTTTGACTATAGTTTTGGATTACTTGATAAATAGTGCTTGTTTGATCAGTTGTCAATGGATAAACGGAACTAACAACCCATTGATCATCTTCAAATCTCAATTGAAATTGATCACTATTTTCATTTTGATCATCTAATCTGATGATTATCTTTTCTTCGTCTATATCGAATAACTCCTGTTTTTGATATAGATCATCATTCACATACAATATCATAGGATCAAATAATCTAGGATTTATCTTTAAGACTACCTTATCCACAAACAAAAAGACGCCAACCAATATGATCATCAAGATATTTAGAATGATTATAGCTTTATTATTGAATCTACGCTTCACAGAAAACGCGATCAAATGTTTCACGTTAAATCTCCATGGTTAATAATGTCGCCAATGGTCGGTAGTTCGATCTTAAGTGATACCAGATTATCCTCTTTTAAAAGCTTCCGTACCAACTTCTTAGCTTTTGTTTCATTAACCATTAGCAATCGAGTTATATTAGCACTTCGTTGTTGTCCTAAAACTCCTTCTTGATTTAAATATGAACATTGACTTACACTATTGATGGAAATATAACGAATCTCACTTTTGAATTTCAGATCATTAACCTTACCATAATATTTAACTTCGCCTTTATCTAATAGGATCATCTTTTCGCAGAATTCTTCAATGTATTCATATTGATGAGATGATATCAAGATCATCTTTTGTTCACTCTTTAATTCATTGATCAGTTTTTTGATCATGTTGACATTGGATATGTCTAATCCACTTAATGGTTCATCAAAAATAATGATCTTAGGATCATGGATCAATGCACAGATCAGTTGAACCTTTTGTTGGTTACCTTTGGACAACTCTTTGATCAAACGATGACGATGTTCACTTATCTCTAATCTCGCTAACCAATGATCGATCGCTATTTCAATCTTGGTTGGATCCATATTTTTTAGCTTAGCTAAAAATCGGAGTTGCTCTTCCACTTTTAGATCTCGATAAACACTTCTATCTTCTGGTAGATACCCAAAGACATCATTACCTAATAAACTAACATCTTTACCTTCATATTCCATATAACCTGAATCAGGCATTAATAGACCTAATAAAAGACGAAAAGTAGTCGTTTTCCCACTTCCGTTGGCTCCGACTACTCCTAAGATCTCTTGTTTTTCTAAGCTAAATGAAAGATTGTTAATGCCTTTATTTTTACCATAATATTTGGTTAATGCTTGAACCTTTAACATGTTTATCACCCTCTTATTAATAATAAATAAATTGGTGATATCCTAAATCAATTCTTACTGATTAAATTATTAACCACAAAAGCCGCACACAGTAAACCCGCCGCATTAGGCACAAAAGCTGAACTACCTGGTGGAGTCCGTCCGTTTTTTGTGTCTTCAGATAAGGAATCTTCCGTGGTCAAAACTGGCTTTTCTTTAGAGATAACGACATCGATTCGATAACTAATATTTCTTTTACGTGCTTGTTGCCGCATTGCTTTAGCTAATGGATCCATATCCGTTTTAGCTAAAGTCGAATAGGTAATAAGTGATGGATCCATTCGATTACCCATACCCATACAACTAATGATCTTTATGGATCTTTCATGACATGACTCGATCAAATCAAGTTTAGAACTGATCGTATCGATCGCATCGATCACATAGTCAATCTTTTGATCAAACAACTTTACTAATGTATGATCATAAAAAATATCAATGATCACTACTTCACAATCTGGATTAATACTTTTAATCCGATCAGCCATAACCTCCACCTTTTTTAAACCAATGGTATTGTCAGTTGCGTGAATTTGTCGATTAATGTTGGTCACTTGGATAACATCAAAGTCCACAAGGATAATTTTACCTACAGCTGAGCGTGCTAAGGCCTCACAAGCCATAGCTCCAACCCCACCTATACCAACAACCATGACCGTCGCTTCTTGAAGGGTTGTTAATGACTTCTGACCAACGATCAAATTTAAGCGTCTAAATCTATTCATCGCGCAACCACCTAGCTATTTTCTTCATTATCTTATCAATGTAATCAGTTTCGTTGATATCATACCAATCGACATTCATTTGATTATTGAACCAAGTATATTGTCTTTTCGCAAACTGGCGAGAATGCTTTTTGATCTCTTGTATTACTTCATCCTTACTTAATAACCCTAAGTAATAAGCTTGCCACTCCCGATACCCAATTCCTTGCATCGCTTGATAGGTAAACAAATCAGGATATTTATGATATAAGTTATCAACTTCATTAAATAATCCTCTTGTAATCATATCATCAACACGTTGATCGATACGCTTATATAATTCACTACGTTCTATGCTTAACCCAATGATCAAACAATCATAGATTAGTTGATGCTCTTGAAGAGCTAAGACTTCACTTCGACTTGTTCCTTTTAAAGCCATTGTTAGTGCTCTTAATAGCCGTTTACGGTTATTAATGTGAATCTTATCAGCGGTAAGTGGGTCAAGCTTAAGCAATTCATTCAATAGTTGCTCATTACTATATTGTTCAAGTTTAGGTTCACTTATTTGTTCTTCATCATTAAACACGTAATCATAAAGAGCTGCCTTAACGTACAACCCTGTTCCTCCAACGATGATAGGTAACTTTTTATTCAAGCTAATTTCATCAATTAAGTTACGAGCATTTCTTTGAAATTCAGCCACGTTATAGTTCTCATTGATATCTTTGATATCAATCAAATGATGAAATGCCGCTTCTTTCTCTGCTTGATTGATCTTAGCGCTTCCGATATTTAATTCTTTATACACTTGAATAGAATCACCACTAATGATCTCACCATTATAGTCATTCGCTATCTTTATTCCTAAACTTGTTTTACCAACCGCCGTTGGTCCAACCACAGCGATCACTTTTTTCATCTTAGAAACTCTTTCTTAAGTTGACTATCACTAATCTTGATAAAGGTTGGTCGTCCATGAGGGCAATTAAAGGGATTATCACATTTTTGTAGATTTATGAGCACTTCTTTCATTTCAGTTATAGTTAAATGTTGATTGAATCTCAACGATACATGACACGCTAAAGATGCTAACGCTGCTTTTCTGATTGATAAGATACTTATATCTTTATTCTCTTGATAATGATCGATCATATCCATGATAAAAGCTGATACATCGATGTCACTCATCCATGTCGGCACCGTACGACATAATATACTATCACTGCCGAAGCGTTCAATTGTAATATTAACCTTCGTTAACATTTCCGCTATTTCATCAAAAGTTGTTTGAATAAAATTGCCAACTTCAACAACCAATGGAATAAGCAAAGTCTGATATTCTGTTTTTTCAACTAATAATTGTTTTTGAAATCTTTCAAAATTATATCTTTCTTGAGCTGCGTGTTGATCGATTATATATAGTCCATCAATCCCTTCTGCCAAGATATAATTTCCGTGAAATTGACCAATAACGCTCATTATCGGAAACTGGTTATTTTGACTGTTGATGACTTTGAAGTCTTGCTGATAAGTAATCGGTGTTTCTTCATGTACCAATAGATCATTAACCAAAACGTTGTCTTGCTTTATATCACTTACGATTACAGGAGTATTATCTTCAAATTGAAAATTGGTAAACTCTACTTTAACTGAATTAGAGCTATCTATCGTTCTTTTGATTTGTGGAGCTTGCATATTATCTGATAATGAAGCTATCAAGGTCGTACGAATAAGATCTTCTAATTGTTGTTCCTTAGAAAGTCGGACTTCCCATTTGCTTGGATGAACATTAACATCAACCAACTTTGAATCCATGATCACGTCAAGGACAATGATTGGATAACGATCTTCTGGAATATAGTCTTTAAACGCTTCCATTACTACCTTCTGTAAACGGTATGATCGAATCATTCGGGAATTCACAAATATATTAATATAGTTCTTAGTAGCCCTGTTGATCGAAGGTAAAGCGTACATTCCTGTTAAACGATAATCATAGTCCTGTCCACTCACGGTAATCGTATTACGAGCCACATCCATACCATAGATCGTTCCGATCACTTCTTGAAGATCTCCATTGCCCTTTGATCTAAACATTTCTTTACCATCACTAATGT
The DNA here is from genome assembly GCA_964401415.1 of uncultured Erysipelotrichaceae bacterium. Classification (GTDB taxonomy): domain Bacteria; phylum Bacillota_I; class Bacilli_A; order Erysipelotrichales; family Erysipelotrichaceae; genus JAQUCI01. The sequence continues at coordinate 5,024 of CAYNYC010000045.1, forward strand.
AAGTAAAGGCAATGTCGGGACGACTGAGTGCGAATTTCTCAATATTACCAGAAATGATCGCGGCTTCATATTGACGACTCTTTAAATGTTTTAAACGAGCTGGTGTTTTTTGAAAAAGATCTTCGACAATGATTTGCGTTCCTTCAGGACAATAATAAGGCTTTACGGCAATTGTTTGTCCATACTCGATCATGACGCTGGTCGCTTCTTGTGTATCGTTTGTTGAAAGTGAAACTCTACTAACCGAGGCAATTGAGGGCAATGCTTCACCACGAAACCCCATTGTATTGATTGCCCATAGATCACTATCACTGTGGATCTTACTGGTCGCATGTCTTTCAAAGGCCATTACCGCATCACTACTATCCATACCTATACCATCATCAATAACCTGAATAGACGTGATTCCGCCATCCTTAATACTGATCTCTATTTTATGGGCGTGAGCATCGATCGCATTTTCAATTAATTCTTTGACGATGCCAGCTGGTCTTTCAATAACCTCACCAGCGGCGATCATATTTGTCAAATGTTGATTAAGTCTTTCTATCTTACCCATCATTGACCTCTTCTCTTTATATCTTCTTTTAGATCTACTATCATTTGTAGCGCTTCAAGTGGTGTCATATCATTGACATCAACCATTTCTAACTTATCGATCAGTTCACTATGATCATTGACTGTATTATGCATTTCCGTAACTGCGAAGGATTGTTGAACAACTTTTTTCTTACTTTCAAGATCATGTAAGATTTCTTTGGCTCTTTTAATTACCACCTCTGGTAATTTAGCTAAGCGCGCTACGTTTATCCCATATGAACGATCAACTTTACCTTTCTTCACATGATATAAGAAGGTTACTTGGTTATTTTCTTCATATACTTCTACGTAATGATTCACTAAACAATCTAATGTATCTTCTAGCTGTGTTAACTCATGATAATGAGTTGAAAAGATCGTCTTCGCTTTAATGATCGATCCAATATATTCAATCATGGCTTGAGCTAAAGCCATTCCATCATAAGTAGAAGTACCACGCCCTATCTCATCAAACAAGATAAGTGAACGATCGGTCGCATTTTGTAATGCATGATTAGCTTCAATCATTTCTACCATAAAAGTAGATTGTCCACTTAAAATATCATCACTTGCACCAATACGCGTAAATATCTTATCAAAGATTGGCATCTTAGCACTTTTTGCTGGGATATACATCCCCATCTGCGCCATGATGACCAGTAATGCGACCTGACGGATATAGGTGCTTTTACCTCCCATATTAGGTCCAGTTAATAAAACAATCTGTAAAGAATCATTAAAGTAAACATCATTAGCCACATATTTATGATCTTTAAGGATCTTATCCATAACTGGATGCCTGCCCTTTTTGATATTCATTGTTTTATCATCACTAAATGTAGGACAAACATAATCACTTTCGCTACTAGTGATCGATAAAGCATATAAAACATCAATCGTGGCGATCATATTAGCAATCTTTTGAAGTTTAGGTAAATAATCCTTGATATACGTTAATAGTTCTAAAAACAATTCTTGTTCAAGCTTTAACGCTCTTTCTTCACTATGTAAGATCGCATCTTCTTTTTCTTTTAGTTCAATAGATATAAAGCGTTCAGCATTAGTAAGCGTCTGTTTTTTGATGTACCCATCGCTTTCCTTGATGATGTTCATATTAGCTTTACTTACTTCAAAGTAGTAACCAAATACACGATTATAACCTACTTTTAGGTTTTTAATACCTGTCTTTTCTCTTTCTTTAAGCTCTAGATCCACGATCCATTGTTTGCCTTCTTTTTGTGTTTTACGATACTCATCTAAAAGCTCATTATAACCATCCACAAAGATGCCCCCGTCTTTAATACTAATAGGCGGATCTTCACTGATCGCTTTAGACAAAAGAGTACTTAATTCATCACAAAGATCTACATCTTGAAATTCAACATAGGAAGTCATCCCTTTTAAATAGTTGACGATTAGGTCTAATGTACTTAAAGACTTGGCTAATCTTAGACAATCAATCCCATTAGCTGTCTTTAAAGCGATTCTAGCGATTAAGCGTTCAATATCATATATCTTTTCTAGTTCTACCTTAAGATCATTTCTAACCAAGAAATTATCACAAAGATAACCAATTCCAGCTTGTCTTTTAATGATCATATCTTTATCAGTTAGGGGTTTTTCAATCCACTTCTTTAGTAGTCTACTCCCCATCGCTGTTTGACACTTATCAAGAAAGGTCCATAAGGTATCTGTTTTAGTGTTATAGCGATAGTTAGTGATTAATTCTAAGTTTTGTTGAGTCGCAAAGTCCATATCTAAATACAGATCATCATTATCAATCTCAACTGGTCTTAAATGGTCTAATAATCTTTTTTGAGTTTGTAAAAGATAATTCAACAACAAACCATAAGCATCTTTTTGATATTGAATTTCAATATGTTCACAAAGTGGAAGATATGTTGGATCAATATCATATTGTTCACAATATGATATCATCACACTACCTAATTCTCGAATACCTTTGATATATTTACTAGAGAACGCCTCTTGGATAACAATTTCTTTGATGTTATTTTTAAGTAGCGCTTGTTGAAGGGCTAAGACATTTCTTTTGATTGATTTAATGTAGGTTTCACCTGTAGCCATTTCACACACAGCTAATACTAATCCATACTTATAATCAATCAATGAGGCTAAATATACACTGTTTTTATCATCTTGAAGTTCATCCATGATCGTACCTGGAGTAATGACTCTTACTACATCACGCTTTACGATTCCTTTGGCATCTTTAGGATCCTCAAGTTGTTCAACGATCGCTACTTTATAACCCTTTTGGATAAGCCTTTGGATATAGCTATTAACAGCGTGGTGTGGGACACCACACATTGGTACGCGATCTTCAACACCCGCTGCTCTTCCAGTTAAGACAAGATCAAGCTCATTAGAAGCTATTTTAGCATCATCAAAAAACATTTCATAAAAATCACCCAAACGATAAAAGACCAACGTATCGGGGTAATCTTTTTTCAATGTTAGATAATGTTGCATCATCGGTGAATATTTTTCCATTAACTACCTCTACTTATGATTATAACAAATTAGCGTGACTATCTCGTAAAAAGAAGCGGATCAATTCGCTTCTTTTAGCAGTTTATTAACTTCACTGACCAACAGATAACTAATCGCGCCATAGCTGATATCAAATGTTGTACGCGTCTCTACGACCTTACTAGCTCCCTGTTTTTTCATTAGATTAAAATTTAATAGTTTGGGATCTGATACTTGTAAGATAACCTTTGTTGGTGTGGAATAAATACGTTTGATATTGTTTATTCCACCTATTGCTAAGATAAAATTATTTACATATTTTAATTTTGATCCCGTATTCAAGATATCAAGACACGCTTTTTTATAGTAGTATCTAGTGATCACATAGTAAATAACGAAGACGACGACCCCAACAATCATAAGCTTAATAAATGGTGAATAGAATGACACATCCCTAATATGGGTTAATAGGTCGATCGCACTGCCTGGGGTTGCCATAAAAACAGGTCCTGAATAAGCATAACCAATCGTGACATCAAGTGCCGCTAACAATGCGAATAGAATACCTGTAAAAAACAAGTGTGATACATACAACAGCGGTGTCATGATCAACAGATATATTTCAACTGGCAAAAGTGATCCAGTCACGATCGAAAAAAGCACAGCTAATCCTAAGAATAACGTATATTTCTTTTTCTCAATCTTATCCGTAAAAGTTGAAAAAGTAGCGATCAAGATTGCTGGGACAGCAAACATATTCAGCACGTAATAAGGAGTTATTAGTCTACCAAAGCCCGTGTTAAATACCTGTGCAGCTTGTTGGGCTGTATATATGCTGACATCTCCTAGATAATTGATATTATTACCAATCCAAGAGCCACCATATTCACCAAACCAAAAGAGATTGCGAATAATACTACTTGATCCTGTTATTTCCATAACCCTATCTAATATTCCATATAAAAAGAGATTCATCGGATTTGTTATATCATTAGCGATGATCTTAAAGATATAATAAATAACACTAACAAGATATGGCCATACAAAAGCAATCAACATACCCGCCACAAAAGTGAAAAAGCCTGTTATTAATAATGCCCACGCTTTACGATTAATAAAAGCAAAATATCCATAAGTGCTACGTCTTCTTGATATGCGATAAGTGTATCGCGTAATATAGGTAACGATCGCCACTGCCAACATCCCAGTTATTAGGGGATATCTTAATCCACTTCCAGTAATACTAAATTGGGAAACATCAATACTAATTCCCATGACTGGCGCAAACACATTACGAGGTAAGGTAGAGCTAGCAAAGAACATCGTTGTTATATGAAAGATAATATATCCAATTACCCCGATAAATACAGGAGTTATATCGTCGTATTTTCGTGACAAAAGATTAATCATGATCAAAAGAGGAGAATTAGCAATCAAAAACCCACAGAGATATCTTGTGATCTCAGCCGTTTTAATGATCATTTGATTGTCTATTTGGGTTAGTGTTTGAAATGAACCATTAAGGATCAACCCCGTTAGCCCCATCACAACCGTTGCCGCAAATATCGTCAATAATGGGAAAAATAATATATCATAATAAGATTGCCATCTACGCATAAATACACCTCATCGTGTTTATATGATAGCACTATTTATCTGCCTATTCAATTAAGGCTTGCTTGGTAATTTTCATTTCGTTATTGATTTTATGTGTTACAATAAATAAAAAAAGAGGGCTAGAATGTTAACATCACCTAAGGTTGTTAAAAAGTCGTTTGCGATCGATAAAACACTACTACTAGTGTTGATTTTGTTGTTCTCTTTTAACTTGATAGCTGTTTATGCCTCAATTCCCCTGACTGTTGCTGGTAGTATGATGCTTTTATACAAACAAGCTTTCTGGATCCTATTAGGTTTTGGTTTTTTAATTTTCTTATTAATATTTGGGATTGATCGCTTATTCACCAGCGCTAATATCTTCTATTGGATCCTATTATTTATGTTGGTTTTACTGCTGCTTGATAAATATATCGACTTACCCTTTATTCGTCCTGTTTCTGGTACTAGAGCTTGGTTTCAATTGGGGAACATCGCTAGTTTTCAGCCTAGTGAGTTTATGAAGGTTATTTTAATCATTCAAACCGCTAATATTGTTGATCATCATAATAGCATTAAAAAAGATGACTCTGCTTATTCTGATATAAAATTATTCGCCAAAGTATTAGCTTATGCGATTCCCCCTTTATTATTGATCTTAGCTCAGCCCGATACTGGTTTACCAATCATCATCGTTATCAGTTTATCAGTTATGATCATGGTGAGTGGCATTCGTCGTTTTTGGATTGTGCTCTATGGCGTTATCGTCATCGGTGCTATCTCTTTAGTTATTTTCCTGTTTGAAACAAATCCTGGCTTTTTAGCTAGAATCCTTGGTGATGTCTATAAACTCAATCGTTTTTATGGTTGGCTTGAAACCGAAAGTTATATTTCCAGTTATGGTAATCAGCTTTATCAAGCTTTATTAGCTGTTGGTTCTGCTGGCTGGACGGGACATGGTATCCAATCTACCTTAGTGTATTTCGCTGAGCCCCAAAATGATTTCATTTTCGCAGTCATTGGTCAAAACTTTGGTTTTATTGGATCAGCAATCGTCGTTATCGTCAATACCGTTTTAGATCTTAAATTATTATCAATCGCCATGAAATTTGAAAAGCAACGTGAAAAGATCATGGTTGCTGGATTACTTGGAATGTTATTGTTTCAACAGATTGAAAATATGGGAATGATCGTTGGCCTTTTACCGATAACCGGAATTACTCTCCCTTTTATTTCATCTGGTGGCTCTAGCTTGTTATCTTATATGATTCCTTTTGCGATCATTTTCCAAATGAGTAGTGAAAATATCTTAAGAAATGTAAAATAGCGATAGGACAAGTCCTATCGCTATTTAAACTTTTTCTTGTTTAGTAGAATGAAGCAGATAATTAATATTTGTTAGATGTAACATTTCCAAGAAATCAGTATTTAGATCACTATCTACAACCAAGGAAATATCGATCGTTTGTTCTGTCAGTTTCTTACTTAACAGCGCTTCTAATGTCTTAATATGCCCAATCAATAATTGAACTTTAAAAATGATATCTTTAGCTGAAGAGACAAAGGGTATGAATATCTTTATCTCTTTTTTATTTACGATAATAACAGAATGCCGACTTCCCTTAACCATATCCGCTTTTATTTTCTGTAAACGAAATTCCTTGTAAAGAGAAAGACATAATCGACGTGCTCTTTTTTCTTCCATTTCGGTGTATAGATTCCCTAAACTACTAATAGCTTCAGATACAAGGTGCTTACAATAATCATTTTCAAACGCTGATACACCGATATCTTGATCAT
>CAYNYC010000046.1:0-11438 GCA_964401415.1 uncultured Erysipelotrichaceae bacterium
GCTTGGGATTGATCAAGACCAAAATAGTTTTCTTTGATGGCGACTACCTGCATTTGGGCAGCTTTACCTGCTTGAATACCAAAAGGTGAATCTTCGATCACTAAGCACTGTTCTGGTTTTACTTCAAGTTCAGTAGCACAGTGTAGATATATTTCCGGATCCGGCTTACTTAAGGTAAAATCATCACCTGATACGATCAGATCAAAATAATCTTTGATCTGGCATTGATCAAGCAATCGATGAATATATTCAATACTACTACTTGAAGCACAAGCCAGTTTAACACCTTGTTTCTTTAACATCTCGAGTGTTTCTAAGATATAAGGCATTCGGTATTTACCAAAATCAATATTGGTGATGATCGTTTTACTATATCGTTCAAATCCCTTTCTGAAGGTGGTTTGATCTACGATCTTTTCATCGATCTTATCAAAGATCTCATCCCATGTATTAAGGGTACTGTGTGAACCGATCAACGCAAAAAAGAGTCTATGATCGATATCATAGCCCTTTTCTTCTATGAAGTCTTTGATCGTTAAATGCTTAACTACTTCTGAATCAACTAATACGCCATCTAAATCAAATAATACAGCTTTTATCTTATCTATCATCATTATCCTTATACTTTCTACAAGTCACTAAGACTTACGATTAACACATTGTTTCTTTAAAAGGTGAGAAGTTTATTTCTCACCTTGATGTTACGCTATCTTATACTTCTTAAGATATTCAGGATTAAAGAGATTTTCATTATCTCGAACATCAAAGACTTTTGTGCCTTCAACATAAGTAGCTAAAACATTGAACGCTGGATCGATTACAACCAAATCAGCGTCTTTATCAACCTTGATCGATCCTTTACGATCACTTACACCATATACTTTACTAGGATTTAAAGAAGCCATCTTGATGATCGTTTCTAAAGGGATATTAAGTCTTTCATATAGACATTTAATACCATAGATGACCGGTTTAGTACTACCAGCTAATCTGCCTGTTTCTGTCAAACAAAAGCCTTCTGGTGTAACATTAACTGCCCCAAATGATCCAAAGCTATATTTACCCTCTGGTGCCCCTGATGTTGGTGTACTATCTGAGATCATCATAAACTTATCATAATTTTTAACTCTAAACATAATTTCTAGCATTTCTTCTGAAACATGTAAACAATCACAGATTACTTCACATTCCACATTATCATTTAACAAACAAGCACCAAGACCACCCATATTACGATGATGAATACCACTCATTACATTAGCTGTATGGGTTGAGACGGTGATGCCTTTAGCGAAAGCTTCATTAGCTTCTTTGAAGTTACAATCACTATGGGCAAATGCGGTTCTGACACCTTTACTAGCTAGATAATCAACTACTTCTTGACTTCTTGGAATTTCCGGAGCGATCGCGACAAGCTTTAACATTCCTTGTGAATCTTCATACATCTTACGGACAACATTCATATCGATATCAGGAAAGCCTTTATAAATACCTTTTTCACCAACACGATTTAAATATGGACCCTCAGAATGAATACCTATCACTCTTGCGCCCATAAGTTCTTCTTGCGCTACTTCCGCTACTTCCTTAATGATCCGATAATCAGCCGTTGGTAAAACATTAGTAACGCCTTGCGCCGCGACTCCTTTAAGATACCCTCTTACTTGAGCTTTTACATCAGTTTCATCATTGTGCATTAATGAATAACCCATCGTTCCATGATTATGCGTATCAAAGATACCTGGAATGATCAAGTTATCGTGATAATCAACATCGGCTTTTATCTCTGTTTCTATTGGTAAAAACTGTTTGATAATACCATCTTCTACTTTTAGATAACCAGAGAGAACCCCATCTTCAAAATAAATCTTGTTTCCTTTTATGATCATATATTACCTCCGTTAATTTCATTTTAACATAAATGTATATATATTAAATATCTATTAGAAAAAAGACTCCCTTAAGAGTCTATTTAGATTAGATAGTCTACCCATCCTTCGGTTTTCTTGACTAAAATCTCACCAACACCAGCCACTACTGTTCTTAGATTTTGGTATTGGATTGGCTCTATGCCATGCATGCTTAAAGCGTTATTACAAAGAGCGATATCAGCGTCTAGCTTTAATAACTCATTATCATCATTAAAGTCTTTAAAATAAGTAACAGCACTTCCCATCATAACGATCTCTAAAACTAATTCATGATCTTCTTTCACACAATAATCTTGAAGATTAGCGATCTTACTTTTTAACAACTCAATCCGATCGATCTTATCAATTATCATCAGTGTCTTCAGTTTCATCTTCATCTCCTTTATTTTTTCTATTTGGTAAAAGATTCTTAAATGATAAAGCTGCTAAATCTTTTAACGTTTGTACAACAAACTTCTTGGTATTATCATCAACATCTTTGATGGCAGCTAAGATATTCTTACCATCCTGAATGATATTTTCGCCAAGCTCACCTAATGTTTGCGCATTAGTTGATTTAATGACTTGATACAAGGTATCAATAAATAATTCTCTTTCCTCAATGGTTGCTGACATCAACCATTGATTAATAGTCTTATTAGTATAAACAGCCCCATTGGTAAGACGGGTTTGATAGATAAAATCTGTCTCATTGACTTCCCATAAAAATGGATCATGTTGCATAAACCAAAAACCTTTACTTTTAACGATCGCATGATTATCTTGATACTCCAGCAACATCCCAATCATTGATGATTGAGGGATTGTCTTTTTGATAAGGGGAACGATCGATTGATACTTATCCCCTTCAAACACTTCTTTTTGAAAGCCTGGTCCATCATGCGAGTAGATAGCTATCAAGCGTTTCTTAATCTGGTCGCTGGTAAACATTGACGCATAAACAGCTAGATTGCCACCTTTAGAATGACCACCAACCATGATCTTGCCTTCATACTTTTCAGCGATCATATTTAAATACGCTAAGGCTTCATCTTGAGCTGGTACTGGCATCGCAAAGGACATATTAAAGTCTTCTTTCCAACCGATCAGTGATGAATCCGTACCACGAAAGGCAATGTAGACGATATTATTTGGCAATAAATAAGTAACTGCGGAAAATTGTTTTTCAGTCTTATTATCATGTTTATTAACATAATGAACCATCTCTAATTCACGAAAACGTGGATTAGCCGCCATTGCGTACAATAATTCATTGTTTTCTTTAGGTGCCCAAACATTTTTTAATAACTTATCAAAAAGATCAGCTCTAAGCATATCTTTCACATATAATTTTTGATCTTCTTTTTTATTTTTAAAGATCGCATCAAAACGGATATAAGCAAATTGTGAAAGCACAAGACTATCAACTGGATTAAAAGATAAATTATCAAGATCATTAAATTGTTTTTTTACATAATCAACGATATTCGCCATAAGTGCTCCTTATCTAACTAATCACTTAGATTATAAGCTAAAGTGATCAATAATTAAAGTGAGCTTACTTGAGTGTCTTAATTAATTGTAATAGAATAAATACAAAGACATAGGAGAGTGTAATGACAATCAAAAGAGTAACAGTAAGTGGTAATAGCTATGAGTGTGGTATTCAATATGGTGAAGCAGTAAGTGATCTGATCAAAAACAATATCCAAAATTACAAGCGTTTGATCAAAGATCGTAAAAATCTATCGCCTGAGAAAGCTCATCAGATCGCCTTAACTTATCAATCATCTATCCCCACAAATTATCTTGAGGAAATGCAAGGCATCGCTAAAGGGGCTAAAGTAAGTTATGAGGATATCTTACTATTAAATTGTCGTAGTGAGCTTTTATTTAGCTCTAATCAAGAAGTACAAGAATGTACCGCTTTTGTCTTAATGCCAAAAGTAACGAGCGATCACAACACTTATGCTTGTCAAACGTGGGATTTTGCGAGAAGTCAAAGAGATAATGTTGTCCTTTTAGAGATCGATAATGAAGTAAAGATCATGATGGTCACTGAGGCTGGCCTTATTGGTGGTAAGGGCTTAAATGATCATGGTCTTGGCTTAACTTTAAACGCCTTAAACACTACCGGATCTGATACAGGTATACCATTACACATCCGTATGCGGATGATCTTAGCGAGCAATACCTTAGCTTCAGCTTACCAAGTAGCCGTTACAACGCCAATTCCAGTATCCGCCAATCTGATCATTTCATGTGTTGATGGTCTAGCGTTAGGTTTAGAACTGACTCCTAAAGATGTTTCCCTTTTCTATCCAGATCATGGTGTCTTATATCATACAAATCATCTGCTTAGTGATAGAAGCAGTGTCAAAGACAATAATAAGCCCTTTGGTAATAGCTTTGTGCGATATGGTAATATCAGATCACTACTTGAAGATGCTAACGCTATTGATCTTGACATGATCAAAGCTATCTTACAAGACCATCGTGGTCATCCCAATGGGCTTTGTGTTCACGCTGATGAAAGCTTACCAATCACCAAACAACACGCGACCAATCACGCTGTGATCATGGATCTAAATAACTTAGTGATTCACTATGTTCATGGTAATCCCTGTCTTAGTAGTTACACGACTTACGCGATGAAAGAGATCTCATCATGAATTATCATAAATATAAACTATTCATGAAAAGATCTTATTCTAATCATCCCTTCGATGATAACAAAAGAGTACTCAGCATGTTTGAGATCAAACAAGGCTTACGTTTGATCTGTCGTAAATATGGTATTCAAACTGTCTATCTATTTGGAAGTTATGCTTATAATAATCCCGATCGTTTTTCAGACCTTGATTTTATCGTTGATTATGGTAAATGTCAGGGTTTAAATTGTATTGGCTTTATGGAAGAGTTAGAACGTTACTTTCGGAAAGGTGTTGATGTTATCAACATCAATTCAGTAAGTAAGATCTTAAAAGATGAGATCAAAGAAAGGAAGGTATTAGTCTATGACCAATTATGGAAGTCTTAAACTAATCATCTTCTATGCTAAACTAATTATTGATATTCATCAAAAACATCAAAGTAATAAAGAAGACTTCTTTAAAAATACTGAATATCAATACGCCATTAGCATGTTACTGATCCAAATTGGTGAATTAGCCAATAAACTAACGAAAGACTTTAAAGAATACTTTCCAACCATTCCTTGGGAACACATGAAAAGCTTTCGTAATCGTTTAGCACACCAATATGGTGAAATTGATGTAGAATTGACCTTTCAAATATCAACTGTCGATATCACCAGGATCCATGCTCAACTGGTAAAGATCATTAGTGATTTTGAAGAAGAATTTCCAAAAGTAGTCAATATGCAAGAGAAGAAAGATTAATCATATAGAAAGGAAACACCAATGTTTAGTGATCAACTAGGTTTATATTTTAAATGGTATATCAAAACTAGTTTTGGATTATCAGTAAAGCTTACCGATAATTTAAATGAAAATGAAGTTCAGTTAGTTAAGCGTTTGATTTGGTTTGTTAAAGTTACTAACTTAGCCTTTTTTCTCTTGAATATAACTTTGATCTTTACGAAGGTAATTCAGAATATTTGGATAGTCTTATCGTTATTAGTTTTAACTTTTCTTGTCTTATTCATTGTGTTTTACTTAGTGTTTAACAAAGATGATCTTTCTTTAGCGTTGCTTAACAAGGTAAGTAGATAAAAAGTACCCTTCATCGGGTACTTTTTTTTATCTTTGATCTATTTCATCCTGTGCTGCTTTAACATGCGCCATATGGATTGCTTGAATATTCTCATCTGATCTGATCTCATCTAAGATCGCACAAACAGCACTTTGTAGAAGACTACCTTCGGTATAATCAGTTGGTAAGACAAAATCAACTCGATTATTTAAGATCATATTATTAGCGACTTCCTTAGCGTTATTTTGATAGACAGCGATTGAATGACCACCATTACTTTTAACAAGTTTCATACAAGGTACATCAGTAAAGCCATCACCAATATAGATCATATTCTTAAAGCTGATCCGTTTATTTTCTTCAGCCATAGAAGCGTTAAGCTCATCATTTTCCGTAACTTCTAAGACGCCTTTATTTATTCTAAATAAGAATTGCGTCTTACTGGTATAGTTGACAGCCATAGCAGGCCAAATTGGTTCTTCATATTCGTTATAACAATATTCACTAGCGTAGATCTTTTTAAACTCCTTAGCGATCTTTGTAGCTTCAATGATCTCTTTTAAACCTGATGATAAGATATAATGTTCTACCTGTAATCCAACACTTTCACCATATTGATTGATCCGCTCAAACCATGTTTCAACTCCATCAAACAGTTGTACAGCTTTACCTAAATTACGGAATTCATTCTTATTTAGATACATGCCACTTTTTTCAGCTTCTTGTAACATCACAAACATATAAGAGAGAATTTGATCCATATTGTGTTTTTTGGTCAAGACAGCACATTTATCCCAAAAATCACTAGCTTCCATATTTAAAGCTGGGATAAAAGAATATTCTTGCATGTCACGTGGAGAAAGAGTCTTATCAAAATCATACATTAGGGCAACTAATGGTCTTTTTGGCATATAAACATCTCCAATCTTTATTATCTACATCATAACATATAATATATACTTACAAAAGATGAGCATATTATCCTAATATGATAATGATCTTAATGTTTCATTAGTCACTATATGATAAAATAAGTAACGTAAAGGAAGTAACAACTATGCGTTTTATATTAGCCTTATTATGTGCTAAAACCCTAGCTACTATTGGTAAACTAACGGGTAAAGGAACTAATCTTCCAGGAGATATCGCTTTAAAGATCGATAAGCACTTACTAGGTAAGATCTCTTTTTCTGGTAAGATCGTTGCCATAACCGGCAGTAACGGTAAAACTAGCACGACTAACATGTTAACCTATATCTTAAAAGAAGCTGGCTATCAAGTTGTCTCAAATCAAAAAGGTTCAAACCTGACTGGTGGCGTCGCGACAACCTTGTTAAGTAAGGCAAGTTTAAACGGTAAAGTCAAAGCTGATTTTGTGATATTAGAAGTTGATGAGCGTTTTTCTCGCTTGATCTTTAAAGACTTCTCCCCTGATTATCTTTTATGTACTAACTTGTTTCGCGATCAATTAACACGTAATGGCAATGTCGATGTGATCATTGATAAGCTTCATGAAGCAATCAAACCCAGCGTCTCATTAATCTTAAATGGTAATGATCCCATCAGTGCTAACTTAGCTCCCAATAACAAAAGGGTATATTATAGTTTAAATAAAACAGCTTTATCAAGCGATGTTACAACCAATATCACCCACGATGCTAAGGTTTGTCCTTTGTGTTTGCATCGTCTTGATTACCACTATTATCACTATAATCATATTGGTGATTATAAGTGTCATAATTGTGGTTATCAAACTCCTGACGCTAAATATCAAGCAGAGATCATTGATCTTGATGCAGGAACATTTAAGGTCAATGGTCAATTAACTAAGACTAACTTTAAAAGTATCTTTAATATCATGAATACAACGGCAGCGATCGCCACAGCTTGTGAGCTAGGTTTAGCTATCAAGGAAGTTAGTGAAATCGTGGCTAGTTTTAATATCATGGAACAACGTTATAATGAATTTACGATCAATAATCGTAAAGCGATGATGATCTTATCTAAAAATCAAAATCCCGTATCGTATGATCAATCAATAGAATATCTAATCAATATTAAAGAACCAAAAACAGTAATCATCGTAGTCAATAATATCAATCACACCTATCACAAGGATACGACTTGGCTATATGATATTGCTTTTGAGAAACTTGTTGGACATACAGATCATGTTATCTGTTGTGGTGAAAGAGCTTATGATCTAGCTGTTCGCTTAAAGTTAGCTGGCTTTAATGAGCAAGATTTGATCATAAAAAGAAAACCTGAAGAGATCAAAGCGATACTAAATGATACTAAAGGAATGATCTGTTTTCTAACTGAACTCTATGACGCTAAAGCGGTCATAGACGCGGTTAAGTGAGGTAACTAATGAAGAAGATAAGGATATTATGGCTTTATGATGATCTATTAGATCTATATGGTGATAGTGGTAATCTAATGATCATTGAATACTATCTTAAGAAAAATAATCTTGATTATGAGCTAGTACGCTTAAGTATCGCTGATAAGCTTGATCTAACTACGTTTGATATGATCTATATTGGTCCTGGTAAGCTCAAGAATCTGATCGTCGCTAGCCAACATTTCAATCAATATAAGAAACAGTTTAGTGAGGCGATCGATCAAGGAAAACTGATCTTGATCAGTGGTAATGCTCAACTTTTACTAGGTAAATCCTTTACTACCTGTGATAATGTAAAACATCTAGGTAGTGGAATACTGGAATTTGATGGTGTTGATGATGATCAGGTTTATATCAGTGATGTGATTGCTGAAACCAATACTGATCCTTCAATGTTGATCTATGGCTTTATCAATCGTACTTCTTATATCTTACCCTATAGTTTTGATAGAACATTATTAACCATCAAAAAAGGACTGAGTGATCATCCTCATTCATATGAACAGGGTTTTTTGATCAATAACCTATTTGCCAGTTGGCTATTAGGTCCGATCTTGATCAAAAACCCCCAATTACTCAAGAAGTTCTTATGTATCCTTACTAAAAAAGATGATTTGATTATTGATGATCAACTATCCCAGATGGCCTATAAGCTCACAATGGATGAATTCACATAAAAAAATGACGATTCAATACATCATCCATCATAGAGATACTAGTTATACACACAAGAATAAATACTTTTTGCTTAAACAGAGATTTATAATTTATAAAACAAATATTAATAATCGAATAATTTTTATTATAGTTCAATCTATAATATACTGTTACCCAAAGTTTTCACTGCGTAAATGACATCTTCCCATGCAACATTACTAGCGTAATCATATTTATTTTGGTATGATCTCCAAAGTTTTTGCATTTCTTCATCTTCTTTGATTACATTAACTATCATCAGCCAATCTTTCATTATCATATTAGTACCTCTTTTTAAAGAAGTGTTTCTCAAAGCATTTGAAATTGCTTTGTATTAAATGATTCGTTTATACTAATAAGCATATAAACATCATAGAAATCGCGCATACGCGAATTTGCGGTAGCTCTTGACACAATTGTTTCAAATTTTTCAGCAAGAATTGTTTCAAGATTGTAGGCTAATACTGATATGCTTCTGTTTTCAAACATCAAAGAATATTGATATTCTATTTCTCTTGGTGTTATGAAATCTCCAGTAGAAAAATCTAGCTTAAGTGGAGTCTTCATTTTATCAATTTCTGCCACTAAAGAAACTCTCATGCCAGGATAATCTAACCCTTCCATGATAGTTGATATGTCTTGAATATAAAAAATCGCATTATCATTAATATCAATATCTATTATTTCCTGAACAATAGTTCGAATTGATTCTTCACTCAATTCGATGTTTTTTAATGTTGAATCAATATCTAGAGTAGATCTTTTACTTGCTCCAATAATGGAAGCGATTAATATACCTCCTTTTAAAACAATGTTATTACGATATACGGATAATGATACTCTTTCCAAAAATCTTTCAATTATATAGTTGCGAATAATAATCTGTGCTTTAGTACTATTTCCCTTAGATTGATTGCGAGCAAGTGCTTTTAGTTGTGTTGATGTTTTGATCATTATAATAATACCTCTGTATACTGTTTAATGATTTTCTCAACAGCGAAAAGTTTGGCATATTTCATTAATAGAGGAATGTTTCTTTCTTTTCTTTTAAAGTATTCTTGAATCGTTGTTTGTACTTCTTGAATTTCGATCGTGTTTCTCTTACGAACTATATCACATACAGTTCTTTCAGAATTATAAGATCTAACAGTGTTTCCAGAAGTCGTAAGTACATTGATAAGACCAATTTCTAATAGTTCCTCTTTTATTTTATACACTCTCACACCGCTCTTTGCTAATCGTGAAGACCCTTTTCCCGATTCCAATGTAACGTTTATCATAAAAGGTTCTCTGTTTGTTAATCCTAATAAGTATGCGGCTGTTTCATGAGAAAATATTACCTTGGGGTATCTGACTTGAATGACGTACATATCGTCCTGCCATGTATCTTCAGTCATATATAATCCATGAGCAGCTTTAATCAGTTTACGCTCATTGACGTAATCCAAGAAATAAGTTCTAGAAATATTATTTTTTTCTGCATCAGATGTTTTAATATATCCATTATTATGATCTAATAATTGATCGAGAAATTCGAATTTTGTCATAAGTGTACCTTACTTTCGTACCCATATTATATTCCGTTAGGGCACGAATGTAAACAACTTCTTTATTAGGTATTTTTTAAGATGATCATTTCCACTAATTCACTAACTTCCTTAAATTGATCACAACAGTTTTCTAAAGCATCAAAGATGTTAGTCCAAGTAAAGATCTCAATGGGATCACTACTTTCTTTAAATAATGTTCTGATCGCTTCATAATGAACGATATCAGCCTTTTCTTCGAGTTCATTGATCTTTAAAAAGTAATCTTTAATTGTTTTTGATCGATGAAAATTCTTGAACTCCTCGATCATTTTTTGTAATACATCACAACTTTCTGAGATGATAGGCGTAAATTCCTTGGCTTCTTTACGAATCTTTTTGACGTTATACATTGATAATAAGCGCACAACATCTTCGATCGCATCCATGATGTCATCAATTTGCGATAGTAACATGGCGATATCTTCACGCTCAATCGGAGTGATAAACTCATCGACTAATTTTTTAGTTACTTCATACTTAGCTAAATCCCCTTGATGTTCAATGTCATGAACTTCAAGTAATTGTAGATGAGTGTCTAAAGCATTGATATCATCTATTATCTTCGCTAAAGCTTTCGCTCCTAAAATAGGATAATCTACCAGTTTATAGAAACTATCAAAATAATAATCATCTCTTTTTCGTGCCATGTTGCCTCCTTTATAAGATAAACATAAATAATTTAGTCATGATATAACCAATCAGACCACAACCTGGAAAAGTTAATACCCAAGCCATGACCATCTCTTTAACAACGCCCCAATTGACGTTTGATATTCTTTTAGCTGCGCCAACTCCCATGATGGCAGTTGTTTTTGTATGGGTCGTACTTACCGGAATTCCTGTTAATGATGAAAGTAAAAGACAACTAGCCGCTGCCATATCGGCCGCAAATCCTTGATACTTAGTTAGTTTGACCATATCCATCCCAACTGCCTTGATGATCCGATAACCACCAATGGAAGTACCTAAGGCCATCACTGCTGAGCATAGGATCATTAACCAAATGGGGATCACAAAAACAGTCACATTGCTTTGTCCAGCCGCTAAAAAGATACCCAACATAAACACACCCATAAACTTCTGTCCATCTTGCGCTCCATGCATAAAAGACATTGCGGCTCCTCC
>CAYNYC010000047.1:0-6919 GCA_964401415.1 uncultured Erysipelotrichaceae bacterium
TAATGATCTTTATGAAAGTATCCAAGACCAAAGAAATTACATTCTAAACTACCTTCGGGTAGTTTTTTTATGTTTGTGTTGACAATCTGTATTTATCATATATAATATCCGTAAAGACAGTGAACAGAAAAGTAATCGCAATCTACTAACTTAGAGAGTCCGGGGGCTGAAAAAGGACATAGGAACTTGTGGTGAAGATGGTCTGGGAGTCGCATACCGAAGCTTTGCTTAGGCTATGACGCGTGTGCTCGTTAAAGCACTATAGTATGAACTACTCAGTAGCGTACTAAATGAGATAGATACTGCAAAGTATCTATAAATTAAGGTGGTAACACGATAACTCGTCCTTAGGGATGAGTTTTTTTGTATTAAAGGGGGTGTTGGTTTGATAGAACTGATCAATATAGCTAAGACATTTGATAATAATGTTGAAGCTGTGAAAGATGTATCATTAACGATCAAAGAAGAACAGATATTTGGAATCATTGGTTATAGTGGTGCGGGTAAATCAACATTGATCAGATTGATCAATCTACTAGAGAAACCAGATCAAGGACAAGTCATCGTTGATGGAGTAGATCTAGTGAAACTTGATAGTAAACAATTACGTTTATCAAGAAGAAAGATTGGTATGATCTTTCAGCGGTTTAACTTATTTAGATCTAAAACAGTGTTTAAGAATGTTTGTTATCCACTTGAAAACTCTGGTTTAAGTAAAGATGAAATAAAAACAAGAGTACATGAGTTGTTAGAGCTTGTTGGCTTAAGTGATAAAGCAGATAGCTATCCATCACAATTATCAGGTGGACAGATGCAAAGAGTAGGCATTGCTCGAGCCCTGGCTAATAATCCAAAAGTATTACTGTGTGACGAAGCTACTAGTGCTTTAGATCCTCAGACTACTCAATCAATACTGAGACTATTAAAGGAATTAAATAAGAAATTAAAACTAACAATGGTCATTATAACTCATCAAATGAGTGTCGTTAAAGATATCTGTGATGAAGTCGCGATCATGGATCAAGGAAGAGTTATTGAACAAGGTTCAGTATTAGAAGTCTTCTATAATCCACGTCACGATGTGACACGACAGTTTGTTCATTCAGCGGATAATATGGATAAGCTTGAAGAATATTTGTCTAGTAAAAGATTGCAACTTAATACTGATGAACTCTTGGTCCTGTTAAGTTATAGTAACGCCAATACCCAAGATGCCCTGATCTTCAATATGATCAAAAAATTCAATGTTAAGGTCAATATCTTATTTGGCAATATTGAATTGATCGCCGATAACCCCATTGGTTGGTTAGTAGTAGTCGTCGGTGGTCAAGAAAGAGATCAGAGTTTAGAGTATCTTAAGGCAAATGGTGTCAGAGTGGAGGTGAAGCGTTATGTTTGAGTTGATCACTCAGTGGTTTCCCAACATGGTTGGAAAAGAAGCGGAGTTTATCCAAAGTATCTCTCAGACCTTACAAATGATGCTTTATTCAGGAATACTCTCGATCCTATTTGGTTTAACGATTGGTGTTATCTTAACCGTTACTAAAAAAGGACGGATCATGGAAAACGTATTGATCTATAACCTGTTTGATAAACTGATCAATATCTTCCGCTCTATTCCCTTTATCATTCTGATCGCTTTGCTGATCGGCTTTACACGCATGATCGTAGGAACTGGTTTTGGTGTAAGGGGAGCGATCATTCCGCTAATCTTTGGGACTATCCCATTTTATAGTCGCCAAGTGGAAAGTGCGTTAATCGAAATAGATGATGGCATCATTGAAGCGGCGCTAGCTAGTGGCTCAAGTCCATGGGAGATCATCTTTAAGGTTTATCTAAGTGAGAATATTCCAGGTTTGATCAGGGGAACGATGATCACAATGGTTAGTTTAATTGGTTTAACAGCGATGATGGGAGCTGTTGGTGGTGGTGGCTTAGGAGACTTTGCCATCCGTTATGGATTTCAAAGAAGAATGACCGATGTAACGATCATAACGGTCTTGACGATCTTATTGTTGGTGAGTTTGATTCAAGGCATCGGTAATTATCTGATAAAGAAAACAACACATTAAGGAGAAAGAAAATGAAAAAGATTATCGTATCAGGATTAACAGTTTTATTATCACTATCTTTGTTGGCGTGTTCAAACACTGACAAAGAACCAGAAATTGAACCTGTTGTTGTTAAGATTGGCACAGTAGGTGAGTACAATGAGTATTGGACACCAGTTATTGAAAAGTTTGCGGCTGAAGGCGTTACTATTGAACTCGTAAAATTCACTGAGTATTCATTACCAAACGCTGCTCTATCGGATGGTGACATTGATCTGAATGCTTTCCAACATTATGCTTATTTAAACAAAGAGAAAAGTGAAGTAGGCTATGATCTAGCAGTGGTATGCGAAACGATCGTTGCTCCTCTTGGACTTTACTCAGAAAACATCACTGATGTATCAGAACTAAAGGAAAATGATACGATCGCTATCCCAAGTGATGCGACCAATGGTGGTAGAGCATTGAAACTACTAGAATCAGCTGGTTTGATCACTGTTGATCCAGATGTAGGCTATTTAGGAGTTAAAGCCGACATTATCGATAATCCACTGAATTTAGACATCGTCGAAGTTGATGCTAGTTTAACTGCTAGTTTATTACCAGATGTCGCAGCGGCGATCATCAATGGTGGTGTAGCTATCTCAGCTGATTTACACAAGACTGATTCTTTGATCTTTGTGGAGTCGATCGATCCGCAAGCTAATCCAAACGTTGCTAATTTGATCAATGTCTTAGTAGCCCGTACAGAAGATGTTGAAAACGAACTGTATGTTAGGATCGCCAAAGCCTTCCGCAGTGATGAAGTCGCTGAGGTTATTCATCAAGAATATCCGGGTGTCATCTTACCAGCTTGGGAAGTAAATACCAAATAGTTTAAAGCACATGACTTAGCTCATGTGCTTTTTTTGGGCAAAAAGTTTGTAAGTGTCATCTGTAATCATTATAATTACAGTAAGTTAAAAGGAGTAATTATGAACGACATTTGGATGATAGTTTTATTAGTATTAGCAATATTGATCAGTTCAGTATTTATCATATTGAGTTTATGGAAATATAAAATGCTTAAAGGTAAAGATTTTATCTTTAATTTTATCTTGGCTTTAGCGATTGATATTGGATCGCTTTATTTCTTATTAAGTGATCGCTGGTGTTATACCTGTTCTGTTTATAATAACTATTTATTATATGGTGGTTTTGTGGTCATTTCCGCTTGGATGGTATATGATCTTATCAAAGATTTACGTCAATTAGACAAGGTTAATAATGAAAGCTGAGTATTTGATCGCGATCAATGCTTTGGCATATTTAAGTGATCATCAAGGTTATATCAGTAGTGATGAATTAGCACATAAGATTGGTAGTAATGCCGCACTGATCAGAAAAGTAATGTTAAAGCTTAAAAAAACAAAGTTAATTAAGACTAAAGTAGGCGCTATGGGTGGCTATTATCTAAGTGAATCAGCTAGAACGATCACATTGGATCAGATCTTACAGGCTTGTGATGAGCATGATCTAATCAAGATCAACAATGGCAAACCAATTTATGATGAAAGATTAGCGATTGTTCAAACACGTTTAAATGCGGTTTGTGTTGATTTAAGTGTGTTATGTCATCAACGCTTAAATACGATCACATTAGCGGATCTGTGTATGAATAAAGAAGAAGGAGATACGTATTAATGGTCTATTTGATAACGTTTATGGAGGGAGTCATAACTTTTATATCTCCATGTTTATTACCAATGTTACCAGTGTATATTTTGTATTTCACAGGTGATAATGATCAACATGATCGTAGTACGATCCTATTTAGAGCTCTTTCTTTTGTACTAGGCTTTACAGTTGTCTTTACGGTCTTAGGTGCTTTTGCAGGAACGATCGGTGTATATTTACGGGTCTATCAAAACTATGTAAATATCATTACTGGTTTGATCGTGATCATTTTTGGTTTAAATTTCTTAGGCGTTTTAAACTTAAAGTTATTTAAGCCAGGAGAACACAAGTTTGATCAAACTGGTAGTTTGAGTATATTTAAAGCCTTTATCTTTGGGACGATCTTTGCCTTAGGTTGGACACCATGTGTTGGGGCATTCCTTGGTTCAGCTTTATTATTAGCATCTCATCAAGGATCGACACTACAAGGCATGTTAATGTTATTGCTTTATTCAATCGGTCTGGGTATTCCATTTGTACTAAGTGCCGTGTTGATCGATCGCTTAAAGAATACTTTAGATTTTATTAAGAAGAATTATAAGGTCATCAATATGATCAGTGGTTTGTTATTGATCCTAATGGGAATATTGATGATGACAGGAATTATGAGTCGCTTATTAGCGCTATTAAGTTTTTAAGGAGGATTAGATGAAAAAGAATCGAGTTTGGATCTATATCATCGTTTTATTGGCTTTTATCGGAGTAAATAAATTAGTGTATGATTATCTTAATGATAATTATAAAGATAATAATCAGTTAGTAGAAGAGACTGAGCAAAAACAAGAAGTAAGTCCTGCAATGGACTTTATTGTTAAAGATGTGAATGGCTATAATGTGCGTTTATCATCACAATTTGGTAAACCAATTGTCTTGAATTTCTGGGCAAGTTGGTGTCCCAATTGTGCAGAGCAGTTAGTTGGTATGCAAAATCTATATGAAGAGTATGAAGATAGGGTTACTTTCTTTATGGTTAACGTTACTGATGGTGTTAAAGAAACAATAACTGATGGTAAAGAGTATATCGCGGATAAAGGTTATACTTTCCCTGTTTACTATGATATTAATCTTCAAGCTTCCTCAGCCTATGGTGCTTCCTCAATTCCAATCACATATCTAATTGATGCGGATGGCAATATCGCTGCTTATGGCATGGGAACATTAAATGAAGAAGTGATCAAAAGCTATTTAGATGGTTTAGTTGAATAGAATTTTGTTTATTTCTCACAAAATATAGTATAATAAGATGGCTTTGAGGTGAGAATGTGGACATATTAGAAATAAAAGATTTGACCTTTTCATATGATGATCTAAGTGATGCCGTTAATCAGGCATCTTTCACTATATCTAAAGGTAGCTATACAACGATCATTGGTCAAAACGGTAGTGGAAAATCAACGATCGCTAAACTGATCATTGGTTTATTAGAGAAAAAATCAGGATCGATCATAGTTGATGGTCTGGAATTATCACTTGATACTATCGACAAGATTAGACAAATGGTTGGTATCGTTTTTCAAAACCCTGATAATCAGTTTATTGGAGCGACTGTTCGTGATGATATCGCTTTTGGCTTAGAAAATCATCAGGTAGATCCATTAGAAATGGATAAGATCATTGAGCACTATGCGCAAGAAGTCAATATGATCGATTATCTTGAACATGAACCAACAAAACTATCTGGTGGTCAAAAACAACGGGTAGCGATCGCTGGTGTTTTAGCGATGGCTCCAGAGATCTTAATCTTTGATGAAGCTACTAGTATGCTTGACCCTAAGGGTAAAAAAGAGATCAATGATCTGATCGATGAAATCCATACAGTTAATGATATGACGATCATTTCGATAACGCATGATATTGAAGAAGTTGTTCATAGTGATCATGTTATTGTTTTAAGTGAAGGAAGAGTTGTGATGGAGGGAACTCCTGAGGAAATACTGATTCAAAAAGATCAACTAAAAAAACTTAGTCTAGATACACCTTTTACCTATAAACTAAGTGAAGCCCTTCAACAATATGGTGTTGAAACAAAAAAGATGATCCATATGGAAAGGTTGGTGGATGAGCTATGCCAATTATCTTTAAAGAAGTAGGCTATACATATTCACCAAACACTCCGTTTGCCTTTGAAGCACTAAAAGGTGTTAATGTTACCTTTACGGAAGGTAAGATCACAGCGCTCATTGGTAGTACAGGTAGTGGTAAGACAACTTTAGTACAACACTTAAATGCTCTACTATTACCAACAGTTGGTGAAGTAGAGATCTTTGATCGTAAGATCAAAGCCGATGAGCCGACTAAGCACTTAAAGAGTTTACGTAAACAAGTTGGTTTAGTTTTTCAGTTTCCTGAATATCAATTATTTGAAGAGACGATCATCAAGGATGTATGTTTTGGGCCATTAAATTTTGGAGTGCCGCTTGATGAAGCAATGGCAAAAAGTAGAGAAATGTTAAGAGTAGTAGGACTTGATGAAAGCTATGATGAACGATCACCACTTGAGTTATCCGGCGGTCAAAAAAGAAAAGTTGCCATTGCCGGTATTTTGGCAATCGACCCCCAGTTGTTGGTTCTTGATGAACCTGTCGCAGGACTTGATCCTCAATCTAGCAAAATGATGATGGAATTGTTTGTAGAACTGAATCGCCAATTTAATAAAACAGTCTTGATCGTAACCCACAACATGGAACATGTTTTAGAATATTGTGATGATGTCGTTGTCCTTGATAAGGGTAGCGTCATTAAACATGTTGATAAGGATGAGTTCTTTGCGGATGAACGGATATTGAATGACTTAAAGATTGCTCCTCCAGCCATTATTCATATCAAACAATTGTTAAAAGAAAAAGGGATTGATCTTAAAGGATCTTATTTGACGATCGATTCTTTAGCACAAGCCATCGCTAAGGCGGTGAATAAATGAATAACATTGCTTTAGGTAGATATATACCAGGAGTGACCCTGATCCATCGTTTAGATCCACGGGTTAAGATTGGTTGTATGTTACTACTTTTGATATCAATCTTTATTCCTACCGGCTTTTATGGATATATCGTTATAACGATCGTAGCGCTTTTAGCTTTAACTATCGCTAAACTTAATCTTGCTTTTGTGATCAAAGCGCTAAGACCAATGATGATCATGATGATCATGTT
>CAYNYC010000047.1:7019-11116 GCA_964401415.1 uncultured Erysipelotrichaceae bacterium
TTTATTCCGACTCTAATCGAAGAAACACAGCGAATCATGAAAGCGCAAGCTTCTCGTGGTGTTGATCTTAAAGAAGGTAAATTCAAAGAAAAGATCGTGGCGATCTTATCATTGATCGTTCCGCTTTTTGTCTCAAGTTTTCAAAGGGCAGAAGATTTAGCTAATGCGATGGAAGCTCGTGGTTATGTACCAGATGCGAAAAGAACAAGATATAAACAACTTAAGGTTGATAAAAAAGACATTATCACATTATTGATTGTTGTCTTGATCCTTGTTGGTTTGATTGGTGTGGCAATCTTTCTATGAGTCGCTATAAAGTGCTACTTAGTTATGATGGCCATAACTATCACGGTTGGCAGTCGCAACAGCGTGATATTACAATACAAGATACCATTCAAGAAGCCCTAAGTATCATTCATAAAAGACCCACCAAGATCGTTGGCAGTGGTCGAACAGATGCAGGTGTTCATGCCTTAAATCAGATCTTTCATTTTGATTCAGAGTTAAACATTAGCGAAGATAAATGGCCATTAGCGATCAATACACTTTTACCCAAAGATATCTATATCAAAAAAGTTGAGCAGGTCAATTCAGACTTTCATGCCCGCTTTGATGCGATAGGGAAGAAGTATCGGTATTATTTGAATATGGGTGAGTATGATCCATTTATGAAAGATCATGTTTATCAGTTTGGTTATCGGCTTAATCTTAAATTAATGCGTGAAGCAGCAAACATCTTTATTGGTAAGCATGATTTTAGTTCTTTTTGTCAAAATAGTTATGATGAGATAGCTGATCAAACAAGAGAAATATATGGCCTTTCGATCACTCATGATCATGATATTGTTTGTTTTGAATTTGTTGGAGATGGTTTTATGCGTTACATGGTAAGGATGTTAGTTCAAACCTTGATCGAGGTTGGTAAAGAAAGATTACCGCTAGCTGAAGTAAAAAAGATGTTAGATGCTTGTGATAAAAAAGCTTGTCCATATAATGCTAAACCCGAAGGATTATACTTAGTTGATGTTTATTATCCTGAGTAATGTAAAATTTACAAAAGTTTAAGAAAATACTTGCACTGTGTTTTCATGTGTGTTACATTATAAAAAAGGTAAGGATGAGAGTCATGAAAACTAAAGTTATCTTAATAAAGACTTGCTCAGCGAACTATTATTACTTTTATTATAGCTAAATAGGTTGATATCTTTGTGGATATTAACCATTTTATCTTGGTAAATCTACAAAGGTTCGTGTAATAGTAAACTTAAACTAAACAAAGACCATGTAGATTTACATGGTTTTTTTAATTAAAGGAGAAAGAAAATGAAGAAACTAGTTGTCTTATGTTTAGTATTGTTGATGGTTGCAGGCTGTAGTACTGCACCGAAAGAAGTAGAAGATGAAAAGATCACCATCGGTATCATTAATTGGGTGACTCATCCAGCTTTAGATTCCGCCGTTGAAGGCATGATGGAACAAGTTGAATCTGAATTTGGTGATGTTGAAGTAGAGTTTATCTTAAAGAATGCGAATGAAAGTGAAAGTACTGCTCAACTTATCGTTAAAGATTTTGTTGAACAAGAAGTAGATCTGATCTATGCAGTGGCTACTCCAAGCTTAACAGCGGCTTTTGGTGGAACAAGGGATAGTTTAACCCCCATCATCTTTGCGGCTGTTACTGACGCTGTAGCAGCTGGTGTGGTTGAAAGTAATGAAATACCTAATACAAATGTATCTGGTGTATCAGATGCAGCACCTATTCAAACTCAATTAGACCTTATTAAGGAAATATTACCTGAACTTACAAAGATTGGCATGTTATACAATTTATCTGAGATCAATGGTAAGATCCAAGTTGATCAAGCTACCGAATTGGCTTTAGCGATGGGTATTGAAGTTGTGGCTAAAGGCATCTCACAAGACAGCGAGATTGCTTTAGCAGCTCAACAGTTAGCGGATACAACTGATGCTTTATACCTAATCACTGATAACAAGATCATTAGTTCAGTCGCTACGATCATTGATAAAGCAAATGATTTTGGAATACCGGTATTTGCGGCTGAAAGTGGTCAAATGGAAGCGGGCTTATTAGCTTCAGATAGTCTTAGTTACTTTGACATGGGCAAAGAAGCTGGCTCAATGATCACTAAAGTATTGATCGATGAAGTTGATATTAAAACATTGCCAGTGATAACTGAAGGCGCTACCCAGCTATTTGTTAGTGAAGTTGTGGCTGAAAGTTTAGGGATCACTTTACCGGACTCTGTCTTACAAAGAGCCGTAATCGTCGATTAACATGCTGGTATTCCTAGAGATCATCAACCAAGGTCTTTTATATAGCTTATTGGCGCTGGGCGTAATGATAAGTTATAAGATCCTTGATTTTCCAGATCTAAGTGTAGACGGGACTGTT
The DNA here is from genome assembly GCA_964401415.1 of uncultured Erysipelotrichaceae bacterium. GTDB lineage: Bacteria > Bacillota_I > Bacilli_A > Erysipelotrichales > Erysipelotrichaceae > JAQUCI01. Next base: position 9,433 of record CAYNYC010000047.1, read on the forward strand.
CCTCTTGGCGGCGTTACCTGTGCTGTATTATTAATAAATGGTGTAAATCCGATAATTGCCCTAGCTGGTGGAGCACTGGCTGGTGTATTAGCTGGACTAGTTACTGCTTTCTTACATGTTCGATTTGGACTAAGTGGTCTTTTAAGCGGAATACTGGTAATGAGTGGACTATATTCAATAAATCTCTTTGCGGCTGGTTATACAGCTAGCCTACCATTATTTAAATACGATACGATATTTAAGCTACCAAGCATGTTGGCAACGATCGAACCATTGGCTACTCGATCACTTATCAAAACGGTTTTATTTGGATTGATATTGTTATTGGCAGTGAGCATCATCAAATCATTATTAGATGGATTCTTAAAGACTAAGTTGGGTTTTTTGATCAGGATTACAGGTGATAATCCCCAACTTGTTACGGCTTTAGGTCAAGATATAGGTAAGATGAAATTCATTGCTTTAGCACTATCCAATGGGATCGTTGCCTTGTTTGGGGCTATCTATGTGCAATATGCCCAAGTTTATAATCTAAGTGTTGGTAGTGGTATGGTTGTTATTGGTTTAGCTTCGGTTATCATGGGGACCAGTGTTCTATCAAAGTTTAGTAAACTAAAGATTACGACAATGGTAATCGTCGGCTCACTAATGTATCGCTTTGCGATTGGTATTGCTTTACAGATTGGTGTACCAACTTATTTTGAAAAATTGATCACTGTTATCCTATTTGTGACAACGATCGTGATCAATGCTAAACGCAAGAAGAGTAAAGGGAGGATTGAAAATGCTTGAATTAAAGAATGTCACAAAGATATTTAATCCTAATACTTTTAATGAGTTAGTCTTATACCAAGATCTCGATCTTAAGATCAAAAAGGGAGAATTTGTGACGATCATTGGATCTAATGGTAGTGGTAAATCAACACTATTCAATTTGATCTGTGGTACACTTAACCCTGATGCTGGTGAGATTGCGATCGATGGAGCTAGTTTACTAAAGGTTCCAGAATATCAAAGATCAAAAAGGTTTGCGCGTATCTACCAAGATCCACAAGTAGGTAGCGCTCCATCACTGACGATCTTAGAAAACTTAGCGATCGCTGAAAACAAAAATAAACCTTTTAACCTAACTAAAGCAGTTAACAATGATAAAGTATCATATTTTAAAGAATTACTTAAAGCGCTTGAATTAGGTCTTGAAGATAAGTTAGATATTGAGATAAATAACTTATCAGGTGGACAAAGACAAGCATTAGCATTACTTATGGTTACAATGGGTAAGCCTGAATTGATCTTACTTGATGAACATACTGCGGCTTTGGATCCTAAGACTAGTGAGAAGATCGCCACCTTAACGGAAAAGATCGTTAAAGAGAATGATTTAACAGCGCTTATGATAACTCATAACTTAAAACAAGCGATTGAACTGGGCGATCGACTGATCATGTTTCATAAAGGAAAGATCGTTTTAGATATTAGTGGAGATGCCAAGAAAGCTTTAAGTGTTCGTTCTTTGATCGATAAATTCAATAGTTTGAATATGACTGGTGAATTGAGTGATCAAATGGTCTTTTCACAATAGAGCAAATCGTGAATTCTAATAGTAAATGCTGGTTTATATAAAGATGGCTTAATTATTAGAGTTAAGTCATTTTTTATGGATGAAAACGGCAATAAGTATGAG
>CAYNYC010000048.1:0-4683 GCA_964401415.1 uncultured Erysipelotrichaceae bacterium
GCTGGTGTTGGAAAGACAGTTTTAATGCAAGAACTTATCCACAACATCGCGATTGAACATAGTGGTTTATCAGTAGTAGCGGGTGTTGGTGAAAGAACAAGAGAAGGTAATGATCTTTATAATGAAATGAAAGAATCTGGCGTCTTACCTAGTACGGTCTTGGTTTATGGACAGATGAATGAATCGCCAGGTGCCAGAATGCGAGTAGCTCTGTCAGGTTTAACAATGGCTGAATATTATCGTGATCATGATGGGCAAGATGTCTTGTTGTTTATCGACAATATCTTTAGATTTGTCCAAGCAGGATCGGAAGTTTCAGCATTACTTGGTCGTATGCCTTCAGCCGTTGGTTATCAACCAACATTATCAACTGAAATGGGACAACTTCAAGAACGAATTACTTCAACGAAAAATGGAGCGATAACATCGGTTCAAGCTATTTATGTACCAGCTGATGACCTTACTGACCCAGCTCCAGCCACGGCGTTTTCACACTTAGATTCCATTACCGTTTTGGATCGTTCGATTGCGGCTTTAGGCATCTATCCGGCGGTTGATCCATTAGCCTCAACTAGTAGGATGTTAGATCCACTTGTGGTTGGTGATGATCATTATCACGTTGCTCGTGAAGTTCAACAGATCTTACAACGGTATAAAGAATTACAAGATATCATTGCGATCTTAGGTATGGACGAATTAAGTAAAGATGATAAGATTACTGTTAATCGGGCTAGACGTATTCGTAATTTCTTGTCACAACCTCTGAATGTGGCTGAGCAGTTTACCGGTATTGTTGGGTCTTATGTAAGTCGTCAAGATACGGTGAGAAGCTTTAAGGAAATCTTAGAGGGTAAACATGATCACTTGCCTGAACAAGCTTTCATGTTTGTAGGTACGATTGAAGAAGTGGTCGCTAAAGCTAAGAAATTAGAGGGTTAAGGATGTTTAAGGTTAAAATCATTACTCCAAATGGCGAATATACAGAACTAGACGCAACTATCTTAAATGTAATGACGACAAATGGGATGCGTGGTATTTTAACTGACCATATGCCTTTGGTGGCGATGATCGATGTTGGCTGGTTAACTATAGCTAATGAAGAGCTAGTACCAGGATATCGTTATGACTACGCGACAGGAACGGGCGTGTTATATTTCAATGATAACTTAGCGACGGTCTTAGTTGAGACGATCGAAAGAAGTGATGAGATCGATCTTGATCGGACTGAAGAGGCGCTGCGACGTTATGAATCAAGAATGGCAAGTATTGATACTCAAAATATTGATGTTGAAAGAGCTAGAAGAGCTTATCGTCGTGCTAAAAACCGGATTAGAGTAAAAACAGAAAAATAGCACCTTGAAGGTGCTTTCTTATAGGAGGTAAATATGATAGATATCATTATTAGGATTGTTTTACACATTGTGTCGTTTGGGGCATGTTGGTATGCTTTAAATGGTCTTGATTGGTCAAAATTTATCAAACAAGGAAAAGTTGTACAAGCCCAATTGTTGTTGATCGTTCTCAGTATGGCTTTGGGTTATCTATTGGCTCAATTCTTGTTGGCGATTGGTTTCAGTTATTATCCTTATTAAACAAAAAAATGACTTAGGCTTTAGATAATTCACACTTAACTATCTTTTAAATGTGTTATAATATCATTGCTTGTAAGATTGGAGGAGAATTATGTTGTTCTCAAAAGCTGTCGGAATTGACTTAGGGACAGCGAATATGTTGATTTATGTAAAAGGTAAAGGTATCGTTCTTGATGAACCTTCTGTTGTCGCATTGGACGCTGACACCAGAAAATGCATCGCTGTTGGTACAGAAGCTAAGGAAATGTTAGGTAAGACACCTCGTCGTATCTTGGCTATTAGACCTTTGAAAGATGGTGTAATAGCTGATTTTGAAGTATCAGAAGTAATGCTTGGTTATTTTATCCGCAAATTGAAACTGAAGGGGCTTTTTTCAAGACCAGTTATCTTGATCTGTTGTCCTAGTAATATAACATCTGTTGAACGTAATGCAATCAGAGATGCTGCTTACCGAGCAGGTGCTAAACGCGTTTACATTGAAGAAGAACCAAAAGTAGCGGCGATCGGTGCTGGTTTAGATATCTCTAAACCAAGTGGTAGTATGGTTTTAGATATTGGTGGTGGTACTACTGATGTAGCAATCTTATCACTTGGTGAGATTGTAACTAGTACTTCCTTAAAAGTCGCTGGCGATAAACTAGATCGTGATATTATTAAATATCTTAAAGAGTCATACAAGTTATTGATCGGTGATCGTACAGCAGAAGATATCAAAAATAAGATTGGTACTGCTTGGCGTAACTCACGTCAGGATACAATGGATGTCAGTGGTCGTGACTTAGTTACAGGCTTACCACATACGATAACCATTAGTTCTGATGAAACTGAATTAGCAATGCGTGAAAGTTTACAAGAAATTGTTAGAGCATGTCGTACTGTTTTAGAACAAACTCCCCCTGAATTAGCTAGTGATATCGTAACAAGAGGTATTGTGTTAACAGGTGGTGGAGCTTTACTAAATGGAATAGATACTTTGTTAATTAATGAATTAAATGTACCAGTATACGTGGCTGAAAACGCTTTGCGTTGTGTAGTTGAAGGTACAGGTATCATGTTAGAAACTCCGATATTTGGGCATATAGGTTAAAAAGCTAAAACAACCATGTTTATAAACTATCTCAAGGAATCATATATTTTCTTTCTACTACCGATGATAATTGCGGTAGTTTTAGTGCCGGTTGTAAAGTATGCTGGGTATCGACTGGGAATATACGCTGTTGAAAACCAAAGAACGGTTCATCAAGGCAAGATAGTAAGCATTGGTGGAGTAGCGATCTTTTTGGCTTTTATCATCACGATGTCTATCCTTTTTATCGCCGATAAAACGATAAATAGTATCATCATTGGGGGAATGATCATTTTCTTTACCGGTTTAGTAGATGATATGATCGATCTTTCACCAAAGATTAAGTTGTTGATGCAATCGATCGCGGCGATCATTGCTATGTCGGTTGGCGGAATCTATATTGAAGTGTTAAATCTACCTTTTGGAATAGCTTTTGATACGGGTATATTAAGTTTGATCGTTACTTTCTTGTGGATTGTTGGTGTAACCAATGCGATCAATCTTATTGATGGATTAGATGGACTTTCATCTGGAATCAGTATCATTGTATTAGTAACTGTTTCAATCATTGCTTTTATGATGAATCGCGTTGATGTAACATATATTGCATTAGTGTTAGCCGGAGCCTCTTTTGGTTTCTGGTTCTTTAATTTCCATCCAGCAAGTATCTTTATGGGCGACAGTGGTGCACTATTTTTAGGATATAACATTGCTTGTATTTCTTTACTTGGTTTTAAAACAGCAACATTTATTACTCTTGGATTTCCCATCGTCATCTTATTTGTGCCAATATCAGATACTTTGATGGCTATTGTAAGGCGCCGATTAAAGGGTGAAAAGTTTGATGTGGCAGATCGAGGACATCTACATCACATCTTGATGTATAAATTAAATTTAGGTCATCGTAACGCTGTGTTGGCTTTGTATTTAACAACAGCTTTGTTTTCAGCGTGTGCGATCATTAGTTTCTATAATGAGAAATTAGGATTAATCTTACTTGTTATACTATCACTTATCTTTGAATTATTCATTGAATATACGGGAATGATAAATCCCAAATATCATCCTATACTAGGTCTTAGTCGCCGAATATTTGGATGGCCGCGTAAAAAGGAAAATGACTGATGTTATTGTTGATGATGGCTGAATGTCATACAATTAATTTATGAACATTCAGGATTTATCATTAAGTGAAACATATATTATTGGTGTCAGTGGCGGTCCTGACTCAATGGCCTTACTTGATATGGCTTATAACTTAGGATTGAAAGTAATTGTAGCTCATGTAAATTATCAAAAAAGATCAACGGCTAATCGGGATATGAACATTGTCTTTGATTATTGTCGAAGTAGAAATATCATTTATGAATATCATTTGGCGGGACAACATCGAGGTAATTTTCAGAAATGGGCTCGTGATCAACGCTATCACTTCTTTCAAAGTTTAGTCCAGAAATTTCAAGCTTTTGGTGTACTTGTGGCTCATCATCAAGATGATCAAATTGAAACATATTTACTACAAAAACAAAGGAAACAGATCCCATTATATTGGGGAATTAAAAGTGAAACAACAATCAATGGTTTAATGATCATTCGACCTTTGCTTGAGTATACCAAAGAAGAATTGGTAAAATATTGCATAACTAATAATATTTTGTATGGAGAAGATGAAAGCAACGCTAGTGATGTTTATACAAGAAACAAAATAAGACATCTTATGATCGATAATTTAGATGATAATGAACGTGAAAAGATCTTGTTGAACATAAAAAATGATAATGAACAATTGATCATGCAACAGAACATGGTCAAGACAAGATACAATGAAGTCTTTTGTGATTATGATAAAGCTAAACTAAATAGCTTAGCTAAAGACATTCAAACAGAGGTAATTCGCTATTACCTATTAAATAATGGAATAGATGCTAGAAGGTACTCACCAGCATATCTATTAAAAATCTATAAGTTTCTTGATACTGATCAAAATAGAGAAATGAGTATTGATGGAAAGACACTTGCCTTAAC
>CAYNYC010000048.1:4783-11100 GCA_964401415.1 uncultured Erysipelotrichaceae bacterium
TTAGTTGGCCAATCGTCCTTAATCGTCATCAAGAGGTTATTTTGGTACCAGGTATTGGATGTAATGTTGCGCATTTTTCTAACAATCCGAACATGTTTGTGCTAAAATTATAATATTACATCAGTGGGAGGTATACATTGTGCATAAGGATTTTAAAGAGATTTTAGTATCTGAAGAACAGATCAATCAACGTTGTTTGGAAATGGGAAAAGAAATTACTGAGTATTATACAAAAAAAGGAAGCATTCCTTTGTTAGTGTCAGTATTAAAAGGCTCCTCGTTTTTTTTAACAGAGTTATCAAAAAGGATTGATTTGGATATTGAAGTTGATTTTATGTGTATGGAAAGTTATCATGGCACAGAGTCTACTGGTGATGTACACATTGTTATGGATTTAGATCGTAGTATCCAAGATTGTGATATATTATTGATTGAGGATATTGTTGATACTGGTAAGACATTAATGAAAGTCAAAGGTATTTTGAATAATAAAGGGGCAAGAGAAGTTAAAGTCGCTTCATTATTAGATAAGCCATCTCGCCGTAAGGTTGAGGTTAATGCTGACTTTGTTGGATTTGTTATACCAGATAAATTTGTAGTAGGTTTTGGATTGGATTTTAATCAAAAGTATCGTAATCTGCCTTATATAGGCGTCTTAAAAGAAGAACTTTATCAATAAAGGAGTGAAGATTAGTGAAAAATAAAAAGGCTTTAGCTAATATTCTGCCATACATGATTGTCATGATCGCTATTTATAGCATCTTCTCCATGACTAATACTGCTTTGATCAATAAGTTATCTTATAATGATTTTAATAAGATGGTCCAAGAAGAAAAAATTGTATCGGCTGAAGTAACAGTAAGCAATGTTGTTTTGGATATCAATGGCATTTATATTGATGAAAACAATGAAGAAATGGCTTTTACAACCGTTGTGCCAAACACAGAAAAAGTTAATAATGAGTTAATTGAAGTATTGATTGCGAAGAATACGCAAGTCGTTATTGTCAATGCTTATGAAACAAACTTTTTCTGGGATGTAGTCATGAACATCGTTCCATATATCTTAATGGGTGGATTTGTCTTATATCTACTGACAAAGATGAATGGTGCTGGTGGTAATAATAGTGCATTTGAATTCGGGAAATCAAAAGCTCACTTAGAAAGTGATATTAAAGTTAGATTTTCCGATGTTGAAGGTTGTGAAGAAGAAAAAGCTGAAATGGAAGAATTGATCGACTACTTAAAGAACCCAAAACGTTTCTCTAAAATGGGAGCGAGAATTCCTAAGGGTATATTATTAGTTGGTCCTCCAGGAACTGGTAAAACCTTATTGGCAAAAGCAGTAGCTGGTGAGGCTGATGTACCATTCTTTTCCATATCAGGTAGTGATTTTGTGGAAATGTTTGTTGGTGTTGGTGCAAGCCGTGTTCGTGATATGTTTAAAAATGCAGGCAAAACCGCTCCGGCGATCATCTTCATTGATGAAATCGATGCTGTTGGACGTCAACGTGGCGCTGGTGTTGGTGGTGGTCATGATGAAAGAGAGCAAACGCTTAATCAATTATTAGTTGAGATGGATGGTATCAAGGACAATGCTGGAATCTTAATGATCGCAGCTACTAATCGTCCGGATATTCTTGATCCAGCTTTACTAAGACCAGGGCGTTTTGATAGACAGATTACCGTAAGTTTACCAGATCGTAAAGGTAGAGAAGCAATATTAGGCGTTCACGCTCGTAATAAACATCTCGCTGAAGGTGTAGATCTTGGTGCATTGGCGAAAAGAACACCTGGATTCAGTGGGGCTGATCTTGAAAACGTACTAAATGAAGCCGCTATTTTGGCTGTTAGAAACGAACAAGAAGTAATAACCATGGATCTTATGGATGAAGCTATCGATAGAGTTATGATGGGACCTGCTAAACGTTCGCGTACCTACACTGAAAAAGAAAAACGCTTAGTAGCTTATCATGAAACAGGACATGCGGTCATTGGCCTAAAACTAAATGAAGCACAACTAGTTCAAAAAGTGACGATCATCCCACGGGGAATCGCTGGTGGTTATAACTTAATGACACCTAAGGAAGAAACATTGTTGAATACTAAGGGTAGTTTATTAGCGATGATCACTGGTTATCTAGGTGGTCGTGTAGCGGAAGAAATAGTGTTCAATGAGATTTCAACTGGTGCTTCAAATGATATTGAAAGATCAACTAAATTAGCTCGAGAGATGGTTACTGTATATGGAATGAGTGAATTGGGTCCGATCAAATATGATAGTGGTGAGCATAGCGTGTTCTTGGGTCGTGACTATGGAGCTCGTGCTAGTGTAAGTGGTGGAGTAGCGTTTGAGATCGATCAAGCTGTAAGACAGATCATCGATGATTGTTACAAATCAGCGCAAGAGATTATCACTAAAAATCGTGATCTATTAGATACGATCGCTAATGCCTTGCTTGAACATGAAACATTGACCAGTGAACAGATATATGCCCTAGCTGATGGGAAATCAGCGCAAGAAGTATTCGCCGTTGCTAGTTAATAATTAAAAGCTATTGATATCAATAGCTTTTTAAATGGTTTAATGAGTGTTATAATAAACAAACAAAAAGAGGATAATATGAAGGATAAATTAGTAAAAGGGTTGATCCGTGACGATAGAGTTCGGGTTTATTTATGTAAAACAACAGATCTTTGTGAAAGAGCAAAGATCAATCATGATCTATGGCCAACTTCAATGGCTGCTTTAGGTCGCGTTTTATCAGTAACGGCAATCTTAGGCAGTATGTTAAAGAGTAAAGATGAAAAAGTTACCGTTTTGATAAATGGTAATGGTCCAATTGGTACGATCATGGCTGATGGCTATATGGATGGACATGTGCGAGGATTTGTCGGAGATCCGCATTTAATGCTAATTGATAATCATACCAATAAACTAGCTGTTGGGGCTATTGTTGGAAATGATGGGTATTTAAGAGTTATTAGAGATTCTGGCTTAAAAGAAGATTTTGCAGGAACAGTAAAACTGGTCAGTGGGGAAATAGGCGAAGACTTTGCCTATTATTTCACTGTGAGTGAACAAATACCAACCGCAATTAGTGTCGGTGTTTTAGTTGATAATGAAAATCAAGTTAGCTCAGCTGGTGCTTTAATCATTCAATTACTACCGGGAGCGAATGATGATGATATTGAATATTGTGAAAATATCATAAAACAATTACCACCAATATCGGAGTTAATACTAAACAATCCTGATATGAATGAACTAATCAAAGAGATCTTTGATGATGTTAAGATCATTGATGAAACAGCTCTTAAATTTAGTTGTGATTGTAGTAAAGAAAGAATGCAGGCGGCACTTATCACACTGCATACAAAAGATCTACAAGATATGATCGATGAAGATCATGGATGTGAGATCGTGTGTCAATATTGTGGCAAGAAATATCGTTTTAGTGAAGAACAACTGAAGGGAATAATAGCGAGTAAAAATGTTTAAGATTGGTAATGTGCTTATTAAAAACAATGTGATCGTTGCGCCAATGGCTGGCATAACCAATCTTGCTTTTCGTAGTCTTGTGTTGCAGCTTGGAGCTGGACTGGTTTATAGTGAAATGGTCAGTGATAAAGCGATCAACTATCGTAATAAGAAAACGATGGATATGTTAGTGGTGGGAGAGGATGAGCATCCTTTTAGTATGCAACTGTTTGGTAATGAAATAGCTAGTATGGTAGAAGCTGCCAAGTACCTAGATCAACACAATGACTGTGACATCATAGATATCAATATGGGTTGTCCTGTACCAAAGATCACATCAAATAATTCTGGTAGTGCGCTGATGAAAGATCCTGATCATATCTATCAATTGATCAAAGCGATTACTACTCAAATCAAAAAACCACTTACGGTTAAGATTCGCTCTGGCTATAAAAGTGATAATATCAATGCGGTAGAAGTAGCTCTTTTATGCGAAGCAGCAGGTGCTTCAGCTATCGCTGTTCATCCACGTACCCGGAATCAAATGTATAGTGGTCACGCTGATTGGAGCATTATCAAACAAGTCAAAGCTGCGGTAAAGATTCCAGTCATTGGTAATGGCGATATCAAGACAAAAGATGATGCTTATCGAATGATAGCGGAGACTGGTTGTGATGCCATTATGATTGGTAGAGGTCTACTTGGGAATCCGTGGCTTGTTAAAGAGATCGTGGATAATCAAGATGTAGCGATAACTACCGAGATGAAATTGGATATGATCGTAAAACATACTGAGCGATTGATCAATCTTAAAGGAGAAAAGATTGCCCTGAGTGAAATGAGAGGTCAAGCTGGTTGGTATTTAAATGGGTTACCTCATAATAACAAGGTAAAAGTTGAATTATCTAAAGTAGATTCTTTAGTTGATATCTATCGCATTATCAATGACTATAAAGAGATACTGAAGAATAGTTAATGAAAAGATAGTGATAATTTGTTATGATTAGAAGGAAAAGTAGGTGCAAAACATGGAAGAATTAGATTTAACTGAACAAGAACAAGTACGAAGAGGGAAACTACAAGATTTGCTAGATAAAGGCATTGAACCTTTTGGATCGGCTTATAAACGGACTCATCGTACTAAAGAGATAATAGATACTTATTGTGATAAGACTAAAGAGGAATTAGTCGAATTAGCCGTACATGTCAGTATTGCTGGACGAATCATGACTAAACGGCTTATGGGTAAAGCTGGTTTTATGCATGTTCAAGATCGTGATGGTCAAATTCAGATATATGTTCGTAAAGATGTTTTACAGGATGAACTTTATGAAGTGTTTGAAAACGCTGATCTTGGTGATATTGTTGGTATTGAAGGAGAAGTCTTTAGGACTAATCATGGTGAATTATCAATTAAGGCTTCAAATTATACACATTTAACTAAGGCTTTAAGACCGTTACCAGATAAATTTCATGGCTTAAACGATATCGAAGAACGTTATCGTCGTCGATACGTTGATCTTATCGTTAATGAGGATGCTAAGCGCATCGCTATGACACGTCCAAAGATCATTCGTTCTATCCAGAATTATTTAGATGATCAAGGCTTGATCGAGGTTGAAACACCAGTATTACAACCAATTCTTGGTGGAGCTGCGGCACGACCTTTTGTGACTCATCACAATACATTAGATATGAACTTTTACCTACGGATAGCGACAGAATTACCACTTAAGCGTTTGATCGTTGGTGGACTTGAGGGTGTTTATGAAATAGGGCGATTGTTTAGAAATGAAGGCATGGATGCTAAACATAATCCTGAATTTACTACAGTAGAAGCCTACGTAGCTTATTCAGATCTTTATGGCATGATGGACCTTGTGGAAGGTTTGATCGAATATGTCTCAATGAAAGTATTAAACACAACTAGTGTGGAATATAAAGATAAGATTATTAACTTAAAGGGACCTTTTAAGCGTCAACACATGGTTGATTGTATCAAAGAAGCTTGTGGAGTTGATTTTTGGCCAATCACTGATTTAGAAAAAGCTTTAGCTTTAGCTGATGAGCATCACATTAAAGTTGAAAAACATCAAAGATCAATTGGTCATATCATCAATCTATTCTTTGAAGAATATGGGGAAAAGACTTTAATTCAACCAACTTTATTATATGGTCATCCAATTGAAATTTCACCACTTGCTAAACGCAATAAAGAAGATAGTCGGTTTACAGAACGTTTTGAATTATTTATTGATGGCAGTGAATACGCTAATGCATTTAGTGAACTTAATGATCCAATTGATCAAAGAGAACGCTTTGAACAACAGATCAAAGAAAAAAGTCTTGGCAATGTCGAAGCTAACGAAATGGATGTTGATTATGTCGAAGCTTTAGAATATGGTTTACCACCAACAGGTGGTATTGGTATTGGTATTGATCGCTTTGTGATGTTACTAACCAATAGTGAAACTATTAGAGAAGTAATTCTATTCCCTCATATGAGAAATAAGTAAGCAGATTAGCAGGAAAGATCGATTTATACAGAGAGGGTTTAATCATTATAGTTAAGTCATCTTTTATAGATAGAAACGGCAATAAATATCAGAATTTGCAGCATTCATAACCTTTATGAACAAGCTCAAGAATGGTGGTTATTGCCGTTACTTAATTAGAATGGAATTAACATTTAGAATTCAATAATCATCATTTAAAGTAGCTTCTAGTTGTAAGGTAAAATAAGGAATTATTAGACTTATTGCTGGATTTTAGATTGAAACCAGAAATAAGTGTGAGAATTTCATAGGTAATAAAGCTATTTTAAACACGACGAAAAG
>CAYNYC010000049.1:0-6050 GCA_964401415.1 uncultured Erysipelotrichaceae bacterium
TCAATAATGAATTTTGGTATGATTCATCATTTATTAGAATAAATTTACTGAAAAAATCCTTATTTGATTGTTTTAAGGCCACCTTCAAATACTCACTAATTATTCTTTTGTCAAACTTATTAGGCATATTTATCATCTCCTTTGATATCTAGTCTTCATAGATATAGGATGTAACATACTCATAAACGTTTAGTGGATCATCACTTAAGATGAATTTTACATTAATGCTATCTATGTTGTTGGTGATATCTGTCGCTATTTGCTCATCAATATTAAAGTAAAGATCAAATGATGAATCTTTTGAAAAATCAAGTTCAATTATTTCTTTCTTAACACCTAAAGATATAGCTTCGTCATTACTAGTAATGACTTCGCCTGAAATGGGTACATTGTAAATAGTGTTGATTATTTTTTGATCAATCAGTTCATGCATATCACTATTAATAGTAACGACAAAAGTTATTTTGTATTGATCGGTATCAACATTAACCTCTTTTATTGAAATTTGTTTTATTAGTGCTTTGGCATCTATTTTTATACTTTGTGGTAAATTACTATCTATCTCATCACTAGCCGAACTTTGACCAAACAAAAAACCAATGGTAAATGTTGCTATCATACAAATTAGTCCTACTATAATGAATCTACTTTTCTTTATTGATACCATCTAATATATTCTCCTTTTGATCATTTAAGAAATAAATACGGCTGATGATTTTCTCATAACTTTCATCAATATTTTGATTTGTAAGTAATATAATTAATAATAATCATGAAAAATCAAAATAATTCTCCGTTTTTATTCCTTGATAACAAATATATCTCTCATTTCTGAGTAAAATATAACATAATATATTTGTAAAAACAATTTATCTACAAATATAATATATGTTACCCTCATTTTTACTTATAATATGAGTAATATGACATACTATTTCAGATCAAAGATAAATCCTAGAATAGAAATGAGAGTTAATCTTATTTCAAAATCAAAATACAAATATATGTGATTGATAATGATTCTGATCATCAAATAGTTACTGCTTTGAAGCGTATTGAAGTAGCTTAAATAGAATAGAAGGATTAATAACTACAGTACGTAAAGAAAACCTATCACTATTAATCTAATAAAACAAAAAAAACACCTCAGTTATTGAGATGTTTTTTGGCTATTTGGTGCGGGCGACAGGAATCGAACCTGCACGCCTTGCGGCGTTAGATCCTAAGTCTAGTGCGTCTGCCAATTTCGCCACGCCCGCGTATGCTTGTTTATTATAACAAGCCTTCATTAAGTTTTCAATCTTAAATTGATAATTCGCAAATTTCTTATGAAAGCGCTTGATAATTCAGGGTAACGCTTACATTAAAATCAAAGCGGTTTCAACTTTAAGAATCACTTGTGAAATTATTGACAAGTACAATATGAGTCTCTATAATGCACATATGGATATATCGATATATAAAATATCGATATAGAAAGAGGTGGATATGATAGACAAAAATACGGAAAACTTATCCTTGACAACACTTAGAAGGTTACCTGTATATCTACGTTATCTTCGTGATAAAAGCAGTAGTGGCGTAGAGTATCTCTCATCAGTTGCGATAGCTAAAGATATGGATCTATCTCCAATGGTTGTCAAAAAAGATCTAGCAGTCGCCATCTTAACTGAAGGTAAGCCAAGAGTTGGATATCATCTCAGCTCATTGATTTATGATATCGAAACATTTCTTGGGTATACGAATAAAAAGGACGCCGTGATTGTTGGTGTAGGGCAGCTAGGTCGAGCATTGATGTCATATGAGGGATTTGCGAATTATGGGCTAAACATCGTCGTTGGTTTTGATACAGATGAAACGATTCATGAAGTCGCTGGTAAGAAAGTCTTAATGATAGATAAATTCTCTAATCTAGTACAACGCTTGAATATACACATTGGTATCATAACCGTCCCCAAAGAACTAGCGCAGCATGTTGGTGAAATGATGGTAAACGCTGGTATAAAGGCCATTTGGAATTGGGCTCCAGTTACATTACGATTACCTGATGATATTGTGGTAAAGCAAGAAGATTTAGCCGCATCGCTAGCCGTATTATCTGTTAAGCTTGATGAAATAATTTAGAAAAGGTGAGGTAGAATATGTTAGAAAACAAAGAAACAGTGGTAGTAGACAATCCTGAGACACTAAGTATAGTTTTAGAGAAAGTAAAGACTGCTCAAATAGAATTTGCTCAATACAATCAACAACAAGTTGATGAAATTTTCAAAGCTGCAGCGATAGCCGCAAACCAAGCGCGTATTGCTTTAGCAAAATTGGCCGTTGCTGAAACGGGTATGGGAGTGATTGAAGATAAAGTCATAAAGAATCACTATGCATCGGAGTATATTTATAATGCTTATCGCGACGTACAAACGTGTGGCGTAATAGAGGATGATCGTGCTTTTGGTTTTAAACAAATCTATGAGCCAATTGGAGTATTAGGAGCGATCATTCCAACAACAAATCCTACATCGACGACAATCTTTAAGATCTTATTAGCACTAAAGACTCGTAATGGTATTATCATCAGTCCCCATCCTCGCGCTAAAAACGCTACGGCCGCAACAGCTAAACTATTACTTGAAGCGGCGGTTAAGGCAGGAGCTCCGGATGATATCATTGCTTGGGTTGATGTACCTTCATTAGAGATGACCAATATTATCATGAAAGAAACAGACATGATTTTAGCGACTGGTGGTCCACAAATGGTCAAAGCGGCTTATTCCAGTGGTAAACCAGCTATTGGTGTCGGAGCCGGTAATACTCCAGCGATAATTGATAGTAGTGCTGATCTAATTATGGCTGTCAATTCGATCATTCATTCCAAGACTTTTGACAACGGCATGATCTGTGCTTCTGAACAGTCCGTTATTGTTATGGCTGATGTTTATGATCAAGTAAAAGCTGAATTCATTAAGCGTGGTTGCTATTTCTTAGATAAGGAAGAAAAAGAAAAAGTTGGTAAAACGATCATTATCAATGGAGCGTTAAATGCTAAGATCGTTGGTCAATCAGCTTTTAAGATTGCTAATCTGGCGGGGGTCAATGTTTTAGAAAAAACGAAGATATTAATTGGTGAGGTAGAAAGTGTAGAGTTAAGTGAAGAATTCGCACATGAAAAACTATCACCGGTATTAGCTATGTATAAAGCTAATAACTTTGAAGATGCCTTGTATAAAGCTGATCAATTAATTAAAGATGGTGGATTAGGTCATACCTCAGCTATCTATCTTGATCCATTAAAGGCTCACGATAAATTGAATACATTTGAAAAGCGAATGAAGACTTGTCGAGTCTTAGTCAATACACCAGCATCACATGGGGGAATTGGTGATCTATACAATTTTAAGCTTACTCCTTCTTTGACGCTGGGTTGTGGATCTTGGGGTAATAATTCTGTCAGTGAAAACGTTAGTGTTAAACACTTAGTCAATATCAAGGTTGTTGCTGAAAGGAGAGAGAATATGCTGTGGTTTAAAACACCATCAAAGATTTATACCAAACGAGGTTGTTTACCGATTGCTCTTGCCGAATTAAAACAAGTACTAAATAAAAAGAGAGTGTTTATCGTTACTGATAACTTCTTGTATAGAAATGGTTATACCAAAGTGATAACTGATCAACTTGATAAAATGAATATCGTTCATACAACATTCTTCAATGTTGAGCCAGATCCAACGTTAGCTTGTGCTAAAGAAGGGGCACAATTAATGGCTAGTTTTGAACCTGATTGTATCATAACGATTGGTGGCGGTAGTGCGATGGATGCGGCGAAGATCATGTGGGTAATGTATGAATATCCAGAGGCTGATTTCATGGATATGGCAATGCGTTTTGTCGATATTCGTAAGCGTATCTATACCTTCCCTAAGATGGGAACTAAGGCATATTTCATTGCTATTCCAACAACAGCTGGTACTGGTAGTGAAGTAACACCATTTGCGGTTATTACTGATGAAACTAGTGGTATTAAGTATCCATTGGCGGATTATGAGTTAATGCCTCATATGGCTATCATTGATCCTGATTTAATGATGAGTGCCCCAAAAGGTCTAACCGCTGCTAGTGGAATTGATGCATTAGTACATGCTATTGAAGCTTATGGATCCATGTTGGCAACTGATTATACTGACGGATTAGCTCTAAAAGCAATTAAACTGATCTTTGAGTATTTACCTAGAGCATATGATGATGGCGAAAACGATCTGATGGCTCGCGAAAAGATGGCTAATGCGGCTACGATCGCTGGAATGGCATTTGCGAATGCTTTCTTGGGTATCTGTCACTCAATGGCTCATAAGTTAGGATCTTACTGTCATTTGCCACATGGTGTAGCTAATGCCTTACTAATCAGTGAAGTTATGAAATATAATGCGGAGATTGCGCCAACCAAAATGGGAACGTTTGCTCAATATGATCATCCTCATACACTAGTTAGATATGGTGAGATTGCGGATAGTTTAAAGATAAGTGGTAAAGATGATCAAGAAAAACTGCAGAAATTAATTGTTAAGATTGAAACACTGAAGACAAGTGTTGGTATCAAAGCATCGATCAAAGATTATGGTATCTTAGAGACGGATTTTCTAGGATGTATAGATGAAATGGTCGAACAAGCTTTTGATGATCAATGTACAGGTGCTAATCCTCGTTATCCACTAATGAGTGAACTCAAAGAGTTGTATCTAAATGCGTATTATCGTGAAGGAGATAAATAACATGGAAATGGGTAGAATTATTGCGGTTAGAACCGAAAAGACGATTTATCTTAAAGATGACCAGGTTATTAAGCTATTTATAAATGATCATGATAAAGCGGATATCTTTAATGAAGCTTTAAATCAAGCTCGTGTTGAACAAACACAGCTTAATATTCCCAAGATTCAAGGTGTTATGCAGTTTGAGGGTAAGTGGGGTATTGTATCTGAATATATTAAAGGCAAGACCTTAGCCCAACTAATGTTAGAAAACCCTGATAGATATGATGAATACTTAGAAATGTTTGTTGAATTACAAATGGACATTCATAAACAAAAAAGTCCTCTACTAAATAAATTGAAAGATAAGATCTATCGCAAGATCTTAGAAGCGGATATTGATGCAACAACTAGATATGATCTTTTAACAAGCTTGCAATCTAAACCCAATCATAATAAACTATGCCATGGTGATTATAACTGTAGTAATGTTATTGTCGCTGATGATGGTAAACTATACATTCTAGATTGGTCGCATGCGACCCAAGGGAATGCTTCGGCTGATGCCGCTCGGACATATCTACTATTTTGGTTGGAAGGTAATATCTCGCGGGCTCAACAATATTTAGACTTGTTTTGTAGTAAAAGCGGAATTGAGTCAAAAAACGTGTTGGGATGGATACCGATTGTCGCTGCGGCGCAGTCAGTTAGTGGTAAAGCAGAAGAGCGTGAATTCTTACTACATTTATTAGGTGTAGTTGATTATTAACAGGAGAAAAACATGAAAAAAGTAACAGTATGTATTGGTAGTGCATGTCATTTAAAAGGATCACGGGAAATTGTCGAGCGTGTACAAGCCTTAATCATTAAAGAAAACATGCAAGATGTGATCGATCTTAAAGGAACCTTCTGTTTAGGCAATTGTCAAAAAGAAGGTGTTAGTATTACGATCGATGATCAATATCATAGTGTCAATAAAAGTGACATTGATGATTTCTTTTATCAGTTTATTAAATAAAGTTAAGACATAGAAGGAGTAAGTATGACTGGTTATTTAGATTTTAAGGATTCAATGTGTAAGGATTGTTATCGCTGTTTACGAAATTGTCCAGTAAAAGCGATCAGAGTTATCGATCATCAAGCAAAGATCATTGAAGAACGATGTATTCTCTGTGGTAAATGTACAGTTGTTTGTCCGCAAAATGCGAAAAGTGTTCATAGTGATATAGATAATATCAAGCAGATGTTAAAAGAAGATAGACCAGTCATCGCTAGTTTGGCCCCTTCCTTTGTCTCTAGTTTTAAGATTGA
>CAYNYC010000049.1:6150-11060 GCA_964401415.1 uncultured Erysipelotrichaceae bacterium
GCTAAAAAGAAAGAAGGCTTTCATAGTGATGTCATTGATGGGGTTTTGACTTTTGAGGATCTAGATAGCATGTTTAAAGAAAACAATATTGATCTTAATGAGCAAGACATTGAACCATGTATTAATGATACCCATAACAAAGCTAAGTTTTATCCAATAAGTCGTGGTATCATCAAGTCATTTAATGGCTATAGCGATGGTTATGAGTTTGTGGCAGTTGATGGTATTGATAAATGTAAAGAGGTCTTAGATAACATCGATAGCCTTTCTGGTATGTTTTTAGAGCTTAGTGCTTGTGAGTATTCTTGTGTCAATGGTCCTTGTAGTTTGATCACAGAAGGAACAGCTGTTAAAGCTAATGCGGATATTAGACGATATGCCAATAAAGGTAATACGATCACTGATTCAAGTACAATGATCGATCCTACTCAATTAGATCTTACGTGTAATCATCACCGTATTAAACCGGCAGAGTATGAACCATCTGCAAGCGAAATACGTCAAATATTAAGTAAAACGGGTAAGACTTTACCAGAGCACGAATTAAACTGTGGAGCTTGTGGTTATGATAGTTGTCGTGAAAAAGCCTGGGCGGTCGCTAATGGCTACGCTGCGATAGAAATGTGTATTCCTTACATGCGTCAAAGAGCTGAATCAATGTCATATGAAATCATTCAAAATAGTCCCAATGGGATAGTGTTAATTGATAATGATCTTGAAATAGTTGAGATCAACCAAAAAGCAATTACCTTATTAGGGATAAAAGACAATGAGGTAAAAGGACATAAATTATATGATTATTATGATATATCCGATTTTATGATCGCGATCAATGAGAAACATAATAGTTATCGTCAAAAAAGATATATAGAAAATACTGGTTTTTATGTAGAGGTATCAATTGTTTATTTACCAAAAGAAAACGTTTCATTTGCGATCTTTAAAGATATTACCGAAAAAGAAGATTATGATAATCGTCTTAAAGATATGAAGCTTGAGACGCTTAAAACAACTGATGAAGTTATCAAAAAACAAATGCGGGTTGCACAAGAGATTGCCTCACTATTAGGAGAGACTACTGCTGAAACGAAGGTGGCTTTAGTCAATTTGAAAAAGATGTTACAAGAAGAAAAGGAGTACTAATGAGTCTTTGTCTTGAAACGGGTTATACATCACTAAACAAAAAAGAAGAAGAACTATGTGGAGATAAAGTAGAGACGATCATTAAAGATGATCAGATTACCCTTGTCTTAGCGGATGGTCTTGGTAGTGGGGTTAAAGCTAATATCTTAGCGACCCTGACATCAAAGATCTTATGTACAATGATCGCTAATCAGATCAGTATCGAAGAATGTATTGAAACGATCATTCAGTCTTTACCAGTATGTCATATTCGCAAAGTTGCGTATTCAACATTTTCGATCATCCATATCAATGATCAAGGTCAGGGTTATTTGTTTGAGTTTGATAATCCGCAAGCAATCTATATCCACAATGGTCAATGTTTAGATTTACAAAGAGAGTGTTTAGTGATCTGTGATAAACAAGTATATAAAAGTATCCTTAATCTTGACGTAGATGATTATCTGGTGGTCATGAGTGATGGAGCGATCCATGCGGGTGTTGGCTCAACTTTAAATTTTGGTTGGCAAAGAAAAGAGATCATGGATTACATCCAACATACTAAAACAGCGGATATCAGTGCTCGGGCACTAGCTTGTATGGTCGCAATCGCTTGTAATGATCTTTATATGAATCAACCAGGAGATGATACAACGATCGCCGGTATCAGAGTTAGAGAAAAACTCAAGGTAGACCTATTAGTCGGACCACCAATTGATAAAGATAAAGATAATTACTATGTGGCAAGTTTTCTTGAAAGTGATAGTAAAAAGATTGTCTGTGGTGGAACAAGCTCACAAATCGTCGCTCGATATCTCAATAAAGAAGTAAAAACATTCTTTGATTATCCCGATGCCGATGTCCCACCGATTGGCTTTATCGATGGTATTGATTTAACAACTGAAGGAGTATTGACTCTTAGAAAACTACTTAGATTATCAGATGATTATCTATCGGTAAGTGATCTAAGTGATAAAAGATTTACTAAGAAAGATGGAGCTTCACTGCTGGCTGATATGTTATTTGAGAAGGCAACCCATATTACTTTCTATGTTGGACAAAGTATTAATATCGCTCATCAAGGTTTACCGATCGATATCACCATGAAATTAAAACTGGTTGAAAGCTTATCAACAAACTTAAAAATGATGGGTAAGAAAGTAGTTGTTAATTATGATTAGGAGAACATATGATCAAATTTGATACAAAAGTACAATATCTAAAATATCAGGTATTAAAAGAAGTCTCTCGACACTACTATAATGGTGATCTTGTTGATCACATATTGGATATCCCAAAGGATATCGTAGCGGGTGATAAACCAACGATGAGGTGTTGTGTCTATAAAGAAAGAGCGATCTTAGCTGAAAGAGTAAAGATGGCTATGGGTGGTGATAAACAACGTCATAACATTATCCAAACAATTGATATCGCTTGTGATGAGTGTCCAGTTGGTGGTTATGAGGTTACGGCTTCGTGTCGTGGTTGTATTGCTCATCGCTGTGAAGAAGCTTGTCCTAAACAAGCGATCACATTTGATGCTTCACAAAAAGCTCATATTGATAAAACTAAATGTATTGAGTGTGGACTTTGTGCTAAAGTATGTCCCTACAATGCTGTCGTAAATTACCAAAGACCATGTGAAAAAGCATGTAAAGTTAAAGCCATCTCCATGGATGAAAATAAGAAAGCACTCATCAATGATGATAAGTGTATAGCTTGTGGGGCATGTGTTTATCAGTGTCCATTTGGAGCAATCACTGATCGTTCATTTATCCTAGATGTTATTGATATATTAAAGAGTAGTAATGATAACATAGACTATAAAGTATATGCGATAGTAGCTCCATCAATCGCTAGTCAGTTTAGCTATGTTAGTTTAGGTCAAGTAATTAGCGGTATCAAGAAACTAGGCTTTTATAGTGTCGTTGAAGCGGCTCTTGGAGCTGATCTTACTGCTTACTTAGAAGCCCAAGAATTAGCTAGTAAAGGATTTTTAACTAGTTCATGTTGCCCAGCTTTTGTGGCTTATATCAAAAAAGAATTTCCTAAAATGGTAGAGCATATATCTCATAATCTTTCACCAATGGCGGTTCTAGCTAAATATATCAAACAAAATGATCCACTAGCTAAAGTTATCTTTATTGGTCCCTGTACAGCGAAAAAGATGGAGTTTAAAGAAGAAACAGTTAGACCTTATGTGGATAGTGTATTAACCTTTGAGGAGTTACAAGCCCTCTTTGATAGTCGTGATCTTCTACTCGCTACATTACATGAAGACGTCTTAGATAACGCTTCTTATTATGGTCGTATCTTTGCAAGAAGCGGCGGACTAAGTGATGCAGTCAAACAGGCGTTGCTTGAACAAAAGATTGACTTTGATCTTAAACCTAAGGTGTGTGATGGTATCGAAGAGTGTAAGACGGCTTTACTTAAAGCCTCACACAATGTTTTAGATGCCAACTTCATTGAAGGCATGGCTTGTATTGATGGCTGTATTGGTGGTGCAGGTTGTTTGACCCATGGCGTTAAAAGTAAAGCTGAAGTAGATAAATATGGTAAACTAGCTTATGAAAAAACAATCAATGAAGCCATCAGTGTGATCAAGTAAGAAAACGATAAAAAGATCTTAGTTATCTAATGATAATAACGATTTATTTGGTTTTAATAGACCAGATTTATATGTGATTCCAAATGGAACATATTTCTCATTCGATAAAATTGATAATAAGTTAGTTGCGCAAGGGAAACTGCAAATTCCATAATAAATAATTACAATACTTAAGAGCTAGATACTATCATACAAGGCTGTCCCAACTTAATTCACAAGACAACTATAATGATATGATATTGTTTTCAAAAAGAAGGATCAACAAAGTAGCGAAATTAGATGACTGGAAATAGCCTTATTTTTATATATATTAAGATGTAATTTGCGTTGATACCTTCAAATATAATTATATTCCAATAGAAAAAAGTATAATATTAGCAAGTTATTAGACTCCGATAGAAAAAAATCGTATACAATATCAAGTTAGAAGATGGCGTAATGTGTTAAATAGAAGAGATATCTTAAAAAGTTAGTCAGTTACAGAAATACTGAATTTATAAAAGTAATCACAGGAGCACGAAGATCTGGAATATCCACCATACTAAATTTGTATAAAGAGTACTTAGAAAACAATAAGTCTGGTAAAATCCTATTTCTAAACTTTGAACATCCTGCTACTTTTGATATGCAATCTTACGAAAAGTTGTATGAATATATAAAACAAGAAATTTCTAATGAAGAAAAAGTATATTTTTTATTTGATGAAGTTCAAGAAGTTAGCGAATGGCAAAAACTGATTAATGGTTTAAGAGTGGTTTATGATTGTGACATTTACATTACTGGATCAAATGCACATTGTTATCAGGTGAACTCGCAACATATTTAACTGGAAGATACGTTGAAATCAAAGTCTATCCTTTTTCATTCCATGAAATTGTTGAGTATAAAAAACTTAGAATCTGAAAAAGATATTCTACATGCATTCAATGAATATCTGAATTATGGTGGTTTTCCTTCGATTATTAATCTAGATGATGATACATTAAAACAAGATGTTCTCAAAGGGATTTATAATAGCGTCATATTAAAAGATGTGTCATTAAACTAAAATAAATATCTTTTTTAGTTGTACTTCTTTTACGCGAATATAATATTTAACAAGAAATGTGTCAAAAAATGTTGTGGAGTTTTAGATCAAATATAATAATACAAATTAGGCATCCATTTTCAGCTTAAA
>CAYNYC010000050.1:0-10930 GCA_964401415.1 uncultured Erysipelotrichaceae bacterium
GGTTGTGCACATCCTGGAATAATCAACTGTTTATCATATGTACAAAAGGAATTTTTAAATATTCCAATTGATACTGTCGTCGCTGGAATGCATTTGGAAAAAGTTGATGATGAGCGATTAGCAAATACGATTGAAGCACTAGAAAAAATGAATATTAAACATTTAGTTCCCTTACATTGCACTGGCTTGATGGCCATAGCTTCAATGAAAAAAGCATTCAAGGATAAGTGTATAATTTTAAGCACTGGAGATACGATCGAAATATAAAAGCGACACATACTATATGTATCGCTATTTATAATTAACAGTTATCACTGTAATCCAATAATTGGCGGAGAAAGAGGGATTTGAACCCTCGCTAGCCTTTCGACTACTGCTGGTTTTCGAAACCAGTCCCTTCAGCCGCTTGGGTATTTCTCCACTAGCTCTTATATAATAAGACGAACGATGGTCAAAAGACAATAATTTTTATGATATTTTTGGTTTAATCAATAGTAAAACATGAAACCATGTCATTTACAAACATATTCTTTGTTAATATTGAATCAAATATAAAGATATTAAACTTTACAAAACATGGACACGTGAATCATTTTAGGTGACAGTTGTGTGAAAAATGAAACAATTTACAGGGTTGAAAAACTTGACATTTTTGTAAATACGTTTACTATTAAACTTATTAGAACTAGTGTTCTGGTTTTAAAAGAAGGAGAAATAGAAATGAAAAAATTGCTAACCGTTTTATTAGTACTATTAATGGTTGCAGGTTTGCTTAGCGGTTGCGGCAAAGACGAAGAAGTTGTAATAACTTCAAATGACTTTACTGGCACATTCGCTACTGACTTAGATGACATGGATTATGTTGTCACAAACCAAAACCCTGATAGTGTGCATTTAGCAAACTTCGTTGATGGTTTACTTGAAAACGACAGTTTGGGTAATTATGTACCAGCTTTAGCTGAAACTTGGGAAACTAATGAGGATGCTACTGAATGGACATTTAATTTACGTGAAGGTGCACGTTGGTCAACATCAACAGGTGAAGATTATGCTGAAGTAACAGCTCATGATTTTGTTGCTGGCTTACAACACGCTGCTGATTTTGATTCACAGACTATTGCTTTAGTATCAGGTATTATTGTTAATTTACAAGAATACATCGATGGTACGATTACTGACTTTGCAGAAGTAGGTGTAAAAGCTGTTGATGATTACACACTAGTTTATACATTGTCATCATCAGTACCTTATTTCTACACAATGACTACTTATGGTATCTTATTACCAATCAATCAAGAGTTCTTGGAATCAAAGGGCGTTGGTTGTAAGCTTGGCGAACCTGATGTAAATAATTGCGAATTTGGTGCTGTTGCTCCAGACTCAATTCTTTATAATGGTGGTTATATTTTGACAAGCTTAACTTCAAAATCAATCATTGAATATACAAAGAATGCTAACTATTGGGATGCTGAACATGTTTACATCAACAAAGTTACATTGTTATTTGATGATGGTGCTGATCTATATTCAGTAATCAAAGGTTTTGAACAAGGCACTTATACTCAAGCTGCATTGGTCTCAGCGTGGGAAGATTATGATGCATATAAAGAAAAATATGCTGACACTCTAACTACTGTAAAAGTTGACGAATCAACAACATTCGTTGTTCATTACAACATGAACCGTACAAACTATACAAATACGACTAAGACTACTCAAGAAGAAAAAGATAATACAGCTGCTGCATTACGTAATGAATCATTCCGTTTAGCAGTACAAGCTGGTTTTGACAGAGTTGCTTATCAAAAGCAATCAATGGAAGAAGCCAACGCTGTATTAACTGTACGTAATACATTAACAATGCCTAACTTTGTAACAACAACAGATGGCGAATCATATGGTGCTTTGGTTTCTAAATACTTCAATGAATTTGAAACTGGTTATGGCGATCTTGATTTGACAGATGGTGCTGATGCATTCTTTGCACCAGAAGTTAGCTTAGCTTTGATCGAACAAGCAAAAGCTGATGGTATTACATTCCCAGTTACATTAGATATGCCTACATATGATGCTTCTCAGATTTACATTAATAGAGCTAACTCTGTTAAAGAATCTGTTGAAACGGCAACAAATGGACAAATCTTAATCAATGTTGTATTGATGAACTATGATGATATCATGAACTATTGTTTCAATGTTTATGGTAATCCTCCTATGACAAACTATGACATTAACTTATTCGCTGGTTGGGGTCCTGACTATGTTGATCCAAAAACATATGTTGATATCTATAACCTACATAATGGTGATATGTTAGCTCTTCTTGGTTTCTATGCTGAAGGTGAAGATGCTGCTAGTGATGCTCTTGCTGAAACAGTCGGCTTAAGAGAATACACAAACATGTTAGATGCTGCTGATGCAATTAAGAGCGATATTGATGCTCGTTACAATGCTTATGCAGAAGCTGAAGCATTCTTACTATCAAAAGCATTTATTACTCCAATGAGTTTCAGAAGTGTTACTCTAAGAGTTACAAAAGTTGTTCCTTATACAGCACCTTATGCTGTAGCAGGTCTTGGCGGAGATAAATATAAATTTACTGTTGTTCAAGATGAAGTTATTACAACAGAACAATTTAATGAAGCTAAGGCTGCTTGGGAAGCTGCCAGATCTTAATAGACTATCGCAATTTGAATTAGTCAAGTAATTAAGAGGGATGGCTAAACATCCCTCTTAATGTTCTTATAAAGGAGGTAATCAACAAATGAGAAGATATATCATTGGTAGGATATTTAGATCTATTTTTTCAATATTTATTGTTGTTTCAATCGCGATTGTCATGATCTATACATTAGTGCCTAAAGAAAATATCTTTTTTGGAGATAATTATTTGTCGAAATTGGGATCTAAACCTGATGAGATGATACAGTATAAAAACACTAAGTGGGAATCATTAGGCTATCTTGATTTTCTTGAACAAGCAGCAATGTGTAAGATAAGTGATGATTATTCTGGTTGTATGGTTGTAGGCTCAGAAGAATCATTACAATTGAAAGAAGAATACGAAAGCAAAGGATACACAGTAAACAGATTTCCAAAAAGTGGTTTTCTTTATGCATATCGTGAGTATAATGCTTTTGAATTGATCTATAATTGGTTTACAAATTTGATCGTAATCGATCATACTAATAAGATTGAAGATATCAGTAATCCTGATCTTGAAAGAAAAATTTATATCGCAAAGGACTTCAATGGAGTACCAGCACTTAAATGTTCAGGTTGTGAGAATGAATATCTAGTATATTTTGATGGTCAATTTCCTTTTGTCCACCAAAATTTTATTTCATTAAATTTTGGAGTCTCATATCCAAGTTATAATGGAATTCCAACAATGGAAGTTATTTCTTCAGGTCAGGGGTCATATGAGTATGAAGAAGTGACTTTACCAAGTGGAAACACTTCAAATACACCAATGGATTTGCACAGTTGTGCATATAAACCAACATCGACACTTGACCGTTTAGATAGAGAAAAATTTACTAATAACTACGCGGATTGTAATCTAAATTACGAAGATCCTTCAATGATCAGCACTTCATATTTATTTGGTGTGTTAGCATTGATCGTCTCTTATGTGATTGGCTTACCAGGTGGTATCTATATGGCTAGTCACAAAGGCAAAATAGCAGATAAGATTGGAACAGTATATATCAATATCATGATAGCTGTGCCTTCATTGGCATTTATCTATTTTGTTAAATTGATTGGAACCTTCTTTGGCTTACCTGATAAGTTCCCACAATTTGGATTTAGTAATATATTGTCCTATATTTTACCTGTTTTAATCCTTGGTCTTTTAAGTACAGCAAGTCTTATGATCTGGACAAGAAGGTATATGGTAGACCAATCGAATTCAGACTATGTAAAATTTGCTAGATCTAAAGGTCTATCGCAAAAAGAAATATTCAATAAACATATTTTAAAGAACGCGATCATTCCAATCGTTAATGGTGTGCCAGCATCAATTATCTTAGCTATTAGTGGAGCAGTAATTACCGAAACAGTATTTGCGATTCCTGGTATGGGTAAGATGTTACCGGATGCTATCAAATCATTTAATAATTCAATGGTTATCACGTTGACTTTCATCTTGACAGCCTTGTCTGTTCTATCTTTATTGTTGGGTGATATTTTGATTACATTTGTTGACCCACGAATCAAACTAGATAACAAGGGGGACTCGCGCTAATATGGAAAATAAATTTACACTAGTAAAGCTAGAAGAAAAAGCTTCTGAGCGTATCGTAGCTCCCACATATTCATATTGGAAAAGTGTTTTACGTCGTTTTCTAAGTAGCAAAGTAGCAATCGTAATGTTTGTTATCTCTGCTAGTATTATATTGATGTCTTTAATCTATCCGATGTTTAATCCATATTCGCCATCTTATACTCCAAATATCAATGATTTCTCGATGCGTTTTATCAGACCAAATATGCAATTTCTGTTTGGTACAGATAATGTTGGTAACTCATTGTTTGATGCGATATGGGCTGGAACCAGAAACTCATTAGCGATAGCTTTCATAGCTACTTTCATAACAACCGTATTAGGAGTTATCGTTGGTGCGTTTTGGGGTTATTCGAAAAAAGTTGATAAGATTATGCTTGAAATCTACAATGTTGCTGCTAATATTCCATTTACATTGTTAGTAATCGTTTTGATGTATATATTGGGTAGAGGTATGTGGCAATTAATCTTCTCTTTATCGGTTACTTCTTGGTTAAGAACAGCTTATTTCATTCGTATCCAAGTTATGATCATTCGTGACCGTGAGTATAATCTTGCTTCTCGTTGTTTAGGAACTCCGACTAAGCGAATTATTACGCATAACATTTTGCCTCAATTAGTATCGGTTATCGTTACGTCGGTTGCTAGAGATGTGCCAATGTTTATCTCATATGAAGTATTCTTAGGATACTTAGGAATGGGATTATCACAAACAGATGCATCATTGGGAAGAATGATCAGTGAGTTTGCTCAATACATGTCTAGTGCCAGTTATTTGTTCTGGACACCAGTTATCATTAGTGCCATCATTTCTGTTTCGTTGTACATAGTTGGTCAGACATTGGCAGATGCCAGTGATCCTCGAACCCACTACATGTAAGGGAGGGATAAAATATGGAAAAGAATGTTGTTTTATCAGCCCGTGATATTGAAGTAAAATTTAGAGTTAGAAATCGCGTTTTAAAAGCTATTCGTGGTGTATCTTTGGATCTTTATGATGGAGAGACGCTTGCGATTGTTGGTGAGAGTGGTAGTGGTAAATCGGTATTTACTAAGACTTTTACAGGAATGCTAGATTCTAACGGAAGTGTCAGTAAGGGTGAGATTATCTTTGAAGGAAGAAATTTATTAGAGATTAAGAATGATAAAGTGTGGGAAAGCGTTCGTGGTAAAAAGATCGCAACGATCTTTCAAGATCCAATGACCTCGCTTAATCCAGTTAGAACGATTGGTTATCAAATTATCGAAGTGATTATGAAGCACCAAGGTGAAACAAAAGAGAAAGCCAAGAAGATGGCTATTGAATTGATGGATAGGGTTGGAATTCCTGATGCGGCTGGAAGATTTGATGAATATCCTTTCCAGTATTCAGGAGGGATGCGTCAAAGAATCGTTATCGCTATTGCTTTAGCTTGTCGTCCTAAAATTTTGATTTGTGATGAACCTACTACAGCTTTAGACGTTACAATACAGGCACAAATCATTAAATTGATCAAGAATTTACAACAAGAATATAAATTCACAACTGTCTATATTACCCATGACCTTGGAGTTGTAGCGAATGTAGCGGATAAAGTTGCTGTAATGTATTCTGGTCAGATCGTTGAATATGGAACAGTTGATGATATATTCTATCGTCCCAAACATCCTTATACTTGGGCGTTATTATCTTCTTTACCACAATTAGGTGTTCCAGGTAGAGATTTATATGCGATTACTGGTACCCCTCCATCATTGTATGATGAAGTGATTGGTGATGCTTTTGCGCCAAGAAATCCTTATGCGATGCAAATTGATTTTGAAGAAGAACCGCCTTTTTTCCAGGTTTCGCAAACTCATCGCGCTAAAACTTGGTTATTAGATCCACGTGCTCCCAAAGTTGAACCACCGCTTGAAATTCGTGGACTTCATGAAAGATTGATGTCAATCGTAAGCGAAGGAGGTAATTATAATGGATGAACGTAATGTAATGTTATCGGTCAAAGATTTAGAAGTAACCTTCCAAGTTGGTAAGAAAAAGTTTGTAGCTGTTTCTGATGTCAATTTTGATGTTTATGAAGGTGAGACATTTTCATTAGTTGGTGAGTCTGGTTCGGGTAAGACAACGATTGGAAGAGCAATCGTTAGAATCAATCCCGTTTCAAATGGAGAAATAATCTTCAAAGGTGAAAAAATAAGTGGTAAGATAACTCGCGATCTAGACAAATGGGTTGTGAGAAATATTCAGATGGTGTTTCAAGATCCTGCTGCTTCTTTAAACGAAAGAGCAACTATTGATTACATCGTATCTGAAGGACTTTATAACTTCCATCTTTATGAAAGTGAAGAAGATCGGTTAAGAAAGGTTGAGAAAGCCTTACTAGATGTTGGATTATTACAAGAACACATGACAAGATATCCGCATGAATTCTCTGGTGGACAAAGACAAAGAATTGGTATTGCCCGAGCAATGGTCATGGAACCGTCATTGTTGGTCGCTGATGAACCAATATCAGCACTAGATGTTTCTATAAGGGCTCAGGTATTAAACCTACTCAAGAACCTCCAAAGAGATACTGGACTGACTTGCATATTTGTTGCTCATGATTTATCCGTTGTGCGTTATATTTCTGATCGAATTGCCGTTATTCATAAGGGTAGGATCGTTGAACTAGCGCCAACAGAAGAATTATTTGCTAATAGTCTACATCCTTATACATTATCACTTTTATCGGCTGTACCAATGCCAGATCCAAAGATTGAAAAAAATAAGAAACTGATCGTTTATGAAGAATCAGCACACGATTATTCAGTTCATAAACCTTCATGGCAAGAAGTAAAACCAGGACACTGGATTTGGGCTAATGAACCAGAAATGGTTGAATATCGTAAGAAGATAGTTTAATTCATAATTAAATAAAGAAACGACGGATTCCGTCGTTTTTTTTATCATATTTACTTCTCAAGTCTTGGATTATCTATCTCAACTATTTTGAATTTACGTTTGTACACTCTTGATATTCGATCACTAATAGATGTTAGTACTTCGTAGGGGATCGTATCAATCCGTTTGGCTACATCTTCAATAGTGATGTTCTGTCCAAAGATCTCAACGATAGTATCGATTGGTTCATATCTAGGTAAACTGATCATACACATGTCCATACAGATACGTCCTACGATCTTAGCCAAGTACCCATTTACAAAAACATATTGATCTTGATTTCTTCGATCTAAACCATCAGCATAGCCAATGGGGATAGTAGCGATCCATTCATTGTCCTTAGCTTGATAAGTACCACCATAACTGATAGTATCATCAGCTGTGACCTGTTTGATATGAGTGATCTTTGTGTAGAATGAGCAAACGGGTTTAAGGTCACTATTAAAACTTGATATACCAAATAACGCAATCCCAGCTCTGGCAGCGTTACTTATTGAATCATCAAAGCCAATGATCGCATCTGAGTTAGCCAAGTGTATATATTTAAAATCAAAATTTAGTTCATTAATTATATTAGAGAACTGTTGATACTGAGACAGTGTAGTTTTATCATCACTATTTCCACTATCAAGATAATGAGTAAAGATTCCTTCAATATCATTTTCACTACTCAATAAAGCTAAAGCTTTTTTGAGATCTTCAATCTTTTTAAAGCCGATTCGGTTCATCCCCGTATCGACTTTTATATGTAATTTGAGATTAGTGACCAAACTTGCTTTGATCTTTTGAGCATGATCAAGAGATGTTACAGTTATCGTAATATCATGTTTGATAACAGCAAAAAGATGTTGAGCAGATACATAATTTAACACCAAGATAGGACAAGTAATGTTTTTATTTCTTAATGATATAGCTTCATCAAGAGATGAAACGGCCAAATATTTAGCATTGTGGGCGATAGCACATAATGCGACCTGATAATCACCAACACCATAAGCGTTAGCTTTTATGACGGCAATAAGGGCTTTATCACCTAACTTATCATTGATGATGTCTAGATTATGGTCAAGATGATCAAGATTGATCTCTTCCCAAGCTTGTCGGTAAAACATTTAAGCTATCCTTGCATTGATATATGCATAATAGATACCAGCAATTTTAAAGGCAATTGATAAGATACCACTTAGCGATACGATATTTAACCAGCTAATCATAATACTTAAAAAAGCAGATGGTAAGATCATTGGATATAAGAAAATCCGTAATCCATAAGCAGCCACAAGATCAGCTATTAAGAAACTAACAACAGCCAATATAGCAGCTAAAACGGAAAAACGTTGTTGGACGCCTCTACCTTTTTCTAAGATTACTCTTCCTATCAAATAACCGATACCAATAAAAACGATTGAGAACTGTATCCTAATGATACTTGCGATTATGCCATACGCTAAACCTAGGCCAATTGCTGTAGGAATTCCATACAGTAAGGCATTATTGAAGCGTTGTTTTTTGGTTAAAGCAGTTTTATTATAGACTTTTAACATGTTATTCCTCCAATTCTTTATTAGTATAGCACAATCATAAAATGATAACATAAGATCAATTAATATATTGTCATTTATATTGATGTGTGTTATATTATTAAAGCAGTTATTGGAGGTTTAGCTCAGTTGGGAGAGCATCTGCCTTACAAGCAGAGGGTCGGCGGTTCGAGCCCGTCAACCTCCACCATTATTAAATAAAGCTTAGTTATTAAGCTTTTTTTTGATTTGCGAGTCAGTCAGCTTTTATAAACAAGCATAAAATTTGAAATAAATTATTTATTTTGAGATATTTTACCTTCTTTTTGACCATTATATATTATAAGGAGGTATAATCAAAAAATGAAACTATTTATTATAATAACTATCGTTATCAATTTCTTGATACCGATCAACGCTGTTAGGGTTAATGAAAACTTATTCTTATATGATATGCTGGCATTATCTGATCTTTATCAGTCTGGTAAAGATTATCACATCAAGGACGAGCTAAATTATTATTTCGTTGATAGTTCAAACATGTCATACTTAAAGATCTTTCCAGTTTATGATACTAATGAACTAATCGGCTTTATCATTGAAGATGCTAATGGAAACTATTCAATCGGTGCATATTATGCCGATGTTTTAAATTCAATCATCGATGTGAATAGTGATTTCGAATTGATCTTTCATAATGATCAAGTGTTTGTGATACAGGGCTTGTTAATCCATAATATCAGCAACGCCTCTTTAGGTAAGCCCATAATTAAACCTTATGTTTTATCCATAATGGATTATGGTAATGAAATAATGAATTTACCATACAAGAGCATGAACAGTAGTGTTGATTGTTGGGCAGCTTGTATGGCGGCTATTATTCAATTCAAGGGAACCTATATAACCACTTCTTCGGTTGTATCTCAAACAGGCAATTATAATATGGCTTCTATCCAAAATGTTTCAAGTTACCTAAGCAATATTTATCATGTCAATAATAATCTATATACTTATTCATTAGGCTTTAATAACGCGATGACTCATATCGGTAACAATCATCCAATTATAGCAGCTTGTGATCGAATAGGTACAGGATCAGGACATATGGTGATCATCAAAGGTGTTTATTATTTAACTAGTGGTAACAATGACGCTATGTATAAACTAATGGATCCTTATAGCTCAGCTACAGTTAACGTCATCACGACAACTTCTTCGAATTTATCCTTTGTTTCATATGGTGGTAATACATATCAATGGACAAGTTCAATCGTAATATCTTAGGGAAGTTGTAAGATGTTATGAATGTGAGCGGAATAAACAAAAG
This sequence comes from uncultured Erysipelotrichaceae bacterium, assembly GCA_964401415.1. GTDB lineage: Bacteria > Bacillota_I > Bacilli_A > Erysipelotrichales > Erysipelotrichaceae > JAQUCI01. Next base: position 10,059 of record CAYNYC010000050.1, read on the forward strand.
ATTTGATGAAGTTGTAGAAATATACTATCCGTTAGTTTATCGATTTGTGTATGTGAGACTGGATTCAGTTTCATGTGTAGAAGATATCTGTCAGGAAGTATTTTTTAGCCTATATACTACCAAAGTTCATTTTGAAACAGAATTACATTTGAAAAGGTGGCTATTCAAAGTGGCTTTGTTTAGATGTCGTGGGGTATGGCGCACCAAGTGGTATAATCATGTGGTTTGTATAGAAAACATTGATATTTATGAATCTAACGATCACCAAAAAAGTGAACTAGAATACGCCGTTAGTGAATTACCATCAAAATATCGAACACTGATTCATTTATATTATTTTGAAGACCTATCAGTAAAAGAAATATCAGCAATCGTTGACCAAAAAGAATCAACGATAACTTCTGCTTTGCATCGGGCTCGAGCGATGCTCAAGAAAAAAATGAAGGAGGATTATGACTTTGAATAACTTTCGTCAAAGTTATCATAAAATGATAACGGATAAAGTCATAACGATACCAACAATTGATACTATCATCAAACGCAAAGAAAAAAGATGCTATTTTGCATATAAGTTAGTTATAGTAACATTTGTTTTAGTTTTTGCATTAGTTAATATTTGCAATAATAGTCTTAACTATGGATATCATGAAATAATTAGTGATCATTTTAATAACAATGTCTATGGTGGTGGTGAAAGTAACTTGTTAGGATTAAGTGGTGATCATCTTTACTACTCAAAAGGCCATTATCTTGGTAATGAATATAAGTCGACTTTCATAATTAGTCTAAATATAAAAAACGGTAATTATCAAACTATTTTTGAAACAAAACAGAATAAGATAATGATGCTCAATGAGTATTTGATCTATCAA
>CAYNYC010000051.1:0-4673 GCA_964401415.1 uncultured Erysipelotrichaceae bacterium
CTTTTGGCATTTTGATAACTTGCAATTTCCTTACATAATCAAACAAAGCCTCATGCATTGAAATACCAATATCTTCCCATTTGAAACGTAAAGCAAATTCAGATGTGTCATTACCTCCACCTGCCATATAGCGACTAGTCGCAATCGTATATGTTTGATCAAGTTGGAGCAATGATCCATCCTCTAGTGAGATCTTTTGGACCTTGTGAGGACTCTTTTGGGTATTATCAATCTCAACGATCAATCCCGAGAAGATGAGTGTAGCATTATTACCGTATCTTTCTGGCACATAAACAAGTTCAAACAAATCCCAAATATCTTGACCCTTGACTTTCGTTACTTTGATTGGATCATCAAAGCCATTACACATTACAAGATGTTCTTGTGTTATCTTTCCTTTGGGTAGTGTCCCTCCACAACTGGTAGCGTTCATATAACCAATTTGCGTCTTAGCTGTCGCTTTTAAACAATCGCTCATAAAATTACCTAAAGGGCTTTCATATGATAAGCGCATCGGTAGATCATTTTCATTGAACGCAATCACTTCATCAAAGAAATGAGCAAAAGGTTGCGTCACTTTTTCCACAAAATCTTCGATTACTTTATTATTTACTCTAAAATCACCATGTTCAACGTCTATTACGCGTGCACTTTTACCGACAACAGTACGGGTTTCTGTATCAAATTGTAAAGTCGCATGTGGTAGAGAATCTCCACCAAATCCACCTTTAAGAACAGCAGCCCCTTTATAGATATCACCATAATCGCCTGGTATATGACCACCAATATAACAATCAACTCCTAAACTAATTGTATCATCAATAAATTGGATCAATTCTCCTCCTAGTGGTTCAATATAAAAGGGGAAGTGTGTTGCTGCAATAATGATCTCTGCACCCATTTCTTTTAGAAGCGGTACATATTCATACATGAAGTCTTTAGCTGGCTTAACATAATATGGCTCAAAAGCACTTCTTTCCACCATATAAGGCGTATATTCAGTTGTTAAGCCAACAATTCCAATCTTAATGCCATCTTTTTCAAGAATGACATACGGTAATGTCCCTTTTACTCTTTGATCTGTTTCTTTTTCAAAGATGTTAGCACATAAAACAGGGAACGGATTGTTTTCTATAGCATTCTCTAAGAATTCCTTACCACCATCGAACTCGTGATTACCTAAGGTCATTACATCCGTCCCAATCAAATCAAGACCTTCCATGACCGCTTTGCCCTTCCATAATGATCTTGAAATATTATCTCCAACATCAATGAGTAAAGTTCGATCAGGATTTAAACTTCGTACTGATTCAATAGCTCCATAAAAACGTAATAATCCCGGCCCTTTTAAACTTTCCTTAAACGTTCCATTATAATCAGCATGTCCTAAAATATCAATGTTAACTATCGCCATTATCCTTTTATTCCTCCTCTTGAAACGCCAGAAACAATATACTTACGACAGAATAAGAATAAGATGATCATTGGTAAAACAACGATCGTCGCTGCCGCCATCAATCGTTCGTAACGGACTCCCCCTTCAGCAATAAACGCAAAGACTCCAAACGGTAAGGTTCTATTACTAGTACTGTTAATAACAAGTACTGTCCACAAGAAAGAATTCCAAGCAGCAATCGTATTTAATAAAGCAATCGTAATGATCGTCGGTTTAGCAATTGGAACCATAACCCACCATAAGTACTTCCAATCAGAAGAACCATCAACTTTAGCAGAATAATATAGACTATCTGGTATTGATAAAAAGAAATTACGTAAAATATATGTATAAAAAATGCTAGCTGTAAACGGGATGACCAACGCAATCAAATTATCCATTAACCCCCATTTAGCGATCGTTGTATAATTGGTGATGATCAACATTTCAAACGGAATCATCATCATCGCGATCAATATAGAAAATATAATATTGCTTCCAGGGAATTTTAATCGACTAAAGGCGAAAGCAGCCAAGATCGTTGTAAACATCGTTATTACTACACAAGCTATCGTTACCAATAAAGAGTTTAAGAAATAACGAGCAAACGGGGCTGTCTTTAATGCGAAGATGTAATTCTCAAGTGTAAAATTTGCTGGAAGAAAGGTAGGTGGTATCATACTTACTTCTACTTGGGTTTTCAATGATGATAATATCATCCATAAAAATGGAAAGATCATAATAACCGCTCCACACATCAAAAGTGTTAGAGTCAGTAAATTTGTAAATTTCAGTTTCTTTTTCTTCATAGTGCCCACCTTAGTAATTCTTCCATTTTCTTTGCATGTATAATTGAATAAGCGTTAAGATCATAACAATAAAGAACAAAGCGATGGCACTGGCCGCAGCTGTTCCTAAACGATACTTAACATAGAATTGCTCATACATGAAATAGATTACTGTATATAAGGAATAAGCTGGACCAGGTTTACCATTAAATAACGCAAATAGTTCATTAAATACCTTGAAACCAGTAATCATATTAACGATCATGGTTAACCCTATCGTTGGTGCCAACAAAGGTACTGTAATATAAGTAAATGTTTGAATTGGTTTAGACCCATCTACTTGAGCGGCAATCAAATATTGTTTATTGATATTTTGTAAACCAGCCAATAACAAAATGATCGTAAACGGCATCATCGACCAAATACCATAAATAATAAGCGCTATCTTGGCATAACCGGGGTTATTTAACCAATTTATTGCTTCAGCCCCTAACTGCGATAAAACAAAGTTTATTAATCCATAATCAAAGTTAAACAACCAACGCCATACAAGACCAATCGCAATCGCAGATGTTACTAATGGCAAAAAATACGCTGTTTGAAAAAAAGCTTGTAGCTTAGTCTTGCGATTTAACATTACAGCTACCAACAATGATAATCCAGTTGATATTGGAACAACCCATAAGACATAAGTAACAGTATTTTTTAACGCTAAAAGAAAGGTTTCATTAGTTAAAACATAGTCGTAGTTACCAAATCCAAAACCAGTAAAACTACCACTGAGAGCTTTATAGTTTTCTTTTAATGAAATAACAAACGCATTAAAAAACGGATAAATTGTGAATATTGAAATAGAAATAATGAAAGGTAATAAATACAAAAAAGGCTTTAAGTAAGTTTTGTATGTAATCTTAACATCTGCATCAACATTTCTGTTTTTCTTAATAAAGCTCATAATAGACGAATTCCACTTTCCTCTTCAAATAGAAAAATGCCAACATCTTTCATTCCAACTCCAACGATATCACCTATTTGAATCGTTCTATCTTCCGTGTACGCTCTAAGACTTCCGCCACCATATTGTAAGCGCACTAAAGTGTCTTTCCCAACTTTATATTTTTCAAGTATTTCTGCTTCAAATTTCCTATCTAAATTCAAATTTAAGGCTTCAGCACGTGAAGCGTAAACAAGACGCGTTCCTTTTGCAATTTCAACCGCAAAAGGAATAACTCCGTTTTGCCCATCAGCCACAAACCCACTACCATTCCATACACCATGAACTTGATTAATGGTAGGAGTCCCCAAGAAATCAGCTGTGAATAAATTTACTGGGTTATCGCACAATTCATCTACTGATCCAAACTGTTGTTGAACTCCACGCTTCAGTAACATGATTGAATCGGAGATGGAGCTAGCCTCTTCTTGATCGTGAGTAACAAAGATCGTGGTTACTCCCGATTCTTTTTGAATTCGACGAATCTCTTCTCTCATTTCGACCCGTAGTTTTGCGTCTAAGTTTGAAAGAGGTTCATCAAGCAATAGAAGACGTGGCTCTTTTATCAAAGCTCGGGTAATCGCTACCCGTTGTTGTTGACCTCCCGATAACTCAGCTGGTTTACGATCTAAGTATTCTTCAATATGTACTAAATTGATGAACTTCATCGCTCTTTCAATTCTTTCCTTCTTTGGCACACCTCTAATACGAAGTGGAAAACATACGTTTTCTAGCACTGTCATATGTGGATAGAGAGCATAGTTTTGAAAAACTAAACCCACTCCACGCTTATCAGCTGGCAAATCAGTAACATCTTCATCATCAAAGAAAATCTTTCCTTCTGTTGATGGCAAGATACCCGATAACATATTTAACATAGTTGTTTTTCCACAACCCGAAGGTCCAAGTAGTGCAATTAGCTTTCCATCACTAAATTCAGCATTAACATGATCTACAGCTGTGAAATCGCCAAATCTTTTTGTTAGGTCTTTGATCGTCACTCTCATTATTTCAATATCTCCTTCAATACTCTACCATCGACATCTTCCATCGTTATTCCCATTACAGCAGCCATAGTTGGTGCTTCATCAACCATATCCGCTACTTCAACCACAACTCCTTGCTTAAAGGCAGGACCTGCGGCGACAAGCGTTGTTGATTCAACTCTATCTTTGATACAACTACCATGAGTTGCTGCACCAGTTTTATGATTACCTGGTTCTTTAGAACCCCAAATAGATATTCCATCTAAGTCTTCTTTAAACGCTATATTCTTATTAGATTCAATCACAAAGTCAAATGGACCAGCAAGACCTATTTTCTCACACGCTTCTTGGGCATCATACACAAAGGCCAGTGATATAACCGGATCATCAATCAATGTTTCTAAATAGGCTTTAACTTCAGCTAACAATGCTTCATCGCTTGGATCACTTACTTCAATAAAGCACGCAAG
>CAYNYC010000051.1:4773-10883 GCA_964401415.1 uncultured Erysipelotrichaceae bacterium
TCATGATATACACCATCCGTATGGCGAACACTATCTAGATCACACATCTTAACAAGCATGACATCTGGTTGTCCAAAATCTTGAATTAAATCAGGAGCGATCGCCATTGTATATAAATCTAAACTGCGATCATTACCTTTGATATACCGACCATATTTCCAGAAATACTTGTCCATGAGATTTTTAGTAGCGGTGTTCTCTAGATAACTTTCAGGATTCCATCCTTTATAGCTATAAGGAACGATCATTGGCATATTGTAAGTATAATCAGCACCACCGCTTACCGGCCAAGATAAAGAACAAGTCGTCAATCCTGCTTCCCTAGCATAATCAAGAAGAGTTTTACTTTTGACATCTTTTCTCATACCATGCCATAATGCGCCGCTTTGCGCACCACGCTGTAAAATCTCGTTATGGACTATACCATGATTTTTAACGTATTTGCCCGTTACAATTGATGTATGACAACAATATGTCAATGCTGGACACACTGGTTCAATACTCTTTACATAAGATCCTTTTTCAAATAACTCAGCGAAATGTGGAAGTGTCTTCATAAAATCAATATCACTAGCACATAAAGCATCCATCATAAATACAAATAGCTTCATATTATCCTCCTATCTTTTGTAGACCAACACCTGGAACTACGATATATGTTTGACCAAGTTCAGGGATAAATTGCACACCATCCTTTGGTAAAAGTCTTTCTGGGTTAAGTGAGTGACAGGGCACCAACATTTTAGGATTAGTTTCATCAACGAAATATTTAGTTTCGCATGGATACCCATGTCCAAAGTATTTCGTATACATGAAATTGACATATTCAAATTCAGCCTTATCCACTAACATCCGCATTTTTTTATACGCTGGATCAAACTCCCCAATCGGAATACCAGCATAATGAATATAGGCCGCATCTACTGTTGGCAGTGAGAATAACTCCATAATATTTGGATAAGTATTCTGTAAGAAATAACCGCTAGGGTTTGACTTGATCTGATCAAGGGTGACAATCGTACAATTCTGAGACAACTCTTTAAACCAATCTTTATCCTTAATAGTCTTAATATTCCGACTATCTGGCACATATACAAACGGTTTTATTTGGTGATACTTATAAACGATGTACGCTGTTTCTGGCTCAAATACACATAAACGATTGGTCTTTTTAGCCCACATAAAACAATCCTCAACATCATCCATTTCTCGTTCATAGAAATTAAAAACACATAATCCTTTGACTTGTTCAATGCGTTTATAAATTTCATCAATATATTGACTATTAGTCAAATAACCATCAACAGGTGTTTTACATGGTTTGATATTCTGAGGGTTTCCATCTGAATAAGATGACATCTTCCCCCAAACACTATCCATAAAGGATGTAGCTTCACATAACAGCACATCAACCTCATCATTCTTCACAATTTCCATTTGTTTTAAAGTCATTGAATTATCACTATCATGTAATGTTATATCACCTGTCCAATGAATCTTAGCCCCATCTGGAGTATGCACTAAAAAAGCAAAATCATAATGTCCACGATCACGACACAGAATCGGTAAGACCTTGATTTTTCCAACCATTATCCATTCATTTGGTTCAAAAGAAGTATAATTCCGTCCATTATTATCTATTCCTTTTCCCGTTTCTTCTAAAGCTCTTTCAATTATCTGGGCTTTCTCATGAAGATAAACCGGAATTTCTTTGGCAACTGTTCCCATGTTTGACATGTGATCTAAGTGAAGGTGTGATATAAAAACAGCTGAATTGTAATCAGTATCTTCATAAGCAACAACCCCATCATAACCATTCAGATCTTCTTTAGAGTAAAGACCATCGATCGCGGGTAAACCTTTTAGCCGCAACTTATCGGCTAACCAATTCTTATTTCTTGGCATCACTATTCCATCATAAACATCAGTTGTTGGATCATATGCCGATCCCATTTCTAATACAACTCGATCTTTACCATAAGTAACTGTAAAAACAACTCCACCTATTGTATGTGTACCAGAATACATTTTAAATTCTGTATGCATAGATACCTCCTAATTGATAAAAGAGTTATCGCGAAAACGATAACTCTTTTAAGTCTTCTAATAATTAATATGCTTGTAATTCGTTATTACTTGCTTCTACACAATCCGCAAGAGCCTGTTCAGGAGTTTTTAAACCTGTACTAGCTTCTTGGACCATCTTTGTTATATAACCACGAACTGATGCTGAACCAGCGATACTATGTAACCAACCAAAGCTATCTAATTGGTCATATAGTGCTTTAGCAGCGATATTAGTATTTAAATAATCTTGATAAACTGTAGTTTCAACAGCTGTTTTATAAGCAGGAAGAGCTCCTAAAGTTGTTGCCCAGCTAGCTGATACATCAGTTGAACTCAAGTATTTTAAGAATGCAAAAGCAGCGTCTGCCTTTTCTTCAGTAGTTTTGAAAGAAATGTAGCCACCACCCCATGAAGGAATATAATCATGCCCAAGTCCCATTTGTGGCATTGGTGCAACACCAACGGTGAATTTATCACCAGCAGCGCCTAGTGCGTACTGTACACCAGCACTTGAGCCTAAATAAGAACCTACCGCTTCAGATCCAAATGGATTTGAGAAATAGAAATCTTCACCTACTAAACGGAAAACGCCTTCACTGACTAAACCAGAGAACCATGTTAATTGTTCTAATGTGGTTTCATTGTCAAATTCAACCATTTTTGTTTCAGGATTAATATAGCCTGATCCTGCTTGTACGAGTAAATCTTGGAAGGTATCAACTTCTGAATCAGTTCCAAAACCTGGAACACCTTTGTTTTCTAAGATAACACGGCTATTAGCTTCTAATTGTTCCCATGTTGTTGGAACTTCTAATTCTAATTCATCATACCATGTAGCATTGTAATACAATACTTCAGAGGTCTGAATAGTTGGAATCATATAAATAGCTTCTTCACCCCATTGAGTGATCTCACCATAAAGATTACCAATCAAGTTATCTTTAAAGTCAGCAATGCCATTTTCTCCATTAATATATGGAGCAAAATCAACTACTAAATCTTCATCGATATAAGCCGATACGGCGGTAGGATATGCACTAACAACATCCGGTCCTATTCCGTTTCGAACAGCCTGTAAAATCTTCGCTTCATAATCTTGATAAGCTTGAGGCTGAACAACAACCTTCACCGCTGTTTGTGATTCATTGAAATCCGCAACGATCTGATTGTATGCTTCTGCATGATGCTCTGTGTAAGTGTTCCAGACGATTAACTCAACTGGTTCACTTGGTTCTTTTTCCCCACCATCTGTAGTTGTACTACAAGCAGCTAAAGAAAGAGATACTAAAATGACTAATAATACCTTGATTAACTTCATTTTTTTCCTCCTTTGTCGTGTGTTAGTTACTCACAAGACTAACTACGTTTATATTACCATATAAGCTCTACTTTTATTGTTTAAAAAGCGAATAATTAAAGTTAAATTTTAAAAAGGTAGTCAGTTTATTTACTAAATTTGACGATCTTATTTTTGAAGTTTTATTTGTCTTTGTTAGATAGAGCTAATAAGTATTAAACTCTATAAATATTTATTTGGTTACTTGTTTTACTTCAATACTAAACAACATCTTCATCTTAGCCACATAAATCAATAATCCACAGTATATAAAACTAACAATGATCGATAATATAAATTGACCATACATCGGTAAGATATAGATCAATGCATTAAATATGATTAGCATTGCTAAAGCAAACAAAACATAACGACGATCATTATTGTTTTTCTCTCTTACTAAAAGATACGTTAATATAACATTCACGATGATCACAAAGATGGCTGTAAAGGCATAATATAAGATTGTATCAGCTGTTGCTGCCTGAGCATTACTTATTACCGTTTCGGCGTCGGCAACTGATAAGACATCATAAATCGTTCCATTGTTGATCTTAAGTGCATAACTTAGATTAGTAAACATCATCATTCCCATTGAAAATAGAACTTCTCCTGTTCCCATACCAATTGCCATTGATGATACTTCTTTATTTGAGTGAGTATTTGGTAAAAGATATTTAAAAGAGAATTTACGTCCATAGACATCAATCAACGATATGATCAATACCGATAATGGAATCGTAAAGGCCGTTTGCGCAAGTAATGGATTATCACCAAACATCAAGTTGATAAAATTAAGTAGTGGATTCATGATAAATAAATTCAAGACTAGAAAGACAAACATCCCCATCAATAATCTGACGATATCTAACTTCTTCCGTATCAAACCAAAGATCACTATAAAAATCGGTAATACTACTGTTGTGATATTAGCAAAGTATAAACTGAACATTGTCAAATAATTTATCATCATAAACCTCCGTTTCGTAGTATCTAATATCTACTTATTACGCATATGAGGGATTACACCGTGATAGGTTTCATAAATCTACATATGCCTTCAACACTGACTATTTTTGTTTGTCTAATTTCACAAGTCTTCATAACATATTATAAACTATCGTCTAACAGGCGTAAACTTGGCGTATTGCAGGCGTTCAAGCTAATAGCAGAGTATTTAGTCTTTTAATACTCTCCAGTAACCATTTTTATTTGCTCCAATTCTCTCAATATATCCATTCTTTCTTAATATAGAAACTCCATTATCAATAGTCGTTTTCCCAAGTTCTAGAACTGACATGAGCTGTGGTTTTGTGATATTAGCATTATTTCTAATCTCTTCAAGTATTCGCATCTGAGTTCTATTTAAGAAATGATTCGCTTCTTTATCACCCACTTTATCACCCACTTTATCACTCATTACATTAATCCAATTGAAAGGAATCTTTACCACAATAGAATTTTCTTTGAATTCATAAGCGTCTTTAGTGTAACGTTTAATAATTGTTGGAACGCCCCTTCCTGTTTTCTCACTAATATGTAGCTGTAAAAAGATTTCAGATAATTTTCTATTTACAGGAACTGATTCTCCAGCAAAAAAACCTTCCATGGTCTGTTCTGGAGCAAGTGTTCCTCGTGACAGTATCTCAATCCTATCTGAGAAAACAGTAACCATCGGACCATCTCCATTAATCCATTTATTGTGAACAAATGCATTTACAATTGCTTCTCGAAAAGCGTCATTCGCAAATAGCGGCACTTCTTTGCGTTCCACTATACGATCTCTTTCATCAGTTTGAATGATATTTAAAACATCACCATAACGAAGTATTTCATCTAATGAATAAAGAAGACATTGATTACCAAACTCTCGGACTGAATACATATTATCTGCTTTTGTTGTTCCAGAGAAAATTGCTACTCTAATTGGAACATGAGAATTATCAGAAAGAAGTTGGGCTAAGATATTGTACCTTCCGTCTTCTGTATTTAATGATAAATTACGTTTAAAAGTTTCGTGATTCAAACTTATACCTTTTGCACCGTAATAAATTAGTAGTTGTTCAAATTTTAAATCTTGATATTCAGAAGGTGTGTTCTCAATTGTTGGAAGACCAAATCTAAGCACTTCAAAAAGATACGCTTCCTTTTGTGGATATTTACGAAGGCTTGATTTACTCGAGCCTATTCTGATATAGCGACCATCATTAAATGATGTAGGAATACTTTTAGCAGCAGGAATAGAAAGAACTACAACACGTTTGCCATCAATCATTACAGCATCAAACATAAAATTGATATCTGGTTTGACTTGTCTACTAAGGAAATGTTTTAGTGGTTCATTTTTAACATCTTTATCATAATTAAAAGAAGTCCCAACAATATCATGAGTCTTGTCATTTATACCCCATACAAAATAACTGTACTTCTTGCCAGCAATTGTTGCACTATTTGATAAAGCAGAAATATACTGTCCCAACTCTTCCGCTTGAAACCAGTTTTCTTTAAACTCAAACCACTCTTTTTCTGAATCATATTCACAAAGCTCTTTAACTATTTGAATCAATCTCCTATTCTCAACACTTTGCATAATTTATCACCCACTTAAATTATAACATGGGTGGGTGATAAATTGGGTGATATTTTATTTGGTATTGAATTATTAAAGTTAATTCCGTTTCAAGAAGGAAGTGGAAATAAGTGTGAG
>CAYNYC010000052.1:0-1882 GCA_964401415.1 uncultured Erysipelotrichaceae bacterium
CTGGTCAATTTATCAATTATTTTTTTAGTACAAACAAGTACTCACTTACATGAATGCTGCGATTATTCAAATTACGTGATCCACGATAAGCATTATACTTAGTTTCTATTATCTGTAATTCACCATTTTTACTAAGCATCTCAATTAGTTCTTCTTTACTAAGATATCCCTCGTTGTTAAAAGATAAAAGAATATACTTTGCTTTTACTCTTTCGATCAGATCTTCCAGTTCTGAATATATTTTCTTCTTATTGTTATAGTTTGATCTTTGCCAATCTATTGGTATTCCCGATACAGTTGATATTGTAGTTGGAGCGCTGTTTTTAGCAATCGCATTCAACATAAAATAGTTTGATCCGTAAGGGTGCTGATTGTATGGCGGATCAAGATAACAGATATCAACCATGTCTAAGTTATCGATTAATTGATTAGCATCACATTGATAGATCTTGTTTTTGGTATGATAATTACTAAACAAAGGAAATGGTAAACTAATGTTCCCCATTATCCTTGATAAAGCATTCTTTCCTTTAGCCCCAAAGCTACCGATACCATCAACTCCCTTATAAAAACCTTTAAAGACACCAGCTGTATTAACATGAATTGAAGCTTCTGATAAAAGTGGAGCAACAAAAAACTTTTGTAGCTCTTTTGGAATATGAGCATGAATGTTATATAACATATTATCAAGATACAGAGCATTGGCTTTGGTATAAAATACTCTCTCTCCCTTTTGAATATCATTATCATCATTAGGCGCATACAATTCACTGATAAATCCATAATTAGTTTGATCTTCTGTTGTCTTTAATAATTGATAATACTCTTGCAATTGATCCATATCTAAATCATCTTTATTTGACACATAACAATCATTGATCACATATGAATAATACTCTAGATCATTGACAATCAAATCACTAGCGTATTGCTTAGCGAAACGAGCGACGATTCCTGAACCAGAAAAAAGATCTAAGAATGAGATCTTTTCTTGTTCAAGCTCTTTACGAACTAGATCGATCCCTTCTTTGATCAAAAATAATAATTGGCGCTTATTACCGATATAAGTTATTATCTGTTTTTGTAAATAGTCCTTGTTTTCCACAATGTCCTCTTTAACTTATATTTTAACTTATATTGTTAAGATTGACCAATAAAAAGCCTATCTTGCGATAGACTATTTATTGGCTTTAACCATTAGATTACATAATTTAGTTGAAAAGGCTAAAGGATCTTCGATATTAAAGCCTTCGATCAATAATGCTTGATCGTATAATAACTCACTGTATTCATTTAAGTCTTCAGGATTATCTGTCTGTACTTTCTTGAGCGCTTCAAAGATTGGATGATCACTATTGATCTCCAAAATCTTCTCAGCCTTCATACCAGGACCTTCAGGTAGATTATTTAACACCTTTTCCATCTCCATCGATAAACCCTCATCAGCGACTAAACACACTGGATGACTCTTTAAGCGTGAAGATATGCGAACATCTTTAACCTTATCTTTAAGCTGATCTTTGATCGCTTCTAGTAAGTCTTTGTTTTCAGTTTCAATCTTGGTTCTTTCTTCTTTTTCATCTTCACTGTCAAGATCAAGATTTCCTTGGCTGATCGATTTGAATTTCTTCTCTTGATATGACATCAATATCTGAAGTGCAAACTCATCAACCTCATCCGTTAGGTATAAGATCTCATAACCCTTATCTTTAACCTTCTCTGTTTGTGGTAGTTTAGCAATCTTCGCAATCGATTCTCCACTGGCATAATATATTTCTTTTTGATCTTCTGGCATTCTACTAACATATTCTTCTAGGGTTACCAGTTTTTCATCTTGACTGCTGACAAACAATAATAGATCTTGTAATAAGTCTTTATGTGC
>CAYNYC010000052.1:1982-10862 GCA_964401415.1 uncultured Erysipelotrichaceae bacterium
TGCTTTATCCATGATAAAGACATTTTTACTATATAACTGTAAGCCTTTTTCGTATTCCTTGGTGTAGTAATTATAAGGAACGCGACTTGGCACAAATAGTAAAGCATCAAATGAAACATTACCTTCAATATTGAAATGGATCACTTTTAGTGGATCTTCAAAATCATTAAATTTATTCTTATAAAACTCATTGTATTCTTCAGGCGTTATTTCATTTTTATTACGTTTCCATAAAGGGATCATTGAATTAAGTGTTTCAATCTCTTCATAGTTTTCGTATTCATCTTCACTACCCTCTTTTAAGCGACTTTTACTTACAAGCATCTTTATTGGATAACGAATATAGTCTGAGTATTTCTTAATTAATTCTTTGATCTTATATTCACTTAGATAATCACTGTAAGCTTCATCTTCAGTATCATCTTTTAAGTCTAAAATGATCTGCGTACCAATGGTATCTTTAGTCGTCTCCTTGATCGTATAACCATCTTGACCACTACTTTCCCATAAGTATGCTTGCTCACTATTATAAGCTTTTGTAATAACAGTAACTTTCTTACTTACCATAAACGCTGAGTAGAAACCAACACCAAACTGACCAATGATATCATCAGCTTTTTCATTTTCAAACATTTCTTTAAATTCTAATGAACCGCTACGAGCGATGATTCCAAGATTGCTTTCTAGATCCTTTTTATCCATCCCGACGCCATTATCAATGATTGTCAAACGACGGTTTTCTGAATCAACCTCGATCGTTATCGCCAAACTATCATTATCCAGTTGTACTGAAGTATCAGTTAAAGAAATGAAATGAAGTTTATCAATTGCGTCACTAGCATTGGATATTAATTCTCTTAAAAAGATCTCCTTATGCGTATAGATCGAATTGATCATTAAATCCAACAACCGTTTGGATTCAGCCTTAAATTGTTTTTTCATATGTCCTCCTTTAGCACTTAATCAAATAGAGTGCTAACATCATTCTAATACTTTTATTGCTTATTGACAAGCCTTTAGCCAAAAAAAGAACTCTTAGAGTTCGATTTTCTTGATATATTGAAATGCGACACACCCAAGGCCGGTATGAACCCCGACTGTTGAGATTAAACTTGTAAGATAGATATCTGCTTCAGGGAACGCTTCTTCCATTCTTTTAACCATGCTTTCTCCTTCAGCTTGATTGCGCACATGGGCGACACAGATGCGATAACCCTTACCAACACCGTGTTCACGGAAATAAGTAATAACTCTTTCTTCAGCTCTTTTCAGTGTTCTTACTTTATCAAAGACATCGTTTTTACCACCTGAGCCTTCGTTAACGATCAATACAGGAACAATCTTAAATAAACCAGCTAATGTTGCGGCTCTTTTAGTTAAACGACCACCACGTACTAAATGTTTCATATCAACAGGCAAGACAAAGGTAACACTATTATCAGCGGATTCCTTCAATATCTCTTTGACCTTATCAACAGCCATTCCTTGATCAAACATTTTTCTAGCTGAGGTAGCTAGGTGGAGTTGGTTTGATGCTGTTGAATAACAATCAAAGAAATCAAAATCGATATCGAAGCGTTTAGCTGTTGCACTCATAGCACTCAAACATCCAGATAAACCACTTGTTATCGGAACAGCAAACAGCAGATCATATTCATCTTTTAAACGAATAAAAAGCTCTTCAATCAACCCAAGAGGCGGTTGTGATGTTTTAAGTAATTTCCCCTGGGCCATTAATTCATAAGTTTCATCAACTGAAATATTGACTCCTTCAAGATAAGTATTCTCATCATCGGTTATCGTAAGAGGTAATACATACAAGCCCGGCATCTCTACCTTTTCTTGAAAGGCATTACTGCCACTATCGGTAATTACTGCTATTTTCATTACGCCACCATCCTTTTATATAATTATATATTACTTCAATTGACAAATGTATTCAATTATAGTGTAATGAGCGAAAGGTGGAAAAATGAAAAAACTATTACTTATATTATTATTACTTGTTATTGTGGCTGGATGCACACCAAAACAACCAGAAGAAAATGATCAACCAAACGGAACTGTTACTAATGAAGCAGTAAACATAAGTCTAACAGAATTATTAAACAGAATTGATAACGATGAGACTTTTGTCATTATCTTTGAAATGGACGGTTGTCCTTGGTGTCATTATGCTATGCCTGTCTTCAAAGAAGTCGCTAAAGAAAATACAGCCGATGCTTATTACATTAACTTTAGTGATGAACAACCAAAAGAGACCTTCGAAACTGAATTTGATACATTGATTGAACATCTAAAAGATTATATCGAATTTGATAATGAAGGTTACCCAATGTTTTATGTACCAAGTGCTTATTACTTCCTAAGTGGAGAAATTGTTTATGACCACACTGGTACTGTTGATTCCCACGATGCCAACGCTGGTGGTATGAGCGCTGCTCAAGAATCAGATTTGATTGATGCTTATCAAACAGGTTTTGATCTAATACAATAAGATAATTATTATCTTAATCTAACAAAAACGACTAGATATAAATCTAGCCGTTTTTTTATGATACTTATTTAAACTTAACCGCTGTTCCATAAGCCATTACTTCAGCAGCGCCTTGCATGATAGCCGCTGATGCATATCTGATGTTAACAACTGCCTCAGCCCCTAATGATTCAGCTTCTTCAACCATCCGTTTGGTGGCTAAAGCTCTTGCTTCATTCATCATTTCATTGTAGGCTTTCAATTCTCCACCAATCAAAGTCTTAAATCCTTGTGTAATATCTTTACCGATATTCTTTGATTGAATGGTACTACCCTTTACTAATCCAAGCATTTCCAATTCTTTACCATTAATATAATCAGTATTGACTAAGATCATCTTCTTCACCGCTCCTTATCTCTTTGATTCTACCGATTAAAACAACAATCATAACGATTGCCATTAAAAATGGAATCACAACAAACAAAACTTTATATAGAAAAGGCAATTCATTGATGACGGACATTGATAGAGCAATACCCACAAAATAAATAATAAATAGAATCGTAATTATTACTGGCGCAATCATCTTGTTTAAATATTTCATAATTTTACCATCATTTCTAAGTTGAATATAGCACAGAAAAAGACAATCTACTATAGGATAATCATTGATCTTTATCCTAGTTATAACAACATAATTCAAAAAATATTAAAGATTTACACTTAGCATTATAGAATTTTAAATAAAATTAGACCAACTGTATTAATCGCTAAATTAGCGAACATATGAACTAACCAAGATGGATAAATACTATTCCAACGATCATTTAGATAGTTAAAGATTAGACCCCCAATAAATAGTCCTAACATACTTAGTATATAGATATGAAAATCAAACCATCCTTGTATCATTCCAACATGATATAAAGAAAAAAGAATCGCACTAAATAAATATGCGTATAACTTTTTGACATGTTGTTTTAGAATTACAAAAACATAACCACGAAAGAAAAATTCTTCCAATAAAGAATTAATAAAGGATATGTATAATGCCACAAAGATAAAATTATCGGCATTTACCCCCATGCTTAAACTTAATGATTCTTTGATATTAGCTAGATCAATAAAATCACTAAAAAGAAAATAAGCTAAAATTATGGTTGTGTATACACCCAATCCCAAGATGAATGCTTTGATCATTGGTTTTTTTTGAATATTAAATAGTTTCTTTAAGTGTTTTATTTCATCTTTGTTTATCATAAAATAAACCATTGGTACAATCAAAAACAAAACAATCTTCAAAAGTGATTTTTGAAGATATGGTGGTTGAATGATCGCATCAATATAAGCCATACTAACAGCTGATAGGATTACTGTACTTATGATAAAACGGCGTTTTGTCTTGGTTTTCATTTAATTACTAGTTCAAGATCTTTGGGTGTAGTTAATTTTAGATTATCTTCACTTCCATAGACAACCTTCACTTTTACATCACTCAACAGCTCAACTAACTGGCTGTCATCTGTGGCTTGGGTATTAAGCTTAGCTGCTTTTTTGTGACAGTCAATGATTAACTGTGTTTTGAATGCTTGCGGAGTTTGTGCTTGATAAATATCACTACGGTTGATTGTTTCAATGACATAACCGTTTTCTACTCTTTTAAGAGTATCTTTAGCTTTTATCGCTAAGATACAGGCTTCTTCTTGCTCAAGGGTTTCTAATAAGATATCAATTTGCTCATGATTAATATTAGGTCGAGCTCCATCATGGATCAACACATAATCTTCTTTGATTGCCATTAATCCATTATAGACACTTTCTTGTCTTGTAGCCCCTCCAAATACTCTTATTAAATGACCAAACTCTTTCTTAAAAGGTTTGCCCATATCATCTTTATTTAATACAACAATTATCTGTTTACAACGTTCATCACTTAAAAACGGTGTTAATGTTTTCTGTAAGACAGTTACACCTTTTTCAATTTCATAAAAAACCTTGTTGTAACCTAAGTTCATCCGGCTTCCTCTTCCAGCCGCAACGATTAATACAGCATAATTCATAGATTCTCCTTTTATTCTCTCCATTTTACCACATTTTTTTAAGAGTGAAATATTATCTGTGATATTTGTTGTAATTTCAGCCTTGGTTATCTATAATTTAGTTACATACGGTGGTACGCAAGTTTAATAGGGAATTTGAATAAACAAAGCTGTCCCAGCAACTGTATCTACGGACAAATCGATAATAACCACTGCTAACAAAGCGGGAAGGGTTCGAAGCGAACGATGTAGGAGCCAGTAGACCTGCCACGATATGGAAATCCTTTTTATCTTCTGGGTAAAAGAGAAAAAGACATTTATGTCTTTTTCGCACATTTCTTAAATGTGTTTTTTTAGGAAAAGAGGTAAATTTATGAATAAGAAGACTCTATTGAAAGTTGTTTTAGCCCTTGTTTTAGCAACTTCAGCTTACTTTGCTTATCGCACTTTTTATCAACCTAATACGCAAGATGGAGTAAAAGAACTCCAATTGATCATTGAGGTTCAAGAAGAAGATGGATCAATGAAAACGATCTTTGATCAAAGAGTTGAAACCGAAACGGAAATATTAGCTGATTTTCTTTTAGAAATGGATAAAGGCGATGAATTACAGATTGGTTTAACCGGAAATGTAAGTGACCCTTATGGTAGAAGTTTAACTTCCATAAATGGGTACGAAACCACTGATTGGGCTAGTGGTCCTTGGTGGTTGTATGATTCTGAAAACAACATTGAATGTAAAGAAGCTGAATTTTGTCCTGGTATTGATAGTTGTCCTATCTATGATGAAGATATCTTTGTCTTTTCATATACATCTACTATAGAATGAAACCAATCTTAAGAGTAGCCGTAATCGGTATGTTAGCAGCGACAACTGTCGCTTCCCAAGTCGTATTAGCGTTTGTGCCAAATGTTGAAGTAGTAACTTTATTATTCATCATCTATGCCATAAATCTACGCACAAGTGACGCTTTTTTGATCGTTATCGTTTTTACGATCATTGAAGGATTGATATGGGGAATCTCTGACTGGATGATCGGTTATCTTTGGATTTGGAGCCTATTAGTCTTGGTTGTAAGTATCACTAAAAAGATCATTAAAGATAATGCGGATGTTTGGGCATTATTGGCTGGATGCTGGGGTCTAGCCTTTGGTCTTTTCTTTGCCCTTCAATGGGCTCTGCTCTATGGTATTAACGCTGGTTATGCTTATTGGTTAAAAGGCATAGCGTTTGACTTGATTCATATGGCATCTAATTATATTATTGTTTTATTACTGTTTACACCAATAAATAAACAATTTCGGAATATTTATCAACGATTGGAGGTAGCTTATGGCCATCACGACTAAAGGCGGTGATACTGGATCATCCAATATCAAAGATACCCGTTTATCAAAAACTGATATTGTCTTTGATGTTTTGGGAACGATTGATGAATTAATAGCCCATCTTGTTATTTGTCAGACTCTAACTAAAAAAGATGAATTTAAGATGCTCGTGAATGATCTTTCAGCGATAGCTGCGATCATTGCTGGCTACCAAACAACCTTTGATCAAACTAGAATAAAACAACTTGAAGAAATAATTTTCACATTTCATCATATTAACATTTTTTCTTATCCGTATAACGATTATAATAAGAGTATCATCAACCTTACTCGCACTATCGCTAGAAGGTTGGAGAGAGTATATTGGCATTACGATCAAAAGCACGACTTAGATCATAATATTGGTGTATATCTAAATCGTCTATCTGATTATCTCTTCACTTTTATATAAAAGTGAAGCTTAATTAATTTGCTGTCCATTTTTTATGTTAAAATTAAATTAACTATTTTTTAAAATCTATTAAGAACATTAGTCATAGGGGAGGACTTTATATGATCTATTCAAAAGCAACCATTGAGAAACTTAACGCTGATATAGAAAGAGATTTCCCCTATCTTTTTAAGATAGAAAACGATTTTTCTACCACTCATGAAGGTGTATCGCGTCTAGTAATGTTAGATAGATATGCTCAAAAAGACCGTAGATTGAGTAGTTTAGGGGTTGGTGACATTGTTTTAACCGTCATCAAAGAAGACATTAAGTATCCAGCACGTGGTATTGGACTAGTTAAAGAAGTCGATTACAAAGAAGAAACAGTTCTCATCGAAATTGATGAGGAATTTAGAGCGACATTGGAAGATGACCAAGAAGCAGAGACTGGACTCATCAAAAGACATTTCCGTGATATCGACAAACCGCTTGAAATCTTTTATGAACAAATTGCTAAGCGAGTAGGTAAGGCGTTAGCTGGTACTGAACAAACTGAAGAATTAAAAACAAAATACAGTGAGTTGTTTGCGAATGAACTTAAAAATTTAAACGTTGTTCCAGCTGGCCGCGTCTTATATGGCGCTGGTAGTGGAACTAAAGTTACTTATTTCAATTGTTTTGTTATGCCATTTGTCAACGACTCACGTGGTGGTATCGCTGATCATCGTAAAGAAGTCATGGAGATCATGTCTCGAGGTGGTGGTGTTGGAACTAATGGTTCAACACTTAGACCTAAATCTGCTTTAGCAAAAGAGGTTGGTGGTAAAAGTAGTGGTGCTGTTAGTTGGTTAAATGATATATCTAACTTAACCAATTTAGTTGAACAAGGTGGCTCAAGAAGAGGTGCCCAAATGATCATGTTAGCTGATTGGCATCCTGACATCATTGAGTTTATTATCTCTAAGATGCAGAATCCACGCGTACTAAAATGGTTGTCGGAAAACTCACAAGATGAAATTGTTCGCGAACAAGCAAACCGCAAATTAAAATTTACTCCTCTTTCTCGCATAGAGCGTGAAATGTATGAAGCTGTACTTGATAATAAATCAGCTCCAGCTCATGTAGTGGACTACGCGCGTGAAATATTAATGAATGGTGGTCAACTTGAAGTACAACAATCAGAGTTTCTAAATGGCGCTAATATCTCTGTAACGATCACTAAAGAATTCATGCACGCTGTTAAAAATGATCTAACTTTTGATCTACGTTTCCCTGATCTTGAAAGTTATACACCACAAGAGAAAGCTGAATACGATCGAATCTGGCATGAAATTGGCGATGTTAGAGAGTGGGAAGCATTAGGCCATGGTATCAAGGTCTATCGGACAGTAAGAGCCCGTGATATTTGGGATCTAATCTGTTTCTGTGCGACATATTCTGCCGAACCTGGTATCTTCTTTATTGATAACGCTAATGAAATGACGAACGCCAAAGCCTATGGTCAAAAAGTTGTAGCGACTAATCCTTGTGGCGAACAACCTTTAGCACCTTATAGTGTCTGTAATCTAGCGGCGATCAATCTAGCTAATTTTGTAAATAAACAAACAGGTGATATCTTATTTGATAAATTGGAAAACAGTGTCCGTCTAACCGTACGTATGCAGGACAATGTTATTGATGATACTCCTTACTTCTTAGAAGCTAATCGTGTTCAAGCCTTAGGTGAAAGAAGAGTAGGCCTTGGTATTATGGGCTTACATGATCTATTGATTTGGGCAAGGAAAAGATACGGTTCTAAAGAATCAATTGAAACGATTGATCAAGTATTTAAATGTATCGCTGAAAGCGCCTATCGGACATCAATTGAATTAGCCAAAGAGAAAGGAAGTTTCCCTTTCTTGAAAGATAATGCCAAATTCATTGAAACCGGTTATATGAAAAATATGAGCGAGGATATCCGACAAGGTGTATTGAAATATGGTATACGTAATAGCCATCTTCTAACGATCGCTCCTACAGGATCGACAGGAACGATGATTGGTGTATCAACTGGCTTAGAACCTTACTTCTCATTTACATATTTCCGCTCAGGAAGACTAGGCAAGTTCTTTGAAGTTAACGCACGAATCGTAGAAGAATGGTTATCATTTAATCCCGACCATACCAGAGAAACTCTTCCTGATATATTTGTCAGTGCCATGGAACTAAGTCCTGAAGAGCATGCGGATACTCAATGTGCAATTCAACGATGGATTGACTCATCGATATCAAAGACTGTTAATGCCCCTCGTGGCTTTACTGTTCGCCAAGTTCAAAAGATCTATGAAAGACTCTATGATGGAGGCGCCAAAGGAGGAACTGTTTATGTCGACGGTTCTCGCGATTCGCAAGTATTAACCTTATCCAACGATGAAGATATTACTTGGGCACAAATGGATCTTGTCAGAGATTTTGGTGTAAGTGTTAAAGAAAAACAACCCGAAGAAAAGAAAACTGGCTTAAGATCAGACCGCCAAGACCGTAACATCGGTATTGAAGTTGGCGATATCTGTCCTATATGTTTAGAAGGTATAGTGGAAGAAATTGGTGGTTGTAATACCTGCAC
>CAYNYC010000053.1:0-10792 GCA_964401415.1 uncultured Erysipelotrichaceae bacterium
CTAAATAATACCCTGTTTCCGAGTTGCAGTTATAATAGGTGCACTCATTAGACAAACTATCAAAATTGTCATAGTTATTAGTCGCACTTCCTAAACACATAAGTGGACACCACATATTATCAACAAGCCTTATCTTACAAGGCAAGGCATATACCGTAGTTCCCTCATTGAACAACCTACGAGCAGTCCTTTTAGACACTCTCTCGTATTCACAATTCCCGTATCTGTTCATTATTCACCTCCTAATAATTTCTTAACATCAGGTTTTAGCTCGTCAAGTATGAATGAATATACTTCTCTTGCGAAAACCATCTGTCCTAATTGTGTGTACTCTCCCTTGTGAATAGCCTCATAACAAGCAAGTACCAAACAGTACCTTTCCCATTTATCGATAAATAATCCTACATTATCAAGCAACATACCGTAAGAATCACCTATCATAATGGTGTGTTTTGCCACATACTTAGTAGCCGACTCGAAGAAAGCCATATCCTTATACTTCTTGAAGTCCTTCCTAAGATGCTCATATCTTCTTAAGTCCATATCGTGCCTCCTATAACTAATAATCAGTCCAATGGACTGTCAATTCCATTATACAACGACCATTGGAATCCGTCAAGGTGCCACTAAATTAGCATATTATAAATATTATATATTATAATTATTATATCTTAAGAGCTCTATCAATACCGTAAGTATGTATCATTTAACGGACTTAAGTGACCAAAAAACACCTACAACTAAACTTTCGTAATATATATATTATATAAATATAATAATATAAGACCTATGAAGATATATGCTCCGTACTTAAGAGAATATCAACAGATGGCAACCTGAATGAGCAGTGTGACCGTCAATAGATATAGACCATAGGACGCACTGAGAGGGCTAAATTTGATGTTTTTACGTATCAGTAATATGTAGATACTACCAATACATAAAATACCCAAAAAAAGGCTCTCCAGGGCTATGGAATAATAGGCAAAAAAAAAGCCACTTAAGGCGTAAACCTTAAGTGACTCAAAAAAAGGCAAAAAAAAAGGTGCTCTCATATAAGAGCACCTAAGCAGTAAACATCTGCTATTTGATGACTGACAACATCATTACAATATCGCTAGTGTGATAATTATAAAGTGTTATGCTATCGTTTGGTATAAGATGGAATACATTCCAAGCCTTAGCAATATCATCGTATGAGAGTGGTTCACCCTTCTGAACAACCTTGCTGTTTTCTTTCAACAATCCATCAGTACCAATGGAGCCTTTATACTGGATTTTAACCGTACCACTTTTCAAATTGCCCATAGCCGTAATGTGATGGATATAATTGATGAGCGATGACTTGTTGCGTAAGGTCATCACCTTAATTTTACCGTAACTGTCTGCTTCTCTCATCTCGATTTTGCCATCATTCTTAATAACATCTTTTTCTGCTACCTTAGCCTTTTTGGCTTCAAGTTTACTAGCGATAACTTCTTCAGGTAGCAGGATTTTAGTCTCTACTTCTTTCTTAGGTTCTTCTTTCTTGGATTCTAATGCGTCCAACCTTGCACCAAATCCGCCTAACTGCTCATTAACCGACTTAAGCAAAGCCATTAATTCATTGTTTTGTTTGTCCATATCGCACCTCTTATTAATAATAGTCAATCGAATGGTTCGCTCCGACTGCCAACATCATTGTAACATAGTCCATTGGGTATTGTCAAAGTGCCCCAAAAACTAGGGAACATTAATATAACTATTATGATATTATAATAACGGAGGTATTAGATATGGATAAGAAGCAACTAGATATCATAGGAGCACTAGCAAGGCAGGGATTGACACTCAAGGAAATAGCGAGGGCTATAGGTATTTCACTAAGCACCCTCAATGCTCAGCGTAAAACTTCTCCCACATTGGACGCAATACTGAAGGATAACGCACTATTAAGCGACGCACTTGTGGAGGCATCACTATACCAACGGGCACTAGGCTTTGACTACACAGAGGAGGTACACACCGAGAGCGTCTCTGGCGAGGTTAAGGTTAAGCGACACCATAAATACATGCCCGCCGATATTACTGCCTGTATCTACTGGTTAAAGAACAGACAACCCGACCGTTGGAGAGAGAGACGCGAAGATGACGATGCAAAGGTTATAGAGGTTATAATGAGTCCTCCTGTAGAGGAGTACTCTGAATGAAGCTTGAAATTGGAACTCCAAACCCCAAGCAGGAACTG
This sequence comes from uncultured Erysipelotrichaceae bacterium, assembly GCA_964401415.1. GTDB lineage: Bacteria > Bacillota_I > Bacilli_A > Erysipelotrichales > Erysipelotrichaceae > JAQUCI01. The sequence continues at coordinate 2,228 of CAYNYC010000053.1, forward strand.
TTCCTGAAAAGTAAGACCAAGTATACTGGGTACGGGGGAGCAAGAGGCGGGGGGAAATCGTGGGCTGTTAGGGCTAAGGCTGTTCTGTTAGGGCTGAGGTACCCAAAGCTCAATATGCTTATACTGAGAAGGACATACCCTGAATTAAGCGAGAATCACATAATACCTCTTATAATGATGCTAAAGGGTATAGCTGAATATAAAGAGAAGGATAAGGTATTCAATTTCACTAATGGATCAAGGTTAAAGGTTGGATATTGCAACACTGATAAAGACGTGCTCCAATATCAGGGCCAATCCTATGACGTGATAATGATTGACGAATGCACCCAGTTTAAGTGGGAGTGGGTACAGTTCATACTGACGTCTTTAAGGACCACTAGGGACGACGGCTTCCTTACGAGGGCATACTTCACCGGCAATCCAGGGGGTATAGGCCATAACTGGTTCAAGAGGCTTTATGTGAAAGGCGAGTATACAGAGGCAGAGAAACCTGATGATTACTCGTTCATAGCTGCTACGGTTGACGACAATAAGGTGCTTATGCTTACTGACCCTGATTATGTGGCTCTTCTGGACTCTTTGCCTGAGAAATTGAAACAGGCACACAGATACGGAAATTGGGATATATTCGATGGGCAGTTCTTTGAGGAGTTCAGGGATTACCCAGACCATTATAAGGATAAGAAGTGGACTCATGTAATAGAGCCTTTTGAGATACCAGATCAATGGGTTATATACAGGTCATTCGATTATGGATACGCGAAGCCGTTTTCGGTCGGCTGGTGGGCTGTGGACTATGACGGCAGGCTGTATAGGTTCATGGAGATGTACGGGTGCACAAAAGTTCCAGACGAAGGCGTCAAGTGGACTTCTGAGAAAATATTCAAAGAGATCAGGACTGTAGAAGATAACCATAGGTGGCTCAAAGGAAAAGACGTTATAGGCATAGCAGATCCAGCCATATGGCAGAGAGAATCTTCTGGCATATCGATAGCAGATGTGGCTGCCAATAACAAAGTATATTTTAATAAAGCCGATAATACCAGAATACCAGGGTGGCAGCAGGTTCATACAAGACTTACGTTTGACGACAACGGCATACCTATGATGTATGTCTTTAATACATGTAAGCAGTTCATACGCACGATACCTATGCAGGTGTACGATCTTAATAAGCCTGAGGACATAGACACTAACGGCGAAGACCATATCGCAGACGAAACAAGGTACATGTGCATGTATGTACCGATGAAGCCTATCATAAAGAAAGAAAAGAAAGTTTATCCCGCTGACGATCCTCTGAATATGACAGTGGATTTATTGAGCGAGAAGCGATATAATATCATATAGGAGGACATAATGGAAAAGGAAAGGCTTAATAAGGCTACACAGACTCTTAAAGATTATCAGGCAGGCAAGGAGTCTATAAACACAAGAATAAAGAAGAATGAGGAATATTACAACATAAGAGGCTGGTCCTATATCAATGACCAGAATTACCAGAAAGACTCTTTCAAGGTCCAGTCTGGGTGGCTGTTTAACTCTATAGCAAACAAGCATGCTGACTTTATGGATAACTTCCCTATGCCAAACATTCTTCCTCGTGAAAAGAACGACAAAGAAGAAGCTGAACGACTGACTAGCATAATACCCTGTATACTTAAAAACAACCATTTCAAACGCACATACTCAGAGGTGGCACTTGAAAAACTCAAGAACGGAACAGGGGTATACGGGATATTCTGGGACTCAACTAGGGACAACGGGCTAGGCGATATCACTATAAAAGCCATAGACATCTTCAACCTTGCATGGGAACCTAATATAAAAGACATTCAGGAGTCCAGAAACCTGTTTTACTACAGGCCTATCGACACGGATCTATTGAAGCAGATGTACCCTAAATTAAAAGACTTCAAAGGATCTTCAATAGATATCCCTGAATATGTGAACGCATACACAGCAGACAAGACCAACAAGTCAGTAGTTATAGACTGGTATTATAAGAAGAATGGCAAGGTGCATCTATGCAAGTACGTAGGAGAACATACCCTATATTGCTCTGAAGAGGATCCTGAAGCTAAAGACATAGGAATATACGAGCATGGAATGTACCCGTTCGTATTCGACAAGCTCTATAAGATAAACAACAGCCCTTGCGGGTTCGGGCAGATTGACGTAATGAGGAACCCTCAGGACTGGATAGACATACTGAACCAGCAGGTCATGGTAAATGCAAAACACTGCTCAAGGCCTAGATACTTCATTAAGACTAACGGCTCTATAAACATAGACGAGTTCGCAGATACTTCTAAGGATCTTGTGTCAGTCTCTGGCAATGATTTGGGAATGGACTCTATACGTAAAATAGATGTTCCAGTCATGCCCTCGTATGTTATTGAGGCATTAGACAGGAAAGTAGACGAGCTTAAAGAGACTTCTGGAAATAGGGACTGGTCTCAAGGTGGAACGGCCTCTGGCGTAACGGCAGCTTCTGCTATCGCAGCACTCCAAGAAGCTGGATCTAAACTGTCAAGGGACATGATAGGAGACTCTTACACGTCATTCGAGATTGTGGTAGAAATGGTTATCGAGCTTATAAGGCAGTTCTATGACGATGAAAGAACCTTTAGAATAACTGGCAAGAACGGCGGTGAAGACTTTATAACATATGACAACAGAAGCCTTAAGCTGCAGCCTGAAACAATACAGGGCACTACGTTCTATCGTAAGCCTGTATTCGACCTTGATATAGTCGCATCTAAATCTTCAGTATTTACACGTGTAGCCAATAATGAGTTTGCAAAAGAGCTTTTTGCTATGGGGCTATTTAATCCGAGCATAGCAGATCAGGCACTTGTAGTAATGGATATGATGCAGTTCGAGGGCAAAGAAGTCATAATGGGCAAGGTATCTAAAAATGCTATGTTGCCTAAGCTGATACAAGACGTGATGGCTCTTGCTATGGCAGTGGAACAGCTTACTGGAAGGACAGACATATTGCCTGAACTTGTAAATAGATACGGATTATCTGATGACATAGGAGCAATAACACCAAATCAGGATTATAAGTCATACAATCCAGTATCAGATAACGTCAATAACAGATATGAAGGAGGGATAGTAAACAAGGCTAAGCAAAATTCAGCCAACGCCTCTGCTATAAAATAATGGTGAGGATAGAATACACGACAGACATGGACAGATATACCGTTACACTGGAAGGCCACGCAGGAACGTCAGACAATGGCGAACCGCATTACCTCTGTTCGGCAGTCTCTGCATTATTCTATTCGTTAGGCGAGAAACTGATGATGATGGACGATGAAGGCTATCTCGATTACATAAAGTGCGAAGACGAGGGCGATGTCAAAGAAATAACGGCATCGTCCAAACTTTATAATGAAACGTTATACCATGTATTCGATACTATTATGTGTGGCTTCTGTATGTTATCTGAACAGTACCCAGCCAACATAAAAGTGGTCGGATAAACTAGGGTGAAATATCATACATATAATGTATAATATAATTGACACTTCGGAAAGACGATGAATAATAGGAGGAACTTATGCACAAAATGAACTTACATCTTTTTGGCGAATCCAAAAAGGAAGGCGAACCAGCTCCTGTCGCCGAGGAGCAGAAGGCGGTGAAGGTTGTCTATGGGAAAGTAGACAAACCAGAAGAGGAACCTGTTGCCGAGGTTAAAGAAAAGCCTACACTCAAAGAACTTATCGAAGGGGAATATAAGGACGAGTTTACAAACTTTTTCCAAGAGAAATTCAATGAGAGGCACAAGGACCATAAGGTGCTTGAGTCTAAGGTAGGGGAATACGAAAAGATCGTGCAGAGGGTTGCAGAGAAGTACGGCATATCCGAGATTAATGCAGAGAAGGTCCTCAGTGCTATAGAGGAGGACGAGACCTACTATGAGAAAGAAGCTTTGGAAAAGGGCATGACTATCGAACAGTTGAAAGACTTCAAACGGATTGAGAGGGAAAGAAACGATCTCAAAAGAGAGAAGGAAGAAAGAGACAGACAGAATAGGGCAGCCCAGATACAGTCAAAGTGGAGAAAGGAAGAAGAAGAAGTAAAAAGGCTTTATCCTAATTTCAATATGGCTGAAGAAGTAAAAGACCAGAGGTTTGTAGGTCTTATCACAAACAATATAGACTTGAAGACGGCTTATGAAGTGGTGCACAGGGAACAGATCCTTGACGGCACGATAGACAAAGTAAGCAAAGCAGTAAGGCAGGATATAAAAGCTAGAGGCTCTAGGCCTTTAGAAGAAGGTGCCAGTAGTTCTCCATCAATAACTATAAAGGACGATCCTAAATCGTGGACACCCGAGGACTTTGAAGACGTAAGAAGACGAGTCCAAAAGGGAGAAAAAATTAAACTTTAAGGAGTATCATGATGGATAAGTGGAAACTAAATCTGGCCTTGTTCACAGAACAGGCAGATCCAAACAAAACGACAGACAGCGGAATGTCTGCTGAAATGAAGATATATTACGAGATGGAGCTTCTGCATAATGCCGAGCCCAAACTCCTATATGACAGCTTCGCAAAGAGAAAACCAATTCCAAAAGGAAGAGGAAAGACTATAGAGTTCAGGAGATGGAGCACACTGCCAAAGGCATTGTCGCCACTCACTGAAGGAGTAACACCTACTGGAAGCAACTCCAGCGTGTCTTACATTACAGCCACAATAGCACAATATGGCGATTATGTAAGGGAGACAGACCTTCTTGACTTGACTGCAATTGATGATGTAATTCTTCAAGACACTCAGATGTTAGGAAGACAAGCTGGAAAAACGCTAGATACAGTAACGAGAGAAGTAATATGCGGTGGATCAAACGTATCATATGCCGATAAAGATACAGCTGGAACCTTGTCTGAGATTACATCGAGAGCTGACCTGTCTTCTGACTGCGTACTTAAGAGATCAGACGTAGTAAAAGCAGTAGCTAAACTTAAGGCTATGGACGCACCGACAATCGGAAACGAGTACGTTGCAATCATACACCCATATGTATCAGCTGACTTGCAGCTGTCCTCAGAGACTGGCGGCTGGATAGACGTCAATAAATATACCGATCCTCAGAAAATCTATAACGGAGAAATCGGAAAACTTGCAGGAGTACGTTTCGTAGAATCAACAGAAGCTAAGATAGTGGCACCTTCTGAGTTTATGGACGGCATTAACCGTCTTACAGTAAAAACAAACACTGCATCAAATGCCACTGTACCTGTAAATGAAGCTATCACAGAAGCACAGGCTGCTACTCTGGTTGCAAATGTACATCTGTATGTTGGCGGTGAGGAAAAGATTGTAGCATCTGTAGCTCATGGAGGAGCAGGTGAAGCAACAATAACATTCACTACAGCACAGACAGTAACTGCTGGAGATATGATTTGCGGAATGGACGCAGGAAAAGACGGAAGTGCGGTATTCCTCAATATGATAATCGGTGATGAAGCATATGCTACAACTGAACTTGAAGGAGGCGGGTTACAGCACTTCGTCAAACAGCTTGGAGCAGGAGAAGACCCATTGAACCAGAGATCATCTATAGGTTGGAAAGCTACCAAAGTAGCTAAGATACTTAATGATGCTTATATGGTAAGACTAGAGAGTGGAAGCTCATACTCAGCAGAAGCTGAAAGCAACTAAACAATCGGAGGGAGGAAGCCCCTCCCTCCTAATTTTTTAAGGAGGAACTAATGGCTAAGAAAGTAAGCACGGAGACAGAAATAGTGAACATCTCTCCAGCATATGCAGATATGTTTGACGAGAAATTCGTTGCAGTAAATAACAAGAGATACCTAGTAAAAGTCGGGGAAGATGTTGAAGTCCCCAAACCAGTAGCTGAAGTAGTAAAGAGAATGATACGTCAGCAGGAGAAGACCAGAAGAATGATAAGCGGTCTCGAAAGAAAGTACAGTGAAGGAGTATCTAAGATATGAACATAACCAAGGCTATTTCACAATTAGACAGCCTGATGCCAAATGTTTTCAATGAGTCCGTAAAAAGACAATGGCTCAGTGAAGTAGATGCTGTTATAGTGATGTTAAGAAAACATTATGTGCTGTCTGACGAGGAACAAGCCGTGGTTGACGAGTGGGCTGAGTATACTGACACTACTCCTGGTAATACGGAGCTGCTTGTCGGTATACCGTTCACGGACATATATTTCCATTATATGGCTGCAAAGATTAATTATCTCCAGTCAGACATAAACAGATACAATAATGCTATGGCCCTGTACCAGAAAACATATGAGTCATATGCAAATGAATTTAATAGGCTTCATACTCCAGCGACGACAAGCATTGTTGCTTTCCCAGCTAATGAAGACGAAGCTACAGAATGGGTGATACCGTAATGAAACTAGTGCCGTACAAGACGAGCCGACAGCTGATAAGCAAATTCGGTGGGTATAATGCTTTGCATAGTGCAGCGTATAATGAATACTCGTCCACTAAAAACCTTACATCGGACGAGTTCCCTTATCTCAGGACAAGGGATCGCAGAGGCTTTATTAAGAGCTACGGTTCAATAACTGCCTTTGGTGCACTTGATGGGTTATATTATGTTGACGGTACAGGGTTTTATTATAAAGATGTATATAAAGGAGCAGTTACAGCAGGCGAAAAAGTAGTAGTAAATTCTGGTGCAGAGGTCTTGATATTCCCAGACAATGTATCATACAACACTGCAAACGGTGGGTATAACTCTCTGGATATGACATTCACACAGTCTTCATCTGCTACTATAAGTGTAAGCAAATCAGACGGTACGGTATATTCAGGCTATACTGTATCGTCTTCCCCTCCGTCTGAACCATCTGGTGGTGATATGTGGATAGATACATCAGGAGGCTTTGATGTAATGAAGATATTTTCAGAGGAAACTAACCTATGGACTTCGATACCTTCGACATATATTAAGATTTCTACAGACGGAATAGATGATGATATAAGCCAATATGATGGAATTACAATAAGCGGTTGTACCAATAACGACATTAATGGAGACTATATAGTACAGTATACTGGTATAGACTACATTATATTATATGGTCTTATAAGGACTGAAATAACTCAGGCTGAAGGACTCACTATAAGAAGGACTATACCTTCAATGGATTATGCCACTGTTTACAATAACAGGGTATGGGGTTGCTCAAGCGAGAACCACGAGGCATACGCATCTAAGCTAGGAGATCCTACAAACTGGAACGCATATGAAGGAATATCAACTGACAGTTATGCCGTAACAATAGCATCTTCAGGTTCTTTCACTGGTGCAATAACTTATGGTGGGTATGTGATGTTTTTTAAAGAGAATTGTATACATAGAATATTTGGTAACAAGCCTTCTAATTTTGAAGTTAACGAAATCCAATACTCTGGTGTAAAAAGCGGCTGCTCTAAATCACTTGCAGTCGTGAATGGGGCACTTTACTATCTGTCAGTTAATGGCGTAATGGAATACACTGGAGGATATCCAGAAGTAATATCGCAAAAGCTAGGCAACACTGACATGTACTCAGACGCAACAGGTTGCGGTTTTGGGGACAAATACTACCTGTCAATGAAAGATACCTCTGGCACATACAAACTCTTCGTTTTCGACACTAGGAAGCGATTGTGGCACATTGAGGACAATACTAGAATGAAATTTGCCACATACTACAATGATGATATGTTTTTTATAGACGCAAGTGACGATTTATATTCAGTAAAAGGAGAGACTGGCACGAAGGAAGACCTTTTAGAATGGGAATGTATATCTGGGATATATGGTACAGAGACACCAGACGGCAAGTATGTAGGTAAGATACAGATGATGATCGACATAAACTATGGAAGTGTATTCCCATATGAAGAGGAGTCTACATTTAATCTTGATATAGAATATAACTCTGAAGGGATATGGAATAACCTTATGAGCTTAAGATCTGAAAGCCTAAGGTCATACAATATACCAGTGCCCATTAGAAGGTGCGACCACTTCAGGATTAAGATATATGGAAAAGGAGACTTTATGTTATACAACATGATGTTAGAAATATTTGAAGGAGGAGACTATGCGGCAACCAGCAGACGTTCCTAAAATAAGCCAGGACCTGTCTAAGGCAGTCAAGGACTTAAGGAACTACATAATAGATCTTAACGCATGGCTTAAATATAAGCTCAATAATTTAGAGGTGGAAAACTTTACAGAAGCTGCACAGAACGAAATAAGAGTCACGCAGAACGGAAGTCCCGCTGACTCTGCCACTTATGAATATGTAATCAAACATATAGCTGACGCAGTAAGCAGGGCGACTGAGCTTATCACTGGACATCAGGGAGGATATGTCGTACTTAACCCATCGGAAAAACCATCTGAAATTCTAATAATGGACACAGACAATATCGATACTGCTACTAAAGTATGGAGATGGAACGGGGCTGGACTAGGTTATTCCTCAACTGGCTATGATGGAACATATGGCCTTGCTATGACAATGGACGGAGCTATAAACGCAGACTTCATTACGGCAGG
>CAYNYC010000054.1:0-10248 GCA_964401415.1 uncultured Erysipelotrichaceae bacterium
ATTGCTTTACCATATCCGTTTAATGCTTCATCGATCGCATTATCAAAAATTTCCCATACACAATGATGTAGGCCACGATTATCGGTTGAACCTATATACATTCCCGGTCTTTTGCGGACGGCATCCAAACCCTCAAGGATCTGAATACTTTTCTCATTGTAGTTTTCTGCCATATAATCCCCTTTTCCTTACTAATTATAACGAAATTTAACATACTTTTAAATAGCGTTAACCAACTTATAGTTAATTATCATCTATTTTGATTATTAGTCTCACAAATTAAATCGGTGTATGATAAAATACGTTAGAGGTGATGTTGTGTTAATTCTATTCTTGATCATTGGTTACTTATTTGGATCGATCCCTTGGGGATTGATCATTGGTAAGGTATTTTTCAATAAAGATATAAGATTATTTGGATCAGGTAATCTTGGTGGTACCAATGCTGGACGTGTTTTAGGACGTTTTTATGGCATTCTTGTCGGTGTTTTAGACGCGATTAAAGCATTTGTAGTTGTATGGCTTGTATCTTACTATGATCATGATATTGCGATTCTAGCAGGAGCTATGGCTGCTGTAGGCCATTGTTATCCCCTCTTTGCAGGCTTTAAAGGTGGTAAAGCAGTAGCCAGTACCTTTGGTATGTTATTTGGCATTGGCTTATTTGTAAGTGGAAATCATGTAATGCTTATTACTAGTTTCGCTACTTTTTTACTACTGCTTGTAACCATTAGAATGGTATCGTTGTCCTCAATGATCGCCATGGTAGTTGCCTGTTTAGCATCATTTTTTCAACCCAGTACAACCGCGCAGTTTACGATCATTGGTTTGTCACTGTTTATCATCTATCGCCATCGTGTAAACATCAAACGCATTATAGCACGGACAGAACCTAAGATAACTGTTTTCAAAAAAGCAAAATAAAACTGAATAATCAAATTCAGTCTTACTATGAGTTTATAAAAAAACGTCTGAAGTATTCAGGCGTTATTTATTTACATCCATTTGTCGCATGACCGCTTTGATCTGCGCTTCTGAGGGTTTTCTTCCCATCTGCATAAACATTGCTCGGATCATCTTTTCACTTATTGGGGGGTTTTCTTTAAGTTGTTTTTCAAAATATTTACGTGTTAAGAAAAAGCCTAATCCTCCACCTATGACAACACCAAGTATTGTAAACAGTAACGAGCTCCAAAAATCCATAATGCACCATCCTTTACTTTTGTATTTTAGCTTCTTTTGTTCTCTTTTACAACATTATAACCGTAACTTGCGTAAAATAAAAGAAATATTCTTAGCGAAATATTTCTTTTGGCCCAAAGGTGATTATTCCCTGTTAGTACAGGTGGGCATTCTGCATGTATCTTCAGGATTCCTAAATTAGGCATTCACACCAAAACATGACATCCGAATTCCCTAGATCGATTTGTTGGAAATATATTTTATCCTTTGGGCATCTTTATTATAACATCTCCAACCATATTGCACTACTTTATTAATCATTAAATTTAATTGCGATTGATAATTCATCTAACTGTTTTTGATCAACAGCCGAAGGAGCATTGGTTAGTAAGCATGAAGCTGAAGCAGTTTTTGGAAAAGCAATAACATCTCTTAACGAATCACTATGCGTTAAGATCATCGCAATCCGATCTAGTCCAAAGGCAACTCCTCCATGTGGTGGTGTTCCATATTGGAAAGCTTCTATAAACCAACCAAAACGTTCTTTAATCTGATCTGGTGTAAAGCCTAATACTTTGAACATCTTTGATTGAAGCTGTTGATCATAGATTCTAAGTGATCCGCCACCTAATTCAAAACCATTCAAGACCATATCATAAGCACAAGCCTTAACAGCACCAGGATCGCTATCTAATAAAGGTAAGTCTTCTTCCTTAGGTCTAGTAAACGGATGATGTTTAGCATAATAACGTTTAGTTTCTTCATCGTACTCTAATAGTGGAAAATCAACGACCCATAAAAAAGCATAGGCATTTGGATCATAAAGTTTTAACTCTTCTTTCAGATGATTTCGTAAAGCTCCCAGGACATTACAAGTGGATTCCCACATTCCAGCTGCGATCAAGACAAGATCATTTTCTTTCAAAGCTAAAAACTCAATCAGATTCAGACACTCTTCTTCTTTGAAAAACTTAACCGCTGAACCTTCTAGTTGTTGATTGATGTATTTTATCGCAACTAAACCCTTACTACCATGTTTCTTAGCTAATTCGGTATAAGCATCGATTTCTTTACGTGAAGCATCAGCTCTATTAGGGACGACTAATGCCTTGATCGCTCCTTTCTGTTTATCAATTGAACTAAAGACCGCAAACTCACTTGTATTAAAGATACTGGTAATATCTTGAAGTTGCATCTCAAAACGAATATCTGGCTTATCACTACCGTATTTATTCATCGCCTCAACATAAGGTAATTTCATTAATGGTAATGGTATATCAATACCCTTTACTTCTTTCATTACTCTAGCGATCATCTTTTCCATTAATTCTTGAATCTCAGCTTCTGATAAGAAACTGGTTTCAATATCAACTTGAGTAAAATCGGTTTGACGATCAGCTCTTAGATCCTCATCTCTAAAACATCTAGCCACTTGGAAATATCTTTCAAAACCCGCAACCATCAATAATTGTTTAAACAATTGTGGAGATTGCGGTAAGGCATAAAAATTACCAGGATGAACACGTGATGGCACTAAAAAATCACGAGCTCCCTCTGGTGTAGAAGCCGTTAAAATAGGAGTCTCAACTTCAATAAAACCATTATCTTCAAGATAACGACGCATTACTCGTGTAATATGCGCTCTTTCAAACAACTTCTTTTGCATGATCGGACGACGTAAATCAAGATAGCGATACTTTAAACGCGTATCTTCTAAAGCATCAGTTTCATCAGCGATAATGATCGGTGTTGTCTCAGCCTTATTAATAATCAAAACTTTTTCGGCTTTAACTTCAATACTACCTGTCGCTAATTTGTCATTTTTATCTTTACGTTCGTTTACTATTCCTTCAACTTGTAGGATGTATTCATTTCTAACTTCTTTGATCTGTAAAGCTACGTTTTCATCAAAGACAACTTGCGTGATACCGGCTCTATCTCTTAAATCGATAAAGACTAACCCACCTAAATTCCTTCTTTTTGAAACCCAACCGATCAAAGTAACTTTTTCACCGATATTGATCAGTCTTAATTCACCATTATTATTTGTTCTTTCCATAATGCCTCCTAGTGATGATGTGTGTGATCAGTGCATGATTCATCATGATGATGCAATTCTTCTGCTTCATATAACCAACTATTTAATTTACTGACTAAATCAAAATAACTGATCGTAACTTGTTCTTTGGTTATTGTATTCTTTAAGGTAACCTGACTATTATTTACTTCATCTTCTCCTAATATCGCCACTACTTTAGCTAAACTTCTTTCAGAAGCCTTGAATTGTGCTTTAAATGATCGACCAAGATAATCCATTTCACACGCAAAGCCGTTTGAGCGAGCAATCGTCGCTAAAGCTAGGGCTTGAGGTTGATATTTTTTATCTAAGGGCATTACATATAGATCGATTTCTTCTGTTTCACCGATACTAATACCCTCAGCCTCAAGTGCGACCATTAATCGCTCTAAACCCATTCCAAAGCCTATTCCACTCATCTCAGGTCCACCAAAGTATTCGACTAATTTATCATATCGTCCTCCACCAAAGATTGTTGATTGAGAACCCATTTCTGCATTTTCAGAGATAACTTCAAAAACAGTATCTGAATAATAATCTAAGCCTCTAACCAGTTTAGTAGATATTTCATATTCAATTCCCAACATTCTTAAGTTAGCTAATACTTGTTCAAAATAAGTTTTTGAATAAGCAGATAGATAATCATTGATATCAGGTAGATCTTGCATTGCTTGATGATCCTTATCTACCTTACAATCTAAGATACGTAGTGGATTTTGTTCATAACGTCTTTGACAATCAGGACACATACCATCGATATGATCTTTAAAATGATCTTTAAGAGCTATTTTATAATCATTTCGCGATTGCTCATCTCCTAAAGTATTGATCAGGACTTTTAGATCTTGTAAACCCAAAGCACTAACTAATGAATACCCTAATGAGATAACTTCAGCATCGATTATCGGATTTTTTTCACCTATAACTTCAACACCAAATTGATGATGAATACGCGTTCTGCCCTTTTGTGGACGCTCATAACGGAAATTTGCGGCGATATAGAATAGTTTTAGGGGTAGATCGGTCATGTTATATAGTTTGTTTTCCACAAAACTACGAATAATACCAGCTGTTCCTTCAGGTCTTAAAGTTAATGAGCGACCACCATTATCTTCAAATGTGTACATCTCCTTATTTACCATATCGGAACTATCATTACTGCGTTTATATACTTCAGTATGTTCAAACATTGGTGTTCTTATTTCTTGGTAATGATATAGAAAACATAATTCACGGATCAAAGATTCTAAATAATGCCACTTATTTATTTCATCACCAAATATGTCATCTGTACCTCTTGGTTTTTGATAATTAGCCATTGTTCCCTCCCTTTAAATAAAAAACGCCCATATAAGGACGTTATAACGCGGTACCACCTTAATTCACATAAATGTGCTCTTAAGCCGTTAACGCCGGTTACGTTTATCCCTACTATCTTCAGGATATCTTCTCCAAAGTGTCAATCATTAGCTTTAACCGGAATCTTTCATCAATCATTCCTCGCTGTAGGCGCTAGCTAATAACTTCTTTTTCATTGAATTTATCTTATTTTAACACCCTATCTTCATTAAATCAACTTGAAACATCATTGAATGATCCGCTCAACCCTGAGTGTTCCTTCAACCTTTTTCAGATTAGCGATAACATTACGTAAATGTTCTGTATCATTAACTAAAACTCTTATATTAGTCGATACGGTTATCTTGTCTTCATTCAATTGGGAGTTAACACCAACCATTTGTGCCTTAACCTGTGATAATACGGTAATGATATCATTTAATAAGAAATTACGATCATTTGATTCAATATGGATGATAACCTCATAAAGATTAGATACTTGTCCATAATCCCATTCAACATCGATCAAACGACTTTTTTCTTTTTTAACATTTGGACAATCTTTACGATGTACTTTTACACCATGTCCTTTAGTAATAAAACCAACGATATCATCCCCCAATACAGGAGAGCAACAACCGGCTAAGGAGATCATGATCGAATCAGCACCGGCTACTTTAATACCTGATTTAGAAATAGATTTTTTCTGTAGACCAACTTTTGAACTAAAGATATTATTGATATTTAATGTACTTAATAGTGAAACCCTTCTTTTAGATATCTTTTCCATGACGTTACTTAATGGAATTGATTTATTCCCGATCGCATACATAAAATCATCATATTCGCGGATATTGTATTGCGAATATATTTGTTCAAGTTTTTTGTTAGTTAACCATTCATGATCAAGACTTCTTCTTGTCAACTCATCCTTAAACATCTGTACACCTTTTTCGATCGTTGGTGTACGATTTTCCATTTCTTTACGAGCTAAAAAGCCTCTGATCTTATTACGAGCGTGACTTGTCTTAACAAACTTTAGCCAATCTTCGCTTGGTCCTACAGCTTGTTTACTAGTTCGTAGATTAACAACATCACCTGTTTTTAAGACCGTATTAAGCGGTACTAAAGCGCCATTGATCGTCGCCCCAACCGTTGAATGACCAATTTCGGTATGTATACGATAAGCAAAATCGATCGGAGTTGATCCATTTGGTAGATCAATAACCCTTCCCTTAGGAGACATGACATACACATTTGTGTCAAAGAAATCCCTTTGAAGGGTATCCATAAATACTTGATCATCGCCCTCATCATCATCTTCATTGATACTAACAATATCTCTAAACAATGATAATTTCTCTTCGATCTCTTTTTGTTCCTGTTCAGCGTTGTATTTGCCTTCTTTATATAACCAATGCGCCGCAACGCCTCGCTCTGCTATATCATCCATGTGCTGAGTTCTAATCTGCACTTCAAAGATATTACCCTGTTTATTCATGATCGTGGTATGTAAGGACTGATACATATTTGATTTAGGCATCGCAATGTAGTCCTTAAGTCTTCCAGGTATGGGCACGAAATTCGCATGGATATACCCTAATACCTCATAACAATTTAGATCAGTATCAGTAATGATCCTAATAGCTAATAGATCAAGGATTTCCTCAAACTTCTTATGTTTAGTCAACATTTTATAATAAATACTATAAAGATGTTTAGAACGTCCAAATATCTTAAAATGAATTCCTTGTTCACTCAATAACGCCTTTATTTCATCGATCATGTGATTTACTTGCTCATCTCTTTGTGTTCTTCGTAATTCAACTTGACGAGCAATCTCATAATATTTCTCACGATTTATATAATAGAAACTAAGGTCTTCTAATTCATTTTTGATCTCACTCATACCTAAGCGATGTGCAATTGGAGCATAAACATCTAATGTTTCTTGAGCTATCTTAATCTGCTTATCATCACTCATAAACTTCAATGTTCGCATGTTATGTAAACGATCACATAATTTGATAATGATAACGCGAATATCTTTAGCCATGGCAATCAATATCTTACGATGATTAGCTGCCAGATATTCTTTTTCATCTTTGAATTCAATATTACCAATCTTGGTAACACCTTCAACTAAACGATAGATTTCCTCATCAAATTCAGCGATGAAATCCTCTTTAGTTACACCACAATCTTCAACAACATCATGTAGTAATCCAGCAGCGATCGTTTTTGGTCCCACTCTTAGCTCAGCTAGGGCATAGGCAACTTGAATCAAGTGACTAATATAAGGCTCACCACTTTTACGCATCTGTTCTTGATGTTTTTCTTCAGCGAAAAAATAAGCTTTTTTGATCAAAGCCAAGTTTTGTGGTTGCTTAATGTACTTTTTGATCTCTTTTAGCAAGGTATTGAAATCAATATCAATTAGCTTTTGTGCCACTTATGCCTCCTAATAAAAACGAAGAGTTTACTCTTCGATTTTACTCTAATATTTTAGAATCGTAAAGACATTATAGTCAGTGAGCAAATCTCGTCCCTTAAGATCGGTTAATTCGATCAAAAAAGCGCAACCGACTACTTCACCGCCAAGTTCTTCAACAAGCTTGACTGTTGCTTCAATAGTTCCTCCGGTAGCTAATAGATCATCCACGACTAATACTCTTTTACCCTTTTCGATACCATCGCTATGAATATGCAACTCATTTGATCCATATTCAAGATCATAACGATATGAAACCGTCTCACGAGGTAATTTGCCTGGTTTACGAACAGGCACAAAACCAATTCCTAAGGCATAAGATACTGGACAGCCAAAAATAAAGCCTCTAGATTCAGGTCCAACGACCACATCAGCATTTACTTCTTTAGCAAATTCAATTATCCTATCACAAGCTTCTTTAAAAGCTTCGCCATCAGCCATCAACGGCGTAATGTCTCTAAACAATATTCCCGGCTTAGGAAAATCAGGAATATCCGCAATATAATCTTTAAGATCCATAAGTGCCTCCTAGCAACAAATCTATTATATCAAACCTTTTCTATATTTAATACAAAACATCTTCAATCATAAAATTCAGCTTTTCTTTACCTCTAAATGTATTTATAGATAAATGACCAACAATGGGTTTTGTTCGCTTTCCATCATCACTCATAAATTCTTTATTAAAGCTAATGATCTCAAGCGTTTCATCATCAACCTTTAGTGTCGCTTTTGGGTATTTACCCTTTAAAAGAATATGATCATCAACAACCAGAGGATCTAAGATAAATAAGGGCTTTTTAATACCTGTTCCATGTGGCTTTAATACTTGTAATGATCGAACATTATCTAAAGATAGATCACCTAATTCAATCTTGATGGTGGGGTATTTGACATGTTCATCAATGATTTTTTCCTCTAAAGATAAATATTTGATGAACTGATCAAGATTTTCCTTCATTATTGTAAGACCACAGGCCTGTTTATGTCCGCCAAAGGTCAAAAATAACTCTTGATACTTATTTAACTGTTGATGGATATCAAAGCCTTTGATACTTCTGCCACTGAATTTATAATTATCACCATTATCAGTCCCTACTAAAGTGGGTTTTTGTTTATCTAACATCAAGCGATTGGCTAATAGTCCAATGATCCCTTCATGATAATCACTACTGATATACAAGTTGTAATTGACTGTCTCAAAAAAACCTTCATCTTGATGATCGGTATCTTTCACCATCTTTTTACGGCGATCATTTAAAGCTAAGATATCTTTTGCAGTATTATAGATAGTAGCCTTATCATTACTTAAAAGATATTCCACTAAGACATTGGCATTAGCTTGATCAGCTAAGCGTCCTAAAGTGTTGATCGCGGGCACAAAACGATAAGCAATAACATCCTCATCGATGATCAATTCATGATTAAGGAGAGCTTCAATTGGTAAAAAACCCAACTCATTGATCAAACTGAGTCCTTGTTTGACGATTAAACGATTAGCGTCAAACATCTCCACCATATCACCGATAGTCGCAGCCATCGCTAAGATCTGATACTTAGGATCACCTATATCAAAAGCTTTGATTAATTGTAATACGACACCTGCTCCACATAGATTTTGATAAGGAAATGGTAAAAGTGTCGGATGGATCAAATATGGAAAGACATATTGTTGTTCAATAATATGATGGTCACAAATAATGACATCAATCCCTAAAGACTTTGCTTTAGCTAAAGCCTCGATAGCTTTTACACCATTATCAACCGTAATGATCAACTTATATCCTTTTTGAAAAGCACTATCGACCAAAGCAACGCTAAGCCCATAACCATCAGTTAAGCGATTTGGGATATAATAGCCACATTGTATCTTTAACTCACGTAGTAAACCAACCATCATCGCTGTCGAACATATTCCATCAGCATCATAATCACCACAAACAAAGACAGACTCATTTGTGATATGAGCCTTTATAATGCGTTCCTTGGTTTTATTGATATAAAGATTATCTTCAATAGCTTCGATCCTATTATCACTTAATATTTGATCTAATTTATCTTGATCAAATTGATAATAAGCTAATACTTTAGCTAATAAACTGTTTGTTTGAAACTTATCCATATAACCTAAATGATCATATTCACTAACAAAATATTCCATCACTGTACCTTCAGTAAATCATCATAGTCATCAAGAGAGAAATGTTTACTATCAACTATTGCCTTTTTACTTAAATACGCAACGATCTTATCAGTTGATAAACTCATGATATCGTTTACGGCTTGATTCAATGATTCTGGATAAGCATCTTTCCATAAGCTATCAAATAAAGTATCAACCATATTTTGATACGTTAAAGTACTTAACTCTTCTCTTTTAAGTTGATTAAGCCGTAAATGGATCGCTAATTGTAACTGTTTGATATCAAATGTCATGCTTTTCACCTTCTCTACTTGCTAAATCTTGAACATATTGTTTAAAGATTCGTCCTCTTTCTTCGTAATTATTAAACTGATCATAACTAGCACAAGCTGGT
Source organism: uncultured Erysipelotrichaceae bacterium (assembly GCA_964401415.1). Lineage (GTDB taxonomy): Bacteria > Bacillota_I > Bacilli_A > Erysipelotrichales > Erysipelotrichaceae > JAQUCI01. The sequence continues at coordinate 9,626 of CAYNYC010000054.1, forward strand.
GAAAACAAGACAATATCACCTTCATTTGCTAATCGATATGCAATATCAGTTGCTTCTTTTAAATTCATACAAATAATGGCGTCATCCTTAAGTTTAGCTAGTTCTGTTTTAGTAGCCCCAAAAACAATAAGTTTCTTTATGCTATCCGTATAATCATATAGGGCGGAAAAACCAGTGTGTTTGTCATATCCACCTGCCAAAAGAATTACTGGCGTATCAAATGATTTTAAGGCAATGACTGTTGAATCAGTATTAGTTCCTTTGGAGTCATTGTAATACTTAACCCCATTTAATTCTGTAACATATTCAATGCGGTGTTCAATAGCGTCAAAACTGAATATAACTTCATCGATCGCTTGCGGTAACACTCCCATTTTATAAGCCATTGCGGCAGCCATCATCGCATTTTGTAGGTTATGCTTTCCAACTAATCTTAAATTAGCTATATTAAATAGCGGAACATCAAACAGAGTTACCCAACCATCATAGACCATTAAATCAGCTTTTTTTTCAATACTCATACTGATCACTTTGCACTGAACGTTATCACAATACTCTATTATATTTTGATCATCAATATTCTTGATAAACCAATCATCATCTTTTTGATTACGATAAACTAA
>CAYNYC010000055.1:0-7941 GCA_964401415.1 uncultured Erysipelotrichaceae bacterium
TGTAGTAGACATCAACGCAATCGCTTTAAAAGAAGATAGATATTAAAAGGAGAAAACAATGATTATCGTAATACCTACAAATAACAATAATATTGATAACGGAATATGTCCTTCATTTGGTCGTTCGCCATTTTATCTTATATTTGATGATAGTAATGATGAATATCACTTTGTTGTTAATGAAGCCGCCAATAGTCAAGGAGGAGCTGGAATAAGAGCTGCTCAATTTATTGTGGATAATAAGGCAGATGTTGTTTTAACACCACGTTGTGGTGAAAACTCAGCCAATGTTTTGCTGGCGGCCAATATTGGTATGTATAAAACAATTAGTGATTCGATTCAGGAAAACATTACTTTATTTAAAGAAGGGAAATTAGCTTCATTAAGTGACATTCATGCTGGTTACCACTCACATAAAGGTAATTAACAAAAATGAAGATAGCAGTTTTAAGTGGCAAAGGTGGAACAGGCAAAACACTTGTCTCAGTTAATTTAGCAGCTGTATCAGACGAAGCTGTTTATGTTGATTGTGATGTTGAAGAACCAAATGGACACTTATTTTTTAAGCCTGAACATATTCAGACAGAAAAGACAAGTGCAAAAATTCCTTATGTTGATCAGACTCGTTGTAATGGATGTGGTGATTGTGTTACTTTTTGTCAATTCAATGCCTTGGCTTATGTTAATAATAAGTGGATGTTATTTGAAAAGATCTGTCATTCATGTGGTGGTTGTACTTTAATATGTCCTCAAAAAGCTTTAGCAGAAAAAGATAAGATCATTGGTGAGGTCCAAATAGGAATATCCAACGCCGTAAAAGTTGTCAGTGGCTTTTTAAACACTGGTGAAGTTTCGGGAATTCCAATAATAAAAAGGGAATTAATAGAAATCGAAGATGATAAAAAGATCACGTTTATTGATTGTCCACCAGGTAGCGCTTGTATTGTTATGGAAAGTATCAAAACAGCTGATTATTGTGTGCTTGTTGCTGAACCAACGATATTTGGGCGTCATAATTTAAACATGGTTTATGAGCTTGTTCGTCTTTTTAAAAAACCTTTTGGGGTTGTTTTAAATAAGTATATGGAAGGGGATAATCCATCTGAAACCTTCTGTAATGAAAAAAACATTAAGGTTTTAGGAAATATTCCTTTTGATAGTAAGCTAGGCATGATCAATTCTAAAGTTTTGATCGTTGTGAACGAGGATAGTAAATATAGGGATGTTTTCTCAAATATACTGGCGAATATCATTAAGGAGGTTGAACATGAAAAAATTATTAATCCTTAGTGGTAAAGGAGGTACAGGGAAGACAACAGTTGCTGGAGCTTTTATTAAATTAGCTCAAGCTAAAGCTTACGCTGATTGTGATGTCGATGCCCCTAATTTACATTTGATCATGAATAGATCACAACAACCTCAAAGAAGTGATTATTTTGGTTTACCAATAGCTGATATCGATCCTTCAAAATGTGTTCAGTGTGATCTTTGTCGCCAAAATTGCCGTTTTGATGCCATTGAAAAACAAGATATTTATCGAGTTAATAAGTTTGCTTGTGAGGGGTGTGGTGTCTGTGCAGCTATTTGTCCGGTTAAGGCTATAACGATGTTAAAACACATAGCAGGTGAAAAACAATTATATATCGATCAAGAAAGTGTATTTTCAACAGCATGTTTGAAAATGGGAAGTGGTACTTCAGGGATGTTGGTCAGTGAAGTAAAAAAACAACTTGATGTAGTTAAAGACGAAGTTGATTTAGCCATAATAGATGGATCACCAGGAATTGGCTGTCCAGTAATAGCTTCAATAAGCGGTGTGGATTTAGTTTTAGTTGTTGCTGAACCATCAATTACGGGTATAAGTGATATGAAACGGGTTATTGAGACATCGGTTAAGCTTGAAGCGAAAGTAGCTGTTTGTATCAATAAATACGATACAAACCTAGATAATACGACAATGATCTTGAATTATTGCGAAACGATGCATATTCCGTTTACGGGAAAGATTCCATTTGATCCAAAAGCGGTCAAGGCCATTAATGATGGAATGACGATTGTCGATATTGATTGTCCATCGGGTAGAGCCGTGAAAGATGTATATAATAAAACCATGCGTGTTTTTAAAGATATCTAGAAGCAATCATAAAGATTAATACTAGTCATTTTGATTTTATTGATTATTATTATATAATTAGTGTGTAAGGTGTTTGTAATTAAGACATAAATTCAATAGAAAGTTAGTTGAGGAGATTATCGATGAAGATAGCAGTAGCCAGCGAAAATGAAGTTGTTACAGAACATTTTGGACATTGTATAAATTTCAATGTTTATGAAACAGATCAAGATAAAATAGTAAAACAGGAGTCAATTCCTAACCCAGGACATAAGCCTGGATTCTTACCAAACTTTTTAAATGAACTTGGAGTAAAGGTGATTATTTCCGGGGGAATGGGTGGTGGAGCCATCGATATCTTTAATCAACATGATATTGAAGTTATTGTCGGAGCTAAGGGATTAGCCACTGACTTAGTTAATGATTATCTAAAAGGAGTTTTAAAATCAACTGGTTCAGTATGTCATCAACATCAACATACTGATGAATGTTAATAACATTATTGATTTGGCATTATGACAGGGATTAACTGTCAATACATAAGGTAAAATTACAAAAAGGAGGTAATGATATGCCTGAATTTGGACATCCGTTTTCTGGATTAAAAAGAGGAGAAAAGATCAGTGAACAAGAATTGATCAGAGCAATTAGGTTTATGATCGCAGCTGAGTATGAGGCAATCCAACTCTACATGCAATTAGCTGAATCAACAGACAATAAACTAGCTATTGAAGTATTGAAGGATATTGCTGATGAAGAAAGAGTCCATGCTGGTGAATTCTTGCGTTTATTAAAGGAACTTGATCCTAAAGAAGAAGAATTCTACGAAGAAGGGGCTGAAGAAGTAGAAGAAGAAATAGAGAAATTTAAGTAAGGTAGATAGTATCATACATTAAAGTCAAGGGCTACATTGTTAGCCCTTATTCTTATTGATCAATGAGGTAAAGATAATGCAAACAATGAAATACATCTATGGACCAATTCCATCTAGACGTTTAGGTAGATCGTTGGGTATTAGTCCTATTATTAAGAAAGTGTGTAACTATTCTTGTGTCTATTGTCAACTAGGAAGAACAGATCATTTAAGTAATAAACGTGAAATGTTTTTTCCTGTTGATGATATAGTAGCGGAATTTGATCAGATGATGTTAAATGATATCAAAATCGATGTGGTGACTATTGTTGGGGAAGGAGAACCAACGTTATATTTGGGTTTAAAAGAATTGATAGAAAAACTTAAAGTTAGAACAGATAAACCAGTTGCTGTTATAACCAATGGAGCTCTTTTAAATGATGAAGAAGTAAAACAGGCATTAATGTTAGCTGATATTGTTTTACCAAGTATTGATGCTTATGATGAAAAGACTTTTATGGCGATCAATCGTCCATATCCAACGATCAAATATAATAAAGTAAGAGAAGGATTGATCAATTTCTCAAAAGAATACAAAGGACAATTGTGGCTTGAGCTGATGTTAATGAAGGGGATCAATGATGATAAATCAGATCTGCTTGCGTATCAAAAAATGTTATCGGATATTAAGTATGATCGATTGTATATTAATACACCTGTAAGACCACCCGCAGAAGCAAATATCCAAGAAGTAGATCAAGATAAAATGAATGAGGCAGTTAATCTATTAGCGGGAATTGCGATCAATCTTTTGGTGGATAATGGATTTTATAGTGACATCAAGGATGATTTTGAGGCTATATTAAGTATCATCAAAAGACATCCGATGAATCAACATGAAATTGCCGGCTTTTTGAAGAATCGTGATAATAAGCAACCAGAAATTGTTATGACTAAATTGACATCAGATCCAAGAATTAAGATCATTGAATACAAGGGTTATCATACATATCGTTTAAAATAGGAAAGATGTTTGTTATAATTCAGTAAAGATCTTAAAATCATAATATTAGAAGGAGATAGTCAATAATGAATGATAAAGACAAATTGATGAGCTTATTTAATCGAAGGTATGCATGTAAGAAGTTTCTAACAGATAGAAGAGTAAGCGATGATGACCTACTCCAGATATTACAAGCGGGTCGTTTAGCTCCATCATCATTTGGTATGGAACCATGGAAATTTCTTGTTGTTGAAAAAGAAGAAATATTAAAAAGTTTATATCCTTATGCATGGGGAGCACATAATAGTTTAAACGCGGACACACGGATGGTGATTTTGTTATCTAAAACAACCATGGATGATCAATATGTTAAACATATCATGCAAGATGTTCAAGGGTTAAGTGATGAAGCTATTACCCCACGGTTAGCCAGACTAGAAAAGTTTCAGAAAGATGACTTTGATCTTTTAAAGGATGAGCGTAATTTGGTGGATTGGACAGGCAAACAAGTTTATATCGCTTTAGCCCATATGATGATCATGGCTGCTTCTATGGATATAGATTCATGTCCAATTGAAGGCTTTGTAAAAGACAAAGTAGATGAAGTGTTAGCCTCATATCAATTGATAGATCCTAAAGAATATAAAGTCGCGGTTATGGTTAGTTTTGGTTATCGTGATGAGCCAATCAAACCCAAGAAACGTCGAGCAATATCAGAAGTTGTTGAATGGATAAAATAAATCTTGCTTTAAGATAATGAAATACTATAATAATGATTATTAGAGGTGAAGATTGTGAGCGTAGATTTGCCTAATGAGAATTTAATAGATTCAAATGATAGTTCTATTAAAAAGATCAAACATAAATATGCCAGGATTGATAGTGATTGGTTAATGTTTCATTATCACCTGGCAATCGCTTTGATCATCTTTTCGTTTGTCACAGAAGTATTGATTGGGTTGTTTTTAATAAGTTCAGATATGTTAAACACTTCAATCATTATCTATTGTTTGAAGTATTTGCTTATTCCGTCTTTAATCAATTTTATCAGTATTGGTGTTACGGCCTATATCATAAAACAAAAAAGATTCTCACAATCATTTAAGGCTTATGTAGTTTCGCTTACTATGGTTCTTAGTTGTTTTGTCTTATATACAGTGCATTCTACTTTTACGTCGGTGTTTTTTATATTTGCGATCGCCATTTTATTGACAACTATATATGCCAATTATCGATTAACTGCATTAACGATCATTTTTAGTTTCATTGGAATTATTGGTTCAGAGTTATTTATCTATTGGGATTTGGATAAGATTAATATTTTGAAAAGTACAGAACGTTTTAGTGATTTTATCATCGCTTTATTGATCATGATCGCTTTTTCCTCAGTGATCATGATCATCATTCACTTTGAACAACAAAAATATGAGGTTAGTATCGCTATTGAACAAGAAAGATCACTACTACAACAACGAATACAAGTTGATGAATTAACTGGCTTATTAAATCGTAAAGCTTTACACCAAGCTTTAAAAGAAGTAGAAGAAAATGGTGAGGATAAATATATTTTAGCCGTAGCTGACCTTAATGGGTTTAAACAGACTAATGATGACTATGGACACCTTATAGGTGATAAAGTATTAGTAGAGTTTGCCAAAATACTGAGAGAAAACGATCAAAATTTAACATCTTATCGCTATGGGGGAGATGAGTTTTGTTTATTGTTTAAAGGGTATGATCAAGACTCGGTAATCGCTATTTGTGAAGCAATCAATGATAAAACGAAATTGATCAAGTTACCAGAACATGACGATCTAAAGATTTCTGTTAGTTTTGGTATAGCATCTTATCAAAATGAATATGATTCAGTGAAGTTATTCATACAAGCTGATCAAGCACTTTATGAAGCTAAATCGAGCATGGATACTTATCGAATCTATAAGCCAAAAATGGCGACTTCATGATTAATAGTTTTGTTAATGAATAATTCATGGATTAATTTAATTAACAAAGGTATCAATAGCTATTTATAAATAATAAGATTGATTGGGAAATATTAATCTATAAATACTACTTCCCAACCAAATCTAATGTTTTTCCATCAAGTTGACGAATAAAATCTTGGTCGTGGGTAACAACAATGATTCCTAGACCTTTTTCTTTAAGTTTACTTATCGTTTGCGCAACGTTTTTGGTCGCTTTTAGATCTAAAGCCGATGTTGGTTCATCAAAACATAGGATATTGGGGTTTAGCATAAGAGCTCTTGCAATAGCTACTCTTTGTTTTTGACCACCAGATAAGCGACTAATACGGGCATTTTTTTTATCAGATAATTCGAGTTCGGATAATAACTGAGTTGCTCGTTTATCAATATCTGACATGTGGTGATATTTAGGCGCAAGGGTTAAGTTTTCGTAAACTGATAAATGAGGAAACAATTGAAAGTCTTGAAAGACCATAGCAATTGAGCCATTTATCACTAGTTCACCACCAGTTAGTGGTTCTAGGTCACATAAACAACGAATAAGGGTTGATTTGCCAACACCACTTGGACCGATAATCTTTAAAATCTCATATTGATCCAACTCAAAGTTTAAATCTTTAAATAAGAGATCATCGCCAAAACGTTTATAGAGATTCTTGGCTTGGATTAACATTTTCAAGTCCTTTCTTCATTAATAAATAACGTTCAGTGTAGGATAAAACTAGAGTTAGAACCATATTCATGACCAAGTAGATAATACCTACTGTCACAAAGGGCAAAAACGTAGCTGTCGCGTTGACTAAGCTTCTTGATACCTTCAATAAGTCGCTTAGACCTACTACAGATATTAAGGCGGTATCTTTAACAAGGGTAAGTATTTCATTACTGATCGCTGGGAAAGTGTTGATCATTGCTTGGGGTAATAATACTTTTTGAAAGATAAATAGATCAGATAAACCCAATACTTTACCAGCTTCTTTTTGACCTTTATCTAAGCTTTGGATTCCTCCACGCATGATCTCGATGAAGTATGCTGAATAGTTAAGGATAAAAGCCAGATATGAAGCAAACCAACGATCAAGGACAATCCCAAAGAAGGGTAGTCCGTAGAAGATAAAGATAATCTGAAGTAACAAAGGAGTCGCTCTTAAGACATATACATATGTCTTGATCAACCACGCAAACCATTTGTTTTGGGTAAGATAAACCATCACAAAGGTTAATAGTGATGATCCTATAAGAGTGACTACAAACAACGATAAAGTTGTTTGTAGTCCCTTAACATATGGCTCAATCATTAAACCAGTTAGCTTTGATCTGATCAAAAGTTCCATTATCGATCAAAGTTTGTAGTGCTTCATTAATTTTAGTTTGTAATTCGGTGTCATCTTTTCTAAAACCAATACCATATTCTTCTGAGCCAAAATCTTCAGCTAATACTTTGTAACCTGATGGATTACGTAATTTAATCGTATAGTCAGCGAAGATCTCATCAAGGATGATCGCATTACTTCTTCCAGCTTCTAGATCAACGAATAGGTCAACGTTAGAATCAAATTGTAATACTTCACCATTTTTAAAACTAGCAAGAACATCAGCTTGAGCAGTTACAGCTTCCAAAGCAGATGAGTCTTTTTGAACAGAAACGACCATGCCAGCAAGATCAGCGACTGTTTCAATATCAGAATCGGCTAAAACAACAACGATCTGACGGTTTTGCATATAAGGAGTAGAAAAACCGACCATTTCTTTACGAACATCAGTTATGGAATAACCATTCCAGATCATATCGATATTTCCTTGGTTCAACTCTGTTTCTTTAAGAGACCAGTCGATTGGCTGGAAACTAAATTGCATTCCAGTCAGTTCACTAACAGCGTTAGCTAATTCAATGTCAAAGCCGACTAATTCATTGTTTTCATCTCTAAATCCCATTGGGACAAAGGTGTCATCAAGACCAATTACATATGATAAGGAAAGTTTTTTT
>CAYNYC010000055.1:8041-10035 GCA_964401415.1 uncultured Erysipelotrichaceae bacterium
TATCTTATGTGCCTGAGGTACCAGCAATGTTTCCTTTATTGAATGTTCGTGAACACCTTATCTATTTTCTTAAAGCTTATGAAAAAGAGATTGATGAAGATAAGATCAATGATTTGCTTGAAAGATTTGATCTTAGTGATAAACAAGATAAATTAGGTAATGAATTATCCAAAGGGATGATGCAAAAAGTCAGTATTTGTTGTGCATTGATCGTTGATCCAGAGTTGATCATCTTAGATGAACCCATGGTCGGACTTGACCCAAAAGCGATCAAGGAACTAAAAAAAGTAGTATTACAATTAAGAAACAATAATAAAACAGTATTGATCAGTACTCATATGTTAGAGATGGTTGAATCATTATGGGATCATGTAATCTTAATGAACTCAGGAAAACTATTAGGTAATTATGCTAAAGATGAAATGGGTGATAAAGATCTTGAGTACTTATATTTTGAAAACACAGGTGTAGATCATGAGTAGTGGTATCTTATATTTATATAAATGTTCGGTTATTAATACGATAAAACTTATATTTCGTAAACCATTAAAGATGTTTGGACTATTATTTATGGTTGTCTATTTTACGGCGTTACCATTTATGATGAAATCAATGATCGTTCAGTTTGGATTAGCTAATCCAACAGGATTTGTGACGATGGGAAGCTTTGTATTAGTCTATCTTTCTTTACCACCAATGTTGTCTTATTTTAAACGCAAAGGGGTTATCTTTCGTCAAAGTGATATTAATCTTGTCTTTACAACTCCACTTAGTCCAAAAAGAGTTTTGATCTATGGGATGTTTAAATCTGCTTACATGTCATTTGTTTTTCAGTTAGCGATTTTTGTGGCCGCTATCTTTATCTTCAAGATTTCACCTTTGACTGTCCTTTTATATTCATTTACTGACATGATCTTATCGACGGTATCAAGTTATAGTCTAGCTACGCTTATGTATGCCTCAGAGAACATTAGTGTTAAAGCTAAGAACATGATCAAATATAGTGTCTATGCATTATTAGGGATAATCAGTGGTGCTATATTATTGTCTGTTTATCAAAATGGCCTTTCTGTATCTTCAATACAATTAGTGATCAAGAGTCCGCTGTTTTTGCTTATCCCATTTATTGGTTGGCAGATATCATATATGAATCTAATAATCTTAGGTCCAACGATGATCAATGTTGTCGCTTCTTTGTTATATATCTTAATGGCTATCAGTCTGTTTTATGCAGCTAAGAAAATGAAGTGTAGTGGTGATTATTATGAAGATGCCTTAAGTTTCGCTACTGATTATGAAGTACTAATAAAACGAAATAATAATGGTGAGGCTTTAAGATTTTCAAGTAAGAAAAAAGCTATTCATAATACAAAATCAATATTACAGGGAAATAAAGCTCAGGTTATTTTTAGTCGTCAACTATTAACCCATCGCCGACAATTTAAATTCTTTATTCGCTTTTTTGATATTATTCATCTTGGTATTGGATTTTTGTTATTGTTTATAATTCACGATGAGTTTAATAATATGGATCCTATGATCTTCTTTTATACCATTATGGGAATATCAATATATTTAAGTACTTTTTTCGCAGCGTTAAATAATTGGCGAAAAGAGTTTGATAATTATTCACTCTACCTAATACCAGCTAGTAATATGAGTAAATTGTTTTACGCAACATTATTCGAACATCTTACTTCATTGATACGAGCGGTCTTTATTGTTTTGCCACTAGCTATAGGCACACAAATGCCAATCATTATTACTATGTTAGCGATCATTGTATTTGTCTTGATGAGAGCGATGATCATTTATGGTGGTATTTTATTCAAAGATATAGTAGGCAATGCTATCGGACAGACGCTAGCTTCTTTGTTAACAATGGTTATCAATATGATTCTTTCATTAATTCCTATGGGTCTTAGTTTATTGATGATTGTTTTCTTAGAGGTTAATTCTACGCTAGCCTTTATCTTTGTCGTATTTTATTGTTT
>CAYNYC010000056.1:0-10004 GCA_964401415.1 uncultured Erysipelotrichaceae bacterium
CATTACGGCAAGTAACGATTCCGCCTGTCTGTGGCTCTTTTGAAACACTGATTTTCAGGTTGTGTTTCATGTCTTTCACCTCTTTCTGAAGGGCGATTTGTTTGTTGCCCTCTACCTGGTAGCCACGGGTAAAGATGAAATCTGACGGTTTGCAAAAAAAATAGTGCCTGCCAAAGACATAAAATCTTCGACAGGCTTTAAAGTGCTGTGTTTTTCGTGTGCTTATTTGTGATCCGCATAACGCTTGCTGATGATCGCAGTTTTAAGGGTGCTCGCCCGGATGCCTAAAGGATTCACACCGTCTCCCTTTATTGCGCCCGCCTTGACGAGTGCGGATGCGTCATCCTTCCAATAAGCTGGAACATCATCCAGCGTCTTGTATAGCGGATCATATTGATCCTGCCATGCGCTCATCAATTTATCAAAAGTATCCTTTGTCAAATTTTCGTCCTCCTGCTTAGTCAATAAGGCTCCCACTGCCGCCCGAAAAGTGTCCATGCTTTTACCGTGCCTTGGAAACCAGTGCATCACGTCGCCGTGGTTGCTGGCGATGCCACGTTTATAACCCTCCGAGTGACAGATGATATCCTTTTCGGCGAGGTTATACTGCTTGCATAGATATATGCAAAGCTCTACGGCTTCCTTATAAACAGCATTAAAATATGATGCGTCGGTCAGATCGTCCTCGCAGATTTCAAATCCTATATGGGTATTGTTTGCACTGCCTCCTGCGTGCCAGCCACGATGATTCCACGGCAGGGTCTGGTATGTGGCGATTGTTCCGTCCTCTAGGTTGCCTATGAAGGCATGAACACATACCTTCCTGCCATCCGGCTTATCTTTGTTCCAATGGTTGTTATATTGGTTTCTACCTAAATGACCGTCATCGGGTCCTACATATCGCTTTAGCCACGGGTTGTTTGCACCGGTGGAATGAACCATGATCCCCTTTGGCAGGATGCTTTTGCCGGCTTTATAGCAGGCATTGTTTGTTAGGATTCGCTTTTTAAGATTCACGTTCATTCACCCCTTTCTCATGAAGCTGAGCTAAGACGGCTTTTAATTTTGATGGAATGGGGAGTCCAAGCCTAGATGCATTTTCCAACATGGAGATCCCTTCGTTGGAGCAGTAGAAAAAGATCACCGCAGTTCTTAATACGCTGCCGTCCCCGATTAGATTCACATCGATGCTATGACCGATGCCTACAAGGATAAAGATGAGAATCTTCTTAAAGATGCCACGAAATCCAACGATGCTGGACAGGGTCCGATCTACCACAGCACACATGACACCTGTAATGTAGTCTGCAACCACAAAGATGATCAGCGCATACAAGAATCCGTCAACCCCTCCTAAAAACCAGCCGAAGAAGGCCCCGGCTGCAGTTAGTACAATTTGAATGGTGTTCCACATTTCTCTCATTTTGTCCTCCTAAAATAACAAAACCCGCATCTGCTGCGGGTGGTAATAAATATTTATACTATTCGCTTCTCAACGGGAAATCATCGATAAATCGTCACGGTCTTTGTGTTCCCGTCCCAATCTACATTCGCGCCAAGAGCTTCCGAAATGGCTCTGATGGGAACAAGAGTCCTTCCGTTTTGTATCACGGGCCCCTGATCAAGTTCAATCTTTCTACTATCCACATACATGAGCTTGCTTCCAATTTGTAACTTAATCTTTGTTGTCGGATCTCCCATAATCGGTACCCCCCACCCGCTCATATCATCCCGTCCGGCATGCTCAATGTCTTCGGCATGGGTTTTGAAATACGCATAAACATCCTCTTGCGTCATAGCATGGCCATACTTTTGGATTAGCAACGCCGCCTTGCCGCATAGATACGGTGCCGCAAAACTTGTTCCGGAATAAAATCCCCTAAAGTCTATGAAATCGACCTCCTTGCCGATGGCGGAATAATTGTCCCTACGCGGTTTTCCGTGCTTATCGAGCCCACAAGCCGCCACATAAATTGCAACATCCGGAGGCAGAGAACCACCGGCACCATCGGAACCGTCGTTTCCGGCAGAGTTGAAGAAAATAAGATTGTATTTTTCTTTCAGATCGTTCCAGTATTTGCTCGCAACCGTATCGGTTGCTGTTCCGCCTCCTACACTACGTGTAATGAGCTTGATGCCTCTTGATTTAATAAACTCTTCTGTCTCGATTCTTGTTCCATCATCCAGCGTCGCACAGGAGTACTTTACTTCTTTCCCGTTGTAAGACATTGAGAGTGATGCGTTAATCACGTCCGCACCCGGTGCCGCATGCTTTATTCGAATGGTCGTCATTTTGCCATGTTCCGCTCTGCTATTTTCCATATTCCAGATGACAACGCCACGCCCGGTGAAACCCATTTGATGCCAGGAGAGTAAATTCGAATATATTTGCTGATCCTTTAGGTCTTCTTGTGGTGTTTTACTCATTAACTGTTCCGCCTTTCTCTATTTCTGTTTTATACGGTTCCGGAATCTCTATTAGATCTACTCGCCCTATCTTAAATAAGAACTTATAAAGCCTAAAAATCCGTTCATCCAACTGCCATCACCTCCAGCTGCAAGGATGCAAGATCAGCTATCAGCTGTTCAAGCTCCATATTTTTAGTAGTCAACTCGTCAATTTTAGCTTGCTTTTCTGCTATTTTTTCAAGCAACCGCGCTTCCATTGTTTTCATGGACGGATTCCTCCCTTTTTACATAAAGATGATAACAGCCCCTTGCCCTGCAGAGCCATTTTTTGACGTTGTTCCTTGAGAGCTATAATATCCTCCTTGGCCGGCACCGCCACCATAACCTCCGCCGCCACCCGATCCCGTATAGGTACCTGTTGAGCGGGAACCAGGACTACCTTGTCCTCCTCCTCCATTGACTCCGGGTTCACCCGTACCCAAACCATTGCTACCCGGCGCTCCTCCGGGTGAATTGTCAGGACAATCAACATAACCCCCGCTCCCCGGAGTGTAGCCTCCGTCACCACCATCATATCCACCACCTCCACCTAAAGTGTTACCTGAATATGCTGATGTTGTTCTCCCAGCTTTTGAAGCCCATAAGAATATACCATCCTGCAACGCATCTTCACCTAAAAGGGCTCCTCCCCCTACTAATGAGACTATTTCTAAATCATTATTCTGTGAAGTTACAATGGAGTTGTTATCCTTATCTCCTACAACGATATTAAATTGATCGCCACTGGCAACGGGTACCGCTTTTTGAACTAGCTGTCCCCCTGAATTGTTGTCGCTGCTACCGGCTCCAATCACATTAAACCATAAACAAGTTACCCCATTAGGAACTGTAAAAGTATAGGTTCCTGCTTGTGTATACCGAACTTCTCCTTGACGAACAGTAGCATTTAGCACTGGAGTTTGTCGTAGTAAATTGATTCCCGTTATTGATGTAATTAGGGTTTCTATTACGGAAGCGTTCTTCTTCCAGGATTCAACCGCTGCTTCCGTGTAAAACAAGGATGACGCAAATGGTGATAATGCGATCAAAGAAAGCAGAGGCTCATTTAATAGTATCTCATTTACCGCATTTTCGTCATCTAATACAGCACTTAAGGTTGCATGTTTTATTAAATTGGTGAATGCAACCGACCTACTTGTGCCTTTATACCACGCATACATTGCAAGTTGCTTTCCTAGGCCTACTACTTTATCTTCGTTCCCCTTGCCAAATGCGGCATCCAAGCTATCTGCGTTAACATTGCTGCAAAATGCCATATAGGATGCTAAGGGGATTTTGTATAAAGCCTCGTTCACAGTTGCGCTTGCATTTGCGATTCCATAAAGGGTTGCCGTTTCATCCGAAAGCATATTGGCTTTGTTGATCGGTGTTCCCTCCTCCGTAACCGTCCCCGGTACCGGGACGAAATCATATACATTCATTTCCCCATCCACAGGCACTAACTGGTACCTATGCGGGAACTGTACAACTCGATCTCTCATTATTTCCCTCCATTACGCATACGTCACTGTGAGATTCGCCCTAACATAGTCGTAAGAGGAATTGATCGTATCAAGATTCACAGCGATATTGATTTTTTGCGTTACTCCAGTTAAAACACAGCCGTAATGAACTCCTGCAGCATTTGACGCATGTGTATATACTGGTGTCTGTGCCAGGCTGATCTCTGCAGGAGCAGAGGTTAGTACAAAGACAACATTCTCATAGGACGCTGATGTGCCGCCCTGCACAATCAAGAACACATCACCCTTGTCGTTGCAACCCATTCTGCTACCCGTCTCCGTAAAATAAGGAGCAGACGCATAGGTTCCGGTAAACGTCAGTGCTCCACACAGGTTTGGAATGCCCAACACAATGTCGTCTATCACTCCGGCATATGTAGACAACACGTCAGAAGGGTCTTGACCCTTATCGATCAATGCCTGTTTTATTGCTGCTTTGCTGTTTACAATTGCCTGAAGTTTCTCCGCCACGGTACCCATCAAATCACCTCCCCATTAATCGCATCTAGTACAGGAATAATAGAACCAACTTCAGCTGCTAAATCTGCAAGCTCATCATCGAATAGATCCGCATTGAAATTCAAGTCTCCAATATCCACAAAGTCCGTATGTTCTGGTTTTCTAAACCCCATGGGTGTATATTCCATTCTCATCACTCCTTAAAAGCCAAAGTCCTGGCCGCTGTAAAATGTGCCGCAAGATTTCCCACGATCTCTGTGATCCGGGTTCCTATAAGAGTAGAGCTCGCCCCAAGTCATTCGACTTAGTTCACCCCAAGTCATCCCAAGAAGGTCCGCCCATTTATATATCGTTTTCATATAGGTTACTTCTGCGCTGATCTGAAAGGAGCTACCGACATTCACCGTAGTTGGATCAAGGGTGACGTTTCGAATTTCAATCAAAACGCCACCTCCTGCCCGCTATGAAATGTTCCGCTGTATCGAAAACTGAGCTCCATTCTGTGAACCATTTCCTTCATCAGCTTTAGGATATTTTCTATGTTATTTATCACCTTAAAATCCGGCCTTTCTAATGTATCCGGCAAGGCAGCATCCTGGGCATGGTAGGAATGGGTGAGAGCCTTAATGTTAGACCGGATCCGCTCCATTTCCATCGCATATGGAAAATCAGTCATAAGCCAATCCATTTTACAGGTCAGGTCTTGGTTATATCCGTAGCCATTCAAAAGATCGGATAAGTAACTTGTGTTCTGCTCAATCCGATTTAGATCCCAATAACTCAGGCATCCAATGAGACCGGCTGTCCAGTCTGCCTGTTCTTTGCTCGTCAGACTGCTAAAGCCGGTCTCTAAAATCTTGTTACTAAGTTGCACTGCATAATCCACATCTGCCTTTGTCCTTTGCCACACCGGCTCGATCCATTCACCTGGAACATAAAAAACGCTGTGAACAGCGTTTATATTTCCATGATCGTCTTCTGCGTTAATTCCAATCTCATAGGAGGACTTTTCTTCCACAGAAGCTGTGGCTTCAAATCTTGTTGGCTCCGGCTCTTCAAAATAGACCGGATCACCATCCACATAACCCGTTACGATCAAGGCCATATTACACCTCCTAACTGTCGGTTACAGTACAAGATATGGTAAGCGATGCCCCCACATCTGCCGGGTTCGGTGTGATCACAA
This sequence comes from uncultured Erysipelotrichaceae bacterium, assembly GCA_964401415.1. GTDB lineage: Bacteria > Bacillota_I > Bacilli_A > Erysipelotrichales > Erysipelotrichaceae > JAQUCI01. The sequence goes on from CAYNYC010000056.1 coordinate 5,617, forward strand.
TATCGCTGATTGCCGGAGCGATCTGATTAAGAGATACTGCCCTTTCCGTTTCTGTGTACTTTCCGGAAGCATCTGTTGAGCGTATCACAATGGTATTGGTGCCTGCCGCCAATGTGATTGCTTTTGTAAAGTTGCCGGACCCGTCTACTGACACCGATCCCTGATCTACCCCATTGAGCTTAATCGTTACTATAACGGGGCTGCTCGTAGCATCATTTGTGCTTCCGACAACATTTGCTAAAGCTATGTTGGTTTTTAAGCCGTCAACAGGTGCCGTGACATTTAGCGTAGGCGGAATTGTATCGATTGTGAAGGTAATTGACTTTTGCGTTCCCACATTGCCGTCATTGTCAGAAACATTAATCGTTAAACTATGGCTTCCATCCGACAATGATACTTGAGGTGTGTAGGTGCAGTCGTAACCGTTCGCCACCGATGTGCAAACCATCCCAGCAGAGACGCTTCCGATTGCGCTTCCTCCGTCGATTGCTAGCCCAAGAGTCGACAACTTTATGCCGGATCCGTTTGCCTCATCCCTAAGCGTAAATGTGATTGCCGGAGTGTTGCTTGAAAGGTAAGACCCTGAACTTGGGCTTGTTATTGTAATGACCGGTTTTGTCGTTTCTTTAACTGTAAGCCTAGCCGATGTATCAGTGGCTACATTTCCATGGTCGTCTGTAGCCTCTACTTCAATTTCATAGTAGCCACCCGGCTGATGGAAGCTCGTTGTGTTTGGAGCTGTTATGGTCTTTTCGTATTTGCCCGTTGCTCCGTTGTAGGTAAGTACATGCCAGGTGCCGCCTATTAGAGCTCTTACTTGCTGGACTGCCAATTAAATCCCTCCCCACGCTTCTACGTTCGCCTTTAAGGTCCCGTCAAAAAGGTATTCTTCTTTTGTAATAATTGCATTTCTATTTTCTAAGTACGCATCGAAGATTCTAACGGTATCTCCGATTTCTCTTGCCGGGTTTCCCCGTTCTGTAAGGCCGTATCGGACTCGTTTCTGGTGTATAGCTAAAAGCCAGGCTGCCACATCAGCACTTGCCACCAAAGGATTTCTGATTGTCAAGGTATGATCGGTCTCACCCGGTTCCTTGTTTGATGCGGTGTAGACCGTTTCCGTTCCCGTATATTCATCCCTTGCGATAACCTCCACCGTATTCACGGGATCCGTCACCTTGACTTTTGCGGGTTTATGCAGATTAGAGTGATCAAGGATATCAACCGGTTCTGTTTCGATTAAGTCTGCAAATACCAACACGCCGTCTCGATTGAAATAACAGGTGCACATTCCTGCCTGAGAAAGTAGCCTTATGGCTTCCCGATAGGAAGCATTTTGTGGAATACACCTCTTTACAATCCGCGCTCCAATATTAGGGGGTATGAACACATTTATTGGTAGTCCACAGTCTTCAATTACCGAAGCTACGGCGTCCTCCAGATACCAGGTTCCAGTAGTTCCAAGCCTGCAGGTCGAACGATCCAACCGATAAAACCAGTCGTGGGCAATGATCTGGCTTGTCATAGCGTCATCCTCAGCAGAGGAACTTGTGTAGAAGAATCTCCCCATATTCACGCGCTCTATGGATTCCTTTTTTGTCCCAACCCCCAATTCTGCCGTCAGGGGTTGCCCTTGCTGCAAATACTGATAGATTCCTTTTGGGTTGATCATATTGTATTTCCTATCTACGTTTTCTATGGTTATAACCAGTTCGCTAGAAGGCAGATGCTCTGCAGAAGGTGAAATCTCATATAGGATTCTTGCACTTGTGGAGTTGGAGTCATCAAATGTTTGTATGATACCAAATACCACTTCACAGACCCGGATACGCCGGTATGCTTTCGATGTCCTGGTAAAGGTGATCCGTACTCTCTGATAGCCGGCCACGGGCGTTTCGGAAATGTAAGTACTATTCTTGTTATCTGTGACTACGTCCTCACTTAATAAAATCCCTTCTCCATCAAAAGCCTCAATGGTAAAGTCCGTAGCAAACTCGTTTGCTTTCTCGTCGAAAACGATCATAAAACCTACACTGCTCCGGTCGGCTGTGAAGAGAAACTCTAAGAACTGAGGCGTTTCAAAGACGCCGTTTGATCCGGACATCTCTTGACTCCACCACCCAACCTCTCCATTCTCTGTATCCGGAAGATGATAGGTGCTGTCTAGGAGAAACTGGTTCTGTTCCATTGTTGCCAGCTTCTTTGACATTTCCATGATCCGGTTATGTGTCTGATATAGCCTTGAGATCTCTGCTTCACTGGATGCAAGTGGTGTCGCATCTTCTGCAGCATTGACATCAACCAGCTCAAACACCACTCTTAAGCTACTCCACCTTACATCAGGATAGGGGGTATATCCTTCGCTTACATTCACCATCAAGTAACCTCCTGAGCGGTCATAACCAGTTTTACACCATGCCAACGAGGCTCCGTACCGCTGAATCTGAATATTTTAGTTTCTGGGTATGAGACGTTAAACATGCCAGCACTGTCTCCCAATGCTGGATCCGGATATTCCACAGAAAAATATCCACCTAGCCGTAATAGCATGTGGAGATCCTTTATGGTATTTGCGGGGAGCCAGTCCCATTCTGCCGTTACTACGGTTCGAAAGCCGATCATCTCTTTTACCAGTTTCCCGTTTGCCATTGCGATTTCTTTACAGACTTCCTCCCCGCCTACTGTTACCTTACGGATCCTTGGCATTTGGACTCGGATGGCTCCTTTTGCAATCGATATGTTATCCAAATGCCACACCCCTTTGTCTGGCTACCCCTGTCAGAGGGTCAAAGATCGCCTCGGCTAGTACCTTGCCGTCCGGCAGCGTTACATTGATTACGATGGGCTGACTGCTCTGTGGCAAGATCCCTGCAAGCCCGTTAATGATTCCTTCTCCCATATTGGTCGTTAATTGATAGATCCCATTCATAGGGATGTTTGTTGGTATGCTGTCGTTAATCTGCTTTGTCACTTTCTGCATTTCTTTTGTGAATCCCTGACCTAACCCTTCTGCCATATGGGTTCCAATCCCGGAAAAGACAAGGGAAGGAGATTTAATCCCAAGAAAGCTCTCAATGCTGTCTACAATGCCTTTTACAAAGCTCTTGATTTTATCCCTAAGCCAGCTTGTCATGGAGGATATTCCTTGCCACAAACCGGTCACTATGTTTTTTCCTACTTCCACAATGGAAAACGCCGCTTTTCCTATGCCTGTTATTATGGCTTCCACGATTTGTGGCAGGCTTGCAACTAACTGTGGGAGTGCTTTAAGAAGGCCAGCGATGAGCTGCACAACCAAAGCAATCCCCATTTCAACAAGCCGAGGAAGATTTCGAGTAATAAAATCCACGATTGCTGTAATTAGGGCGGGCAGAGCGTCAATCAGCTCTGGCAAGGCAACAAGAATCCCCTCTGCAAGTCCGGTTATGAGCAAAAAGGCCGCTTCGAGGATTTTGTCCATACTGCCTAGAAGTCCATTGACAATAGAGACTACTGCTTCTACCCCCGCCGGAATGAGTTCAGGCAGTGCTATGCCAATACCGCTCACAAGAGCAGTCACAAGCTGTACGGCCGCGCCAATCAATAGCGGCAGATTGTCGATTAATGCTCCGACAATGGTCATCACCGCGTCGGTAGCCGCAGGGATGAGTTCCGGCAGAAGGGAAAAAACTGCGTTCAGCATCTGTGTAAACAGGATTGCCACCGTCTCAAGAAGCGTAGGAAGCAGGTCACCGACTGCCGATAGAATTGCATCGGTAGCTGCAGGCAGGGCAGCCACTATATTCTCCAGGACAGGAACAATGTTTTCAACTACTGCCTGAAAAGCCTCCACAAGGTTTCCCGTGAGATTTGTCATATCCGCATTGGCATTACCAAGTCCCGCTGTGAAGGAGCCCAGGGCAGCTTGAAAGAGTCCGATGGAACCGGTAATGGTCTCCGTGGATTCCTTCGCGAAGTTTCCGGCATACTGCTGCGTATTTTCAAAGAACATCCGCATGGCTATTTCGGCTTTTTCTGCTTGCGTTGCGCTTGCCCATGTGAAGTCCAGACCTTTTGCAAGTGCGTAGGCTTCAATGTTGGTGGCGTTCATGGCCACACCTAAATTGTCCATCATGGTGAAGTTGCCCTTGGCCGCACCTGCAACAGAATCAAGCGCCATCTGCATATCAATGCCCATGACAGATGCCATATCCGCCGCCCGCTGCATTGCTTTTTCAGTCAGTTCTAGGCTCTTCTGCTGCTCAATACCGGAGCCTTGAAACAAAGCTCCCATCTTATTGGCGGTGGCGAGATACTGCGATTGCGATACACCCATGTTCTTATATGCTTCTTCACCGGTTTTCTGGATCGATGCAGCGTACTTGCCGAAGACTGCTTCTGAACCACCT
>CAYNYC010000057.1:0-9919 GCA_964401415.1 uncultured Erysipelotrichaceae bacterium
TTCATCAATATCAAGAGACAAAGAATCGTATTCACCTATCTTAGCCACTTTCGCAATAGGATTAAGTGATGTAATATCTAACCAAATGTATTCTTTACGACTCAATTTCTTAAGAGCGTCAACGATCCGATCTTCGAAGATCGTACCTATTTGGCTTTCAATATCTTTCATGATATTAGGAATTTGAGTTAAGATGTTTTGTTTGTTTTTGATCTTTGAAACAACCCGATCTGCCATATGAATGATATGGCTTTCATAAGGAACATTTTCATCTTTATATAAGCGGCCTTTTCCAGCATCCCATGGTACATGATGATACTTGATGATCATCGCTTCCTGATGAAGATAGGGATAATCACATAATAAAGCAGCTCCTTTAAAGCCATGACTATGAATAGTCGGGTTATCTTCATTATCAACTATTTCTAGTCTTTCATTTGAAGATAAGGCACCAATATCATGAATCAAAGCCGCAAAGAAGATCTTTTTTCGTTGTTCATTTGACATATTCATTTCTTCAGCGATTCTTAAAGCTAAATAAGCAACTTGTTGTTGGTGATCAGCTAAACTATTATTAACTAAATCTTGAGCTTTTGATAAGCACAATAATAGATCAAAGATATTAATATGAAATCTTTCCATAGCATTTCCTTTTCTAAGGATCTAGTTGATATTAGTCAATGTTTATCCTTACTTGTATATTTTAGCCCATTTGAATTTTTAATGCTATATCGTTTCAAGTTATGTTGTATAAAAAGTGGTCTTCTTAATCAAAGACCACTGTATTATTCAATTAACTTTTCATATACGAAGAGGAGTGATTGGTTTAGTAATATACTGATAATCTATAATACTATTTAGGATATATGGTAATTGTTACAGCTGTTTTCTCAAAATCAGATTCATTTCTGGCCATTGAACCATCATAGCCACCTAGTGCAGATTCTTCACTTTCCACTTTAAAATCACCATAGTAATCATCATTTGCGAAATCAATACGACTACTTCCATATTCCTCGCTGTTTTCATAATTTGTGACTTCCCAGCCGTTATTTTCTAATTGTTCAAAATACCAATCGGCTATCTCTATGTCATCTCCACCTTGCGTGAAAATAACTAGATATTGACTACTTGAGTATTCCGAGGGGCCTCCGCCACCTAGACTCAAATCCATATAGCCACCAACAATTGGCAATCCTTCAGGATAACCCTCCCAAGGAGCTCCCTCAATTAGAGAGTATCCACCTTGATAATCATTGAGTTTTGAATCCCATAGATATAACTCTTTTGTATAATGGAATTCTGGTGTTTCAACTTCATCGCCGTCGGGTGTTTCATCAGAACCTGAAGGTTCTTCAGTATTGGGTGTTGGGTTTGGATCATTTTCCTCATCCGCATTTGAACATCCAAATGTGCTAAGTAATAGCATAAAAGCCATTAGGATCACTAATAATTTCTTCACTTTTTTCCTCCTTGTTGTCAGTTTTGAGAACGTAATAAATACTTAAAACGACTATTTTTAAGTATCATTATCCTTAAACCTACTCTCACCTCTTTACTAATATATGAATTTATATTTAAATATTACCATTTATGAAAAATGCTAGTCAAATTTGATCAATTATATTGTTCTATCACAATAAAAAAACCGCTTGTCTATATGACAAATGGCGCTGTGTTGGCTGGGGCAGAAGGATTCGAACCTTCGCAATGTCAGAGTCAGAGTCTGATGCCTTACCGCTTGGCGATGCCCCAAGGAAACAAGTTAATACTAAGTTGATTAAAGACTTTTGTCAAGGTTGATAACAACAAAAATATATCGACGAAATGACAAATTATGTTATACTCAAATCAAGATAAATTTTAGTGATAATAGATAAATTACGCAAATACAATTACGTTAGCTTGTTTAGGATATACCACAAGACTTTATTGGCTAGCTGAAAATAATGAAGGAGCGATATAACTATGATCGATTACAACAAAATCATAAATAAGCATGTGCAAGCAATCCAACTATCAAAGATTAGAAAGTATTTTGATCTAGCCGCTAAAATGGATAATGTTATTTCACTAGGAGTTGGTGAACCTGATTTTATGACACCTCTACACATTCGCCAAGCGGGTATTAAAGCCATCAATGATGGAACGACGCGATATACCGATAATCTTGGTTTAAGTGAGTTACGCTTGGCTTTTAGTGATTACTTAAAACGTCGCTTTGAGATTTATTATGATCCCCAAACAGAGATCATCGCTACAGTCGGTGGAAGCGAGGGTATTGATATGTCACTGCGACTGTTGATCGATAGTGGGGATGAGATCTTAATTCCCGAGCCAAGTTATGTGTGCTATGATCCAATTACCCGACTATCTGGGGGTAAGGTCGTTGCTTTACCAACTAAAAGAGAAGATAACTTCAAGATTACACCGGAACTGTTAAGATCAAAGATCACCGATAAGACTAAAGTATTGATCTTGTCATATCCTAACAATCCAACTGGTGCGATCATGGATAAAACGGATTTAGAGGCGATCGCGCCAATCATTATTGAGCATAATCTAATTGTGATAAGTGATGAGATTTACGCTGAACTTAATTATACGGATACTAAACATTTTTCAATTGTTAAGCTTGATCAGATGGCTGAAAGAACAATTCTTATTGGTGGGCTATCTAAGGCTTATTCAATGACTGGTTGGCGATTAGGTTTTGTTTGTGGACCTAAAGAGATCATTAAAGAAATGATCAAGATTCATCAATACACGATCATGTGTGCTCCAACTATTTCACAATACGCTGGGATAGAAGCTTTAAATAACGGAGATGATGATATAAAACGATTTAAGAATGAGTTTAATAATAGACGACAAGTTATCACGGATGGGTTTAATCGCTTGGGATTAAGCTGTTATGAGCCGCAAGGTGCTTTCTATGTCTTTCCATGTATTCAAAGCACGGACCTTACCTCTGATGATTTTTGTAAACAATTACTATATGATCAAAAAGTAGCGGTTGTACCAGGTAATGCTTTTGGGTTAAGTGGCGAAGGACATATTAGAGTATCATATTGTTATTCAATCCATCATATCGAAGAAGCTTTATGTAGAATTGAGCAGTTCTTGATTAAATTGAAAGCGATAAAGAAGTAATTACTAATATAAATCATTTGTGTAAATGACTTATGAGTATTATTATGGATTATAGGAGACAAAATTCTATGATAGTAGTGAAAGAAGTAAAGACTAAAAAAGACTTGAAAGCGTTCGTTGATTATCCTAATCAGTTGTATAAAGAAAATCCTTATTTCATCCCTTCAACATATGCGGATGATCTAAATGATTGGAATCCTAAGAAAAACCCGGCTTTTGATTATTGTGAAGCTAAATGTTTTTTAGCTTATAAAGATGAGCAGATCGTTGGTCGTATTGGTGCTATCTTAAGTCATAAATCTAATCGCATCTGGAATACTAATCGAATGCGCTTTTCACAAGTTGATTTTATCAATGATGATGAAGTTGTAGATGCTTTATTTGCGGCGGTAGAAAACTTCGCTAAAGAAAAGGGATGTGACGAAGTTCATGGACCGCTAGGTTTTAGTGATCTTGATCGTGAAGGGATGCTTATTGATGGCTTTGATCAAGTGAGTCTTTTCTTTACCTACTATAATCATCCCTATTATCAAAGTCAACTTGAGCGCAAAGGATATGTCAAAGATGTTGATTGGATCGAGTATCGTTTATTTGCGACTTATGATCAAAAAGAATTAGATATGATCTATCAGATATCTGCTCGTCTTCAAAAAATGTATAACCTGCATGAAGCGAATGTTAAGACTCATTTGGGAGTTTATCCTTATATCAAAAAGGTATTTGAACTTATCAATGTGGCTTATGCGCCTCTTTACAGTGTAGTTGATCTTAATGACAAACAGATCAAACATTATGTGAACAAATTCTTGCCAATGATCAATATGGATTATGTTAGTTTTGTTATGGATGAAAATAATGATATGATTGGTTTTGGAATCTGCGCTCCCAGTATGAATGAAGCTTTTAAACAAACCAATGGTCGATTATTACCGTTTGGGTTTTTAAAGGTTTTAAAAGCGATGAAAGTCAACGACACTTTAAATATGTTTTTGATCGCTGTTCATCCTGATTATCAAGGCAAGGGTATCAATGCGATCATCATTGAGAAAATCTTAAAGAATGCGATTAAGAATAATATTCAATACGCTGAGACAGGACCAATGTTAGAGACTAATGAAAAGATCCAATCACAATGGAAACGTTTTGACAAGATTCAACATAAGCGTCGTCGTTGTTTTATCAAAAAGATTATATAAAAAAACGCTTGTTAGCGTTTAATCTGCTTATGGTAGTCCGTACGGGGCTTGAACCCGTGAATGCCAGATTGAGAATCTGGTGTGTTAACCACTTCACCAACGGACCATGCAGGATTAGTATAACACCAATGTTTTACCAATAAAAGGGGAAATATCTAAACTTTATTTAGAAATCTATAAGCAATTTTTTTGCTTATAAAAACTTGGTCAAGCTTAGTTAAATTTAGATAGACAATATGTTAAGATAATAATGCTGAATTAGGTAATAGAATAATACACTTAATAAGTTAATTATTTTGTAAAGTTGAAATGTAAGCGGTTTATGATTATAATTGAAAAAGAGGAATTATGATGAGCACAAACTTGAAGGACAGATTAATCAGAATTGAAGATATGCCCCAAGACACAAATTTATTGCTTGAACAAGGAAGTAAGCCTTATACCCCGTTGATCTTTGTTTTTGTCATCGGTATCATAATGATCGCTTTGCCTAATGTTCGTATTATTGGTGTTATGGTTGCCCTAGTAGGTGGTTATGTTTTATTTGGTGTCAGTAATAAACTCCTTTTTAAGATCACTGACAAATACATTGCCATATATCTAAGAGGCAATGAGCGTGAATGTAATATCATCTACTTAGATGAAATAGTTACTTGGGAATTTGTGGCTGGTAAGACGACACTTGATGTCATCCAATTGGTTTTAAATGATGGTAGCTTATTTAGCTTTGAGACGGTCACTCCTAACAAAACAGTTAAGATAGTAAGAAGTCTACTTCCTAAAAGAGAGATCAAACAAAAAAAGAAACGTTAGTTAAATGATGTTAAAAGTACTGATAGTACCTGATTCATATAAAGGTTGTTTATCAAGTAAAGAGGTCGCACAGGCAATCGAGGCTGGAATTCGTGAAATTCCCGTAGAGATCGATGTTCGATCTTTTGTTGTGGCTGATGGTGGTGAAGGGACAGTTGAAGCCTTTACAGAAGCACTTAATGGTAAGTATCGAAGTTATGATACCTTAGATGCTTATCTTAACCCCATTACAATTCAAATTGGGGAAATAGAGAATAAGACAGCGATCATTGAAGTTGCGAGCATTGTTGGTTTGAACATGTATCGTCAAGATCAAAGAAACCCTTTGATCGCAACATCATATGGTGTTGGAAAGATCATTAAAAGTTTAGTCACTGATGGTTTTAAAAAGATCATCATTGGTCTTGGTGGTAGTTGTACAAATGATGGTGGTATGGGTTTATTACAAGCTTTAGGCTATCGATTTTATGATAGTGATGATAACTTATTACCTTATCAAGCTTTATCATTAACCAAAATCAAGACTGTTGATGATACCGAGGTATTTGATTTAAGTGGGATTGAATTGATCGTAGCTAGTGATGTGACTAACCCACTACTTGGACCATTAGGAGCGACAATGATCTTTGGTCCACAAAAAGGAGCTAATCAAGACACATTAGGCTTACTTGAGCAAGGAATGCGTAATTATAGTGATGTTATGAGTAAGTATGGTTATCAGTTAGATCATATTGCATGTGGTGGAGCGGCAGGTGGTATTGGCTCAGCTTTGATTGGAGTGTTAAAAGCTAATAAAGAACAAGGTATTGACCTTTTATTATCTTATCTACACTTTGATGATCTATTAGATGAGTCAACGATCGTGATCAGTGGTGAGGGACAAAGTGATCATCAATCAGCTTATGGTAAAGTCATAGCGGGCATCGCTTCCCATACAAAGCCTAAGAATGTACCAATGTATATCATAAGTGGTCAGTTAAAACCCGGTTATGAAGCGCTGTTTGAATTGGGTGTTAAGGCTGCTTATGCGATTCGTTCTATAGCCAAAGATGATCAAGAGTCCTTTACCAAAGCCCCTTTATTGATCAGAGAAATTAGTAAAAAGATCATTAAGTCGCACTTGTTAGATAAGTATTAAATTATTTTATTTGTATGCTATAATTACACAGTGGAGGTATTGTATGCCTAATTTATTAAACAACGCTTTTTTCTGGCAAAAGATCGATACGATCTTCTCATCAAACAAATTAGTAATAACGAAAAAGAAAGACGAATGTCATTCTGTATATAAGAATTTACGATATCCGGTCGATTATGGTAATTTGGATGATACCCTTCCAGAGAATTCTGGAATCAGCGTTTTTACTGGAAGTGCAAAAGCAGCGTTTGTGGAGTCGATTATCGTAGCTGCTGATATCTTAAAAAAAGATATTGAAGTTAAACTATTGATTGGTTGTACACCAGAAGAAGAATTGACGATCCTTGAGTTTTTAAACCAGACTGAGTTTCAAAAAGGAATATTGATCAGGCGTGGAGATGATATCCCAGCTTGGGCGATATCAGAATAACTGCCACGGCAGTTTTTTTGATAGAAAGGATAATATGGAAATAAAGATAGTAAAAATGGGCATTAATGGTGAAGGTATTGGTTATGTACAAAATAAACCAACTTTTGTCACAGGTGCTTTCCCTGATGAAACAGTAGAAATCAAGATCATCAAGGATAATAAGACTTATCAGATAGCACAATGTGAAAAGATCATTCAACCTGCATTATCAAGAGTAAGATCAGTATGTCTTAATAAGGAATGCCATACATGCCCGCTTATTGAGATGGATTATAAGTATCAATTGATCTATAAACAACAACTACTTCAAGAAGCTTTGTATAAATATGCCAAAATCCCTAGTAGGATAATTAGTGATATCGTGGCTAATCCTAAGCCGCTTGGTTATCGTAATCAATTAAAATTACCAATTAAATCCACTAATGATGGTTTAGTGAGTGGAATGTATGAACCTCAAAGCAATCGTTTCGTTATGGTAGATGATTGTTTGGTTCATGAAGTTGGTCTTGAAACGATCAAAAAAGAAGTACTTAAGATTCTAAATCGTTATCATGTGAAAAGTTATGATCAAAAAAGAAGTAAAGGATTACGTTATTTGATCATTAGAGGATTCAATGATCAATATCAGTGTACATTAGTGAGTGGTGATGATGAGTTTAGCCAGACAATGTTAGATCAATTAGCTAAAATCGATCATCTAGTTTCGATCAATCAAAGTATCAATACCCAAAAAGATGGTCATGAGCTATTTGGACGTAAGATAACTTTATTACGTGGTAAACCAACGATCGAAGTAAAACTAGGTGAATATCGTTATCAGTTATCACCTAGAGCCTTCTTTCAATTAAATATTGAACAAGCTTTACAGATTTATAGACATGTGGCTAAGCAGATCAAAAAAGACGATGTTGTTATTGATGCTTATTCTGGCATTGGTAGTATGACGATGTTTCTTCAAGCTCAAGCTAAAAAGGTTATTGGTATTGAAAATAATTCAGATGCCGTGTATGACGCTAATGTTACCGCTAGTATCAATAAGGTAAATAATTGTCGGTTTATGACAGGTGATGCGGCGACTCAGCTTGCTCAGATCACAAGCAATGAAAAAGTGAATGTCTTAGTCTTAAATCCACCAAGAAGTGGATTAAGCGATACGATGTTAAATAGTATTATTGAAGCTAAGATTAAAAAGATTGTCTATGTTTCATGTAATCCAAGTACGCTGGCTAAAAATCTAGATGTTTTATTAAAGTATTACACGATTGATGATATCACTCCTTTTGATATGTTTAGTTATACGCCACTGGTTGAAGCGGTAGTAGGTCTATCGTTAAAAGGAGGCAATAGTCGTGGATAAGGTTTTGGTACAAGAGTGTGACCATTATGATCTTCAAACCATAAAAGCGTTTGTTAGTAAAGTTATCAATGATTCAAAGCTTGTTTTTGATCAAGATAAGACCGTTTTTTTAAAGCTTAATTTATTAACGGATCGTAAGCCTGACGCTTTTACAACAACTCATCCGATCTTTACCCAAGCGATCATAGAGGTTTTACAAGAATATGGTTGTCGTATTATTGTGGGTGATTCGCCAGCTGGTAAATTAGATAAGAAGCGAATGGATCAGATCTACGAAACAACAGGCTATCTAAAACTAGCTAGAGAATTACAAGTAGAGCTGTGCTATGACATGTCAGCGATCAAGATCGATAATGTCCAGCAGGTAAAGGCTATGCATGATGCGGATATTTTGATCAATGTCTGTAAGATGAAGACGCATACACTTACTACTTTTACCGGAGCTGTTAAAAATTGTTTCGGCTCCGTTCCAGCTGAGATCAAACATCATCAACATGCGCTTCATCCATCTGTTCAATCATTTAGTCGTTATTTAGTAAAAGTGGCGCAAATACTTCAACCAGAGCTTAGTTTTATGGATGGCATTGAAGCGATGCAGGGTAATGGACCGGGAAATGGTGAGCGATATCATGCTGGGTTAATGTTGGCATCAAAGAATGCCTTTGCTTTAGACCACACAGCGATCAGGATCTTGCAAATACCAATGCATCTTGTTTATACGGATGTTATTGCTCAAGATAAGCAATTATATGATCGCCCACAATTGATCGCTGATAAAACACTAAGTGAATTACTAAGATATGATTATCAACTTCCTACCAGTAGTAAACTTGTTAATAGTATACGTCATAGCAAATATCCAAGATTTGAGCAATCATTATGTATTGGGTGTGCTGCTTGCTTTAACAGTTGTCCTAAACAGACGATTGAAATGGTTGATAATAAGGCTATCTTACATCAAGATAAATGTATTAAGTGTTATTGTTGCCAAGAAATATGTCCAGTTAATGCAATTAAAATAGATTAAGCGGTTTAAAAAAAGACGTTTATGTATTACAATAGATATGAGTTAAAGGAGGTATTTAAATGCCGTTAGTAAATACAATAGAGATGTTTAAAAAAGCATACGAGGGTGGATACGCTATTGGTGCATTCAATGTTAATAACATGGAAATCGTTCAAGGAATAACTGAAGCTGCCAAAGAAATGAATTCACCGGTTATTTTACAGGTTTCATCTGGAGCGCGTAAATATGCCAAACATGCTTATTTAGTTAAGCTGGTGGAGGCTGCCCTTGAGGATACCGATATTCCAATTGCTTTGCATCTAGATCATGGTGATACATTTGAATTATGTAAAGCTTGTATTGATGGAGGCTTTACCAGTGTTATGATCGATGGTTCAGCTCATAGTTTTGAAGATAATATTGCTTTGACTAAAAAAGTTGTTGACTATGCTCACAAGTTCAACGTAACTGTTGAAGGTGAACTAGGCAAATTAGCTGGTGTTGAAGATGATGTTAATGTGTCTGCTGAAGATGCATCATACACAAACCCTGAACAGGTTGAAGAGTTTGTCAAAAGAACTGGTGTTGATTCATTAGCTATCGCTATTGGCACAAGTCATGGTGCTTATAAGTTTAAACCAGGCACAAAACCACAATTACGTTTTGATATCTTAGAAGAAATTCAAAAAAGATTACCTGGTTTCCCAATCGTATTACATGGCGCATCAAGTGTTCCTCAGGAATATGTAAAGCTTGTTAATCAATATGGTGGAGCTATGCCTGATGCGATCGGTGTACCAGAAGATATGTTAAGACAAGCTGCTGG
>CAYNYC010000058.1:0-9588 GCA_964401415.1 uncultured Erysipelotrichaceae bacterium
GTTAGAGACAATCAAATTGAAATTCAGACCTTTGAGTAATGAATTAAAAGGATACCTTAAAGCTAAACACCGAGGCTTTGGTCTTAGAATTGTCTTTAGAATATTAGATCAAGATGAAATACAGGTGTTTATTGATAAAAGCGAACTTGACGAGTCGGTGAATGAGATTATTCAAATCATGACTGCAGGAAAAAGAGATAAGATTTATGATCTAGCGATCAAAAAGATCAAAAATCGTTAATTATATACTTAATTAAGATCAAGGTTGAAAGCGTTTTAGAATTATCTCTATTTGTGATAAAATAGAGGCATATTGATAATGGAGGACGACATGAGTACAGTATATTCAAAAGAGAAAGAATATCATATAGCACTTAAAGAAGGTGATGTTGGTAGATACGTTATTATGCCAGGTGATCCTAAACGTTGTAAATTGATTGCCCAGTATTTTGATGATGCAGTCTTAATGGCTGATAATCGTGAATACGTTACTTATACAGGTTATTTGGATGGGGTAAAAGTAAGTGTTACTTCAACTGGCATTGGTGGACCTAGTGCTGCGATCGCGATGGAAGAATTAGTTCATATTGGTGCTGATACGTTTATTAGAGTAGGTACCAGTGGGGGTATGGCTCTTGATGTTGAAGGTGGAGATGTGGTTATCGCAAATGGAGCCATTAGAAATGAAGGAACAAGTAAAGAATATGTTCCAATTGAATACCCAGCAGTAGCCAATTATGAAGTAATCAATGCTTTAGTTCATGCGGCAAAGCAACTTGACAAGAAATTCCATGTTGGGGTTGTACAGTGTAAAGACTCTTTTTATGGTCAACATGAACCAGCTATTAAACCAATAGGTTATGAACTGATCGATAAATGGGATGCTTGGTGTAAAGCAGGTGCTTTGGCCAGTGAAATGGAATCAGCTGCCTTATTTATCGTTGGTAGTTATCTACGCGTAAGAGTCGGGAGTATCATGTTAGTAGTTGCTAATCAAGAACGTCGTAAACAAGGCTTACCAGATAAAGTTGTACACGATACAGATGGCGCTATTAGGGTCGCTATTGAAGCGATACGTGAATTAATCAAGAATGATCAATAAAACGTCTTTGACGTTTTATTCATTTAAAGGAGTCAATCATGAAAGATAGATTAGCTAAGATGAGATCTTTTTTTGAATTTGGTAATACTTTACCAATCAAAAGTCGTAAAGATGCTTTAGTTAGGTTAAAACATAAAATCAAAGATTATGAACAAGAAATCATTTTAGCCTTAAAGACTGATTTTAATAAACCATTAGCCGAAACTTACATGACAGAATTATTAATGGTTTATCGCGAAATGGATTATCAAATAAAGCATATTGTAAGCCATACTAAGACTAAAAGAGTTAGCGTAGGCATAGTTAATGTTGGAGCTAAAGGTAGGATCATTGCCCAACCTTATGGACTGGTATTGATCATGTCACCTTGGAATTATCCATTTCTGTTGACGATTCAGCCATTGATCGGAGCCATTGCGGCGGGTAATGTGGTTATGGTTAAGCCTAGTAATTATAGTTACCATACATCGCTGATCATTAAAAAGATCATCAATGAAGTGTTTCCACCTGCGTGGGTCGATGTTGTCTTAGGGGGACGTGATGTTAATACAGAACTGCTTGAACAACGCTACGACATGATCTTTTTTACGGGAAGTCCAAGTGTTGGCCGCTTAGTGATGGAAAAAGCTAGTCGTTATCTTACTCCTGTTATCTTAGAACTTGGTGGGAAATCACCATGTATCATTGATAGTGATGCTGATCTTGATCTGGCAGCTAAAAGAATCGTTTGGGGTAAGTATTTAAACGGTGGTCAAACATGCATTACAGTTGACCATGTTTATATTCAAAAACAACAAGCAAATAAATTCATAGAAAGTTGTATTAAATATATCAAAGCTTTTTATTATCCTGAAAATGAGTTAACTGATGATTTTTGTACCATCATTAATGATAAACACTTTGAGCGAGTCGTTAAGTTAATCGATCCAAGTAAAATAGTTTTTGGTGGGAAATATGATCAAGAAAAAAGACTACTTGAACCAACGATCATGGTTGATGTCAAAGAAGACGATGAGATCATGCAAGAAGAGATCTTTGGACCAATCTTACCGATTATCTACTTTGATAGTGTTGATGAATTGATCAAACAATTTCAAACAAAAGCGAAACCATTAGCTTTGTATTATTTTGGTCAACAAAAAGAACAGATAGAGAAGATGTTTGAGCTAACCTATAGTGGTGGTGGATGTATTAATGATGTGATCATGCATGTTAGTTCTCATCATTTACCATTTGGTGGTGTAGGAAATAGCGGGATGGGAGCTTATCATGGTAAAAAGACATTCGATGCTTTTACTCATTATCGTAGTATGTTTATCCAAAGTGATCTATTAAAACTCAATTATCGTTTTCCACCTTATAACAAGATCACTAAATTGATCAAAAAATATCTTTTAAAAAGCTAACAGTCATTGACGGTTAGCTTTACATTTTTTAATAAAATTATAGAATAACTCTAAGTGCTTATCATCATCGATCATTCTTTCAGGATGCCATTGCACGGCGATGATATTATCATGATATTCAATGCCTTCAATTATGCCATCTGGGCTGATCGCTGTGATCTTAAAGCCGGTGGCAACTTGATCGATGGCTTGATGATGGAAGGTATTTACCCCATACTCCGTACCAAAGATCGTATATAGTTCACTACCTTCTGTAAAGATTGCTTGATGGCCAGCTAAGTTATTCGCAATTGGTGGAACCATTAGGTTTTGTTGGTGAACAGTACTATCAATCGTCTTGAAATGATCGTGAATATCTTGGATGAGCGTTCCGCCAAAAGCTACATTTATTACTTGTAGACCACGACAAATGCCAAAGATCGGTTTGTGAATATTATGGAAAGCATTGATCAATAAAAGATCAGTTTCATCAACATAAGGTAAGGCAACAGAGGCTAAAGGACTTAAGGGTTGATCATAAAAGCGACTATCCATGTCTTCACCACCAGTTATCAATAAACCATCAAAAAGATTTACGATCTCTAAAATATCGCCATTATCTTTATGAGGAAACAAGAAGGCTGTACCACCTGCAGCATAGATGGCATCAATATAGCTTGTATAGATAGCTGCTTTTGGTTTTGCCTCATTTGGGTCAACACGAGTCGTTATTAATATCTTTGGCTTCATCATTTTCTCCTGAATTTGTATATTATCATATTATAATGTATTTCACATAATTTAACACAATTATTCGATTATTTAGCGTATATTGTTTGTTATATTTTCATTGTAAGAAAAAACTTACCTGCGCGGATGAACCTCTTCTCCTGCAAAACAAATTCCCTAATAATACCGTGCAGAATTCTATCCCCTTATAATAATAAAAGAAAAAAGACGAATAACGTCTTTTTTCTTTGGTTATAGTTTCTTTAAATGATAAAGTATTGGAGCATCTTGGCGATCTTGGTATGTATAACTATCTTGTATCTTAAATAATGATAAATCTGATAAAGAGTTAATGAAAGCCTCATGTTCCCTTTTACCATTTGCATGACCGATGTAAAATGTAATAAATAAAGAGCCGTCAACTTTTAGTAGTTTCTCAGCTTCTTTGATAGCTTTCATAGTGGTATTAGGTAGGGTGGTGATCGTTGGATCGCTACACGGAAGATATCCAAGATTAAAGACAACAAGATCCACATCATCATGAACATAATTACACATGTTTTCATGTCCTGCTTGGATTAAGATAACATTATTAAAACTAGCCGTATATCTTTTGGTCGTTAAGATTGCTTCTTTCTGAATATCAAATCCATATACTTTAGCGCAATGAGATGCTAAAAAATAGGTATCTTTACCATTACCAACAGTAGCGTCAATCGCAATAGATGAAGGTTTGATTGTTGTTAGGATCCAACGGTGTGCTATTTTATTGACATTAGTTGGTCTCATGATATTTTCCTTGATATGTATCTTGTCTTACCATTTCCTTGGCAATATCATTTAATACACTTGTTTTTCTTAAAGTCCATAAAGGAGCGATCAAATTATCTTTGATAGCATCACCAGTCAAGCGCTCAATGACCATTTCCTTTGGCAATATTTCCAATTGTTTGATCACGATCGCTACATAAGCTTCTTTGGTCAATAAATCAAAAGGTTTTGTCAAATACATGCTAGCTAGTACAGCATCTTTGATGATATGTAACATGTGGATCTTAATTCCATCAACCTTTAGTTTGGCGACGTGTTTAGCTGTTTGGATCATCATGTCAGGAGTTTCATCAGGCAAGCCATTGATGATATGTAGGCAAGTACGAATATTGGCGAATCTAAGTTTCGTGACTATTTCATCTAAACAATTTAAATCGTGACCTCTATTCATTTTACTCATTGTTTTATCATGGATTGATTGTAAGCCTAATTCGATTGTGATCGGTTTTACTTTATTCATTTGTGAAAAGTAATCAATTTTCTCTTGATCAAGACAATCAGGACGGGTAGCGATAGCTAGTTCAACGATATTTTGATCAACGATAAAAGGGTGATAAAGCTTTTTTAGATCATCTAAAGAAGCGTAGGTATTACTAAAAGCTTGAAAGTAAGCAATCGCTTTGCCGTTTGGCCATTTATTAAGCATCATTTTTTTACCTTCGATAAATTGAATCTTTAAGTCATCTGAATCAGTGATAGAGTCACCACTGCCCTTACTCCCACAATAAAAACAACCATTGATACCACAGGTTCCATCGCGATTGGGACATGTAAAACCGGCATCTAATGGTACCTTAAATACTTTTTGATGATATTTATGCTTAAGATAGTAACTATAACTATGATAACGAAGATTATCATCACTGAAAGGGAAAGGATTATTTTGTGATCTTTTTGATCGCTTCAACGACATTCTTTTTATCCTCTTCGTTTTGTGTTTCGATAAGATATTCATATGAGATGTGTTCATTATTAGGTTGAGTAAGATAACCTTGTATTCCTTGGCTATAACAGACAAGAAGGGTGTTGTCTTTATTGATATAGTTATTATAGTCAGAGAATAATTCAAACGGATTAAATAGTAAACGATAACCGTTTAGTTCTAAAAGAGAAAAATTGATCATTGATTTAAAGGGTTTGACTTTATCTTTCATTCCAGTGATTAGGCGCATTCCTGTTTTTAGCTCTTTGATTTCTTTTTCAGTATAATAAACTAGATCAGCTTCTGTTAGTGTCGTGATATCTTTCAATTGATTATTGATCTGTAAATCCCATGTTAGATAATTGACAGTTAATGGATGGTGAGTTGTTGTTTGGTTACGATTCAGTAGTTTTATGAATTCATCACCCATCAAGTTTCCTAATCGAGTAACTTCTTCGTATTTAGTACAGTGACGATTTAAACGTGTAGATATATCTCCATCAGCTCCTTGAAGATAGATAAAAAACTCTCCTGGATATTTTTTGGTTAACTTTTCGACAGCACTACCAACAAATGCACTAGTAAAATAATTGGCATCATCTTGAGGAGTTGTTGGATGACAATTATAAAACAAGATATTTCCAAGTCGGGTATGATCATCATAAAAACTCATAACACCTGCATAAACATTTTCATTTGATTTATGATTGATACGGGTTTTACCTACTTTATCAAATTGTTCCCAACTATAATTGATTGATACTTCTTTGTCAATTAAATGACAATTTTTGATCATTAACGCTACTTTTCGAGCAGTGTACTCAAAGTATTGTTTATCGACATTGATCAAGTCATGCATATTACACAATGAAGGAGCGTAATGAGTATGGGTAGAACTAAAGATGAAAGATACATCTTCTTGAATCGTTTCTTTAATCTTTTCTTCAAATAATTTTTGAATGTCTGATGAGATGCCTAAAGAATCAAATACTAGTAAGATTAGATTAATAGAGGGGGTCTTTAAACGAAGACAACGAGCATAAAGATCACCGCGGACATTTAGTATCGGATTATGGTCAATAAACATACCTACTCGTAAAGTCGGCTTGATAGGATTTATGCAAATCTGATTATAACCGATCAACATATTTTTACCTCTAATGTTTTCAGTATATCACAAAATTTCTTTGTGAATATTAATAAACTATTATTTTTGGGTAAAAACTTGTATAATTAGGTATACTATTAAGGGGTTGTGATCAAATTATATGGAAGAAACAGAAAAGAAACGAAAGTTTATCATTGATTTTGTTTATCTATTGATCATTTTAGGAGTGTGCTATCTTGGTTTTACCAAGTTATATCCGATAGTATCACCTTTGATCGTGGCATGGATCATCGTTGCCATTTTGCATCGCTTGATCGGCCATCTAAGTAGTAAACTAAAGGTTAATCGTAGGATCATCGCCGTTATTATCTTAGTTTTGACTTATGTTGTCGCTATTTTGATCTTATTTTTTATTGGTACAAAGTTGTTTGGAGCGATCAAAGATATCTTTGTGAAATTTCCACTTATTTATATGCAGGACATTGAGCCTTATCTTGCCAATATATTCAATAACATTCAAAATGATCTCGCTGATTTAGATCCAGGACTTGTAAGTACGGTTGGTGAATTCTCCAATTCGTTATTAAGCACTTTAGCTGGTGGTGTATCTAGTATTTCAGTGTGGGTTGTTGGACTTGTATCTAATTTTGCAAGATCCTTACCAGGAACATTTGTGCGAGTATTGGTGTCGATCATCGCTTCGATCTTTATGGCTATCGAATATCAAGAGATCAATGCGTTCATCTCACGACAGTTTAGTAATAAAGTTCGCGATATTGCCATTGACATCAAAACATATATTATAAATATTTTATGGGGATACGTTAAATCATATTCTATCATTTTATTGGTTACATTTACTGAACTAGCGATTGGATTTAGCATCTTCGGTATCAACAATAGTGTTCTGGTCGCTTTGATCATTGCGGTTTTTGATATCTTGCCCATCTTGGGGACTGGAACAGTAATGATACCATGGATCATTTTGACCCTGATCCAGCAGAATTATATTTTAGCTATTCAGCTTTCCATTGTATATGTTATCGTTACGATCGTTCGAAATATCATTGAACCTAAGATTGTTGGAGCTCAAGTTGGACTACCACCACTTATTATCTTGATCAGTGTCTTTGTTGGTGCTCAGTTGTTTGGGGTTGTTGGTTTATTTGGTTTACCGATCTTGTTATCGTTACTTAATTATCTCAATAAAAAAGGAACTATTCATCTTTATAAACAATGATGGCCGAAGCCATCATTTTTATATTTCTTTTTGATTATAGAATGTAAGTGATAAATGATATGAACCAAATAGGGCTAGTGAACTCAAGATAAACAAGATATAGAATCCGTATGTATTCAAGAAGGGTATTAGGGTATCAAACATTTCTGTTTGACTGACTTGATCAGAAAATAAATTCCCTAATAAAGCTCCACCTGCTCCAATCACTATCGAGAAAAAGATCATAACTAATCTTCCTTTCTCCGCACCAAATTTATAGATTAGGGGAAAGACGATCGCAATGATCATACCTACAACCATGATCGTTATCAATGGTTGGATCAAGACAGAATTAAACAGAAGTGGTTGGTTGAAAACGATGATAATAAGCAGGTTGAATAGGATGTTAAATAAGAAACTTAGTGCTAACAAGACTAGTGAAAACATATATCTTGATCTGACAATATCTTTTCTACTTAGTGGTAAAGCTAAAACATAGCGATCCCATTTACTATACTCATCATAGCTAAAAGTGGAGATAGCTAACATTAAGCATAAAATAGGAAGATAGATACTTAAATAATTGGGCAAACCATTACTCATAAAGCCTACAAAAGTGAACATGATCAACAGAGTAACAAAGATACGTTTATTACTACTTAGGTTTAAGATGTCTTTAATGATCAATCCTAACATTTTCTTTCTCCTTTAATATAAAGCAACATGATTTCTTCGATCGAAGCACGATCGATGATCAGATGTGGGTATTTTGCTGATAAAGCTGTCTTATCTGTGATCAATAATTCATAATTATATAGATTGCGTTTGAATGATACATAATCAGTTTTATCAATTTGATTAAACTCTTTTTCACTACATTTGAGCAAACCATAATTATTTAATAGATCATCTTGGGTTGTAGTAAATAGTAGTCTTCCGTCATTAATGAAGGTTATGTAGTCAGCGATATGTTCAAGATCGCTGGTGATATGACTTGATAATAAGATCGCATGTTCTTCATCTTGGATAAAATCTCGAAGAATATCAAGAATTTCATTACGGGCGATCGGATCTAAGCCACTAGTGGGCTCATCTAAGATTAATAGTTTAGGATGATGAGATAAAGCGACAGCTATCTCCAGTTTCTTCTTCATTCCTTTTGAGAATGTCTTTACGACTTGATCATCTGGTAAATTAAATTGTTGTAGATATGATTTAAATGTTTCTTGATCCCAATGTTGGTAAAGATGCTTGAGTATCTTAACAATATCTTTCACTCTTAAGGTATCCGCAAAAAAAGCATCATCTAAGACAACTCCAATTTCCTCTTTAACTTGTTTTTCATATGTAATGTTATCTTTGTTGAAAATGGTTATGACACCATTATCTGGCTTAATGATATTTAAGATGGCTTTGATCAGGGTTGTTTTACCAGCACCGTTTTCACCGATCAAACCCATTATCATACCCTTAGGAACTTCTAAGTTGATATCTTTAAGTGTAAAATTGGGATAAGCTTTTGTTAACTGTTGAATTTCAATCACATTTTCCATTAGAATTCCTCCTGATATAGATAGTCAAATAGCTCTTGTATTTCATTTTGGGATATACCAATCTTTTTACCGATACTAATAGCGTTGAGTAAGTGTTGCTCGATCTTTTGCATCATTTCTTCTTTTAGTAGTTCACGATTGACACCCGCCACAAAACAACCTTTACCCGGAGTGGTCAAGATATATCCTTCGCGCTCTAATTCTTCATAAGCACGCTTGGTAGTTATGACACTGATCCGTAGATCTTTGGCTAAAGAACGGATCGATGGTAACATCTCACCATTGATTAATTCTCCATTGATGATCTTTTCTTTTATCTGATCAAATATTTGTTTGTATATGGGGTTATCATTACTGTTGCTTATTATGATCTGCATTAGGTTACCTTTCTATTGTATATATACAATATATACAGACATATACAGTTTGTCAATAAAAAAAACATCTTAACGATGTTTATAATTTAATTTGGTAGTAGTAGACATTTGGCAGGGGATTGTCATAATAAGCAGGCATTCTTTCAAAGCCGACTTTTTCATATAAGGCAATTGCTTCATGTAGTGATGATAGAGTATCTAGATAAAGTCGATCATATCCTATATGTTTAGCGTGATCAAGTACTGTATTTATTAGTTGTGAGGCCACATGATAGCCGCGATATGCAGGTCTAACATAGAGTCTTTTCAGTTCACCAATTTGATCTGTAATAGGTTTAATACCTACACAACCAACAGCTATC
>CAYNYC010000059.1:0-206 GCA_964401415.1 uncultured Erysipelotrichaceae bacterium
TTCATCCCCACGCTCGTGGGGAACACTTGTACGAACGGCAAGGGCGATCCTAAACGGGCGGTTCATCCCCACGCTCGTGGGGAACACTATCCATCATCCGAGTACCCAAGCTCTGACGGCGGTTCATCCCCACGCTCGTGGGGAACACGCGCGTTTTGGTTGGCGGTGATTAAATGGATGCGGTTCATCCCCACGCTCGTGGGGAA
>CAYNYC010000059.1:216-9584 GCA_964401415.1 uncultured Erysipelotrichaceae bacterium
TCGCCCTCTTGAACGGCAAGCATGGTTTCGGTTCATCCCCACGCTCGTGGGGAACACTGTCTACAAATCTGCAATGTGGGAGGAGTCAGCGGTTCATCCCCACGCTCGTGGGGAACACCATCTGCGTTTCTGTTGTCCTCCTGGATCTCTCGGTTCATCCCCACGCTCGTGGGGAACACTTGACTTCGTCCTGCGCTGTGATGCCCACAAGCGGTTCATCCCCACGCTCGTGGGGAACACTCTATTCTGTTTTATAACTTGTTAAATTGATAAAGATGCTTCTTTGTCAGGCTTAAAGCAACTTAATATCATTCCATCGACATCAACTGGTTCACGCCGATTACTTCCGACAGAAAGAAAATCGAAACCACTTTCAGTTGGCGTACTCCATACCATAACAGCGTTACCATCGTTAATGCCTTCATATACATTTTTGAATATCATTTCCCGAATTCTTCGTGAATAATTTCCAACATAGACACCCGTCCTTACTTCCAATAGCCATACACCAAGTCTTCCTCTAAGTCTATCAGGAGCGTTTTCAACTACGATGACCAATGTCGCCAATGCCATCTTCCTCCTCAAATGCGGGACCGACTTGATCTTCTTCTGGGGGTGGAATTTCTATTCCACCAGCTGCAAGAACTTCTTCAATCGATGGTACTAAGTGCTTTAAAAGTTTAGTTTCTCTAAAAATATCTCTGCAGGCTCGTCTTGTTTCTCCTTCTGCATCTTCCGGAAATTGAGCTGAAATTTTCAAAGCAACAGGTACGACCGTTTCAAATTTGAACATGTCTGCAATATCATAAGCGAAAGATTTGGGCTTACCAGTATGGATGAAGCCTATTGCAGGAGAATATCCGGCAGCAAGTATTGCTGCTTCACTCAAACCATAAAGACAAGCCGTAGCAGAACTTATACATCTGTTGGGCAAGTCAGCTTTTTGTGGATCTTTGTGATCATATCTTCTCCCGTTCCAACTGCCCCCATTTGCTTTAGCAAGTTGAGAGTAAAACGACCTTACCCTTGCGCCTTCTATTCCTCTGAGCTGTTCAATAGAGTAATTGGGGATTTTTTTGCCAATTTCTTCACCAAAACGGAATTCATACATTTTTCTTGCAACCTTAAGGCGTAATTCTTTATCAAGAGCCAATTTTGCTTGATAAAGTAATCTGTCTGCCCTAGCCCCACCCGGTTGGCCTGCAGCATATAACCTTACACCTGATTCGCCGACCCATAACAACAAAGTCCCTACTCTTGCGGCAAGGGCAACGGCTGCATGGGAAACACGCGAGCCTGGTTCGAGCATAATACTCCTCCAACCGGGATGTGTTTTCTTATACCTGTGCTGTCAACCTGAACGAAAGTCCCATCTAGGACATCCAACTCACCCTTCTGGACAAAGGCTAATGTCATCCTGTCTTTAATTGGAATAGCACCAAGTTTGGGAAGCGGGTTTATCTTCATTCTCTTTTTAACAGTAAGAGTCCACAACCAAAGGCTTTAGCTGGTCCGATTCCTGATCTAACTAACTTCAACAAATTTTGTGGATTCTCACATTGAATCATACCTTCAAAATCAACTGTCGTAATTTTGCCCCAATTATCTCCTTTGCAAAAATCTAGGTTTGTACGCGATATTGGAGTAGTATTGAAAAGTCTACCGGATCCAGTTAATTTTCTTGAAAGCCAGGCATTTAGGTTTTCTTCCCCTACCAAAGGGACTCTGACTCTTTGTTCGGAAAGGCGTTTCACTGGATTAACACGTAATGAAAAACGATATAGTTGTTCTGTTTTGAAGACAAACTGTGACTCAACAATGCGTATAAGATCAAGGTCAACAGTAACTTCTGGTTTGCTTTCAGAAAGTAATATAACAAAATAGCCATCGTCTTTTTTATCCATACGGTATAAAAAATCCCTATGGTTCTTTTCCCTGCCGGGGAATGCTTTCCATAAAGCTTTATGGGCATTATATGGATTTGAAATGTCCCCTGACTCTGTTTTAGTCCGCTTGAACTGCCATTGACTGAGGTACATTTTCAATCCTCCATTTCATAACAAAATACTTTCCTTACATCAAAGGTTCTCTTGCCAATCGGGATGTCTCTTACCGTCTGGATAAAATGTCGAGCTTCAACTGTTTCTTCGCTATAAACTATTCCAGAGGATGGTTTTTGACTTAACAGCGCATCGTAAAGGTTTTCGGCAATCAATTCACATCTAAGAGGTGGTGTGCATAAAGGGCAACTTTTACGACCCAGATAAAGAGAAAAATATGGTGCCCTCAAAGCCCGAACAAATTTATGCAAGTCATATGTTGGAGTTTGAGTTTCCATTAACGCAACAGTAAAATTTTGATCTTCAAGATATTCTCTGCGTGTGATTTCCGTTGGTTTAGAATTATTCCCGACAGTTCTAACTTCTTGTACTGTGTGGAAATCGGTGATTTTACGTCCAGACTGAAATAACCTTGGTTTGTCAAAAACCAAGGATGCTGCACGCTTATTATCACATCTGACAGCATACTTGTATGAATTGTTTAATTTAATAATTTTATCATGTTCATCTCTGGTTATTCCCAAAGCAGCGGCAAGGAAACCTGTTATGCCTGACCGCGTAGGGAAAAGCTCTGTAGGCCGGTATGTTTCAAAAGAGTGCTTCCCCCATGCCTGAAACACTCCCTGAAGGGTAAGTATCAAGCAGTTTGGCATTGGCTTAATCCTCCTTTGTTATCCATTCCTGTAATGCCTTAATAGTTTCAAACACCCTTACGTTATTATTTATTTTTTTTATATTTGAACTGTCTATAGAAAAAATTGCTACGTCTTCATCTATATCATATGCTCTGTGTACTTTTTCCCAATGATCAAGCATTGCGTTGACTGATGGAAGAACGTACCCATCCCGTCCTTTTCTAACAGGATTTTCAAAAGCATTCGCTAATGAAAGAGGCATCTCTGAAACAGAAATCAATATACAGTGGGCAAGACTGTGTGAAGCGAGGCTATGCTGTTTCCCTGTTGGTGTGGTTGTAGCCATTACACGCAGATATCTAGCTATTATATCAAGGGCGTTTTTCCTGTCAGAACCAATGTTTTTTGCTAATTGGTCGATATTGACTGAAGCATATTGATAAAATACCCCTGCACCGAATTCCTGTGTGTTAAGATGCCCTGCACCTGCGTCATCCGCCTCTTCTTTGAGATCATCCATAGCGGTAAACCAGTCAATTTCAGCCTCCATTGCGTGGGTAGTTATTGCATGAGACATTGACATCGCAGCTTCAACATTTTCAAGGATACCAGATGCGCACATGCGTCCCGACAACGCCACATCTACACTAGAGATCCCGCTTTTTATAAACTCTGTCATTGCAAGTTTTATTTTTTTATCATCGATTTTTATTCCATCTTTGTCATTAACAGTGTTAGCTAAGATAGCATTCACGAGAGGCTGAATTTCTTCTTTCAGCCAAGGAGTAACAACCGTTCCTCCAGGCATTCCTTCTTCCACTGCTTTTGCAATTATTCCCTCAGGAACATCAGGCATGGCTTCTTTCATGTAGTTGGCAAGTCTTTCAGTTGATAAAGTCCTCAATGATTTATCGCCTAGCAATTCTTTATAAGTTGGAGAAAAGCGAAAAGCCCTTTTTAAACACTGGCTTGATATCCTTGCTCTTCGGACTCCACCAAACACAGCGCTTTTTTGCATGTTCATGTCATCCCTGTTAAGACATGAAGGATTGTGTGAAATCAACTCACTAATATTTACGAATTTGTATGACATTTTTATTCCTCCTCTTTTTTATTCGTTTTTATTTCAGAGATGTAATAATCCTGTAGTATCTTTTGTTTATTGTTCTCGCCCCAGTAAAATAACTGCGGTCCAAGAATTTCCCAATCAACAGCTTGTTCCCCATGACGCCCAGCAGCCTGCCAAATCATTCTCCTCAGTCCAACAATATCCTGATAATAATCTGAACGTTGAAATTGGATCATCCTTGCTTCTGAGATCCTGTGCTTTTGATCCCCATAGAAAATGCTTCCCAATGAAACACCCTTTTTGTGAGTTAACCAAGGTAGGATAAAAACAACATTTGCGTATTTCAATAAGTTATCTTCTTGTCTGCACAAGCGAAAAAAAGCACCAATCGAAAGTAATTCTCTGGGATTTGAGACTTTTTTTATGTCAGCTTTTGCTCCGTTCTCTAACAGATGGTATCTTTCCCAAAGATTGATGTAAAACGACTTGCTCTGAACATTTTCAGCAATATCCACCAATTATTTTTCTCTCCTTTCAAAAATTAAAGTGTTTTCGGAGTTTGCTTGTTGATGAAGCCGTTTAGTTCTTTTTGAAGTCCAACCTTGTTGATTGAATATGATTTCAGTGCCTTTGTATTTGACAAGTATGGTTCGGTCACCTCTTCAAATATTTTTATACATACTACTTTCA
The DNA here is from genome assembly GCA_964401415.1 of uncultured Erysipelotrichaceae bacterium. GTDB lineage: Bacteria > Bacillota_I > Bacilli_A > Erysipelotrichales > Erysipelotrichaceae > JAQUCI01. The sequence continues at coordinate 4,671 of CAYNYC010000059.1, forward strand.
ATTCTTTTGCTATTTCTTCAGAAAGATTGGGGGCTGTTTCTGAAGAAATAAAATGATGCATTAATAATTCTGTGTCTTGGAAAAAAGAGTTGCTAGCTTTATTAGCTATGCCAGAGGGAATGTTTGAAGATTGATCAATAGACTTTCCAAAGGAATACGCTTTTTTACTCAAACAATCACGGAACAACAAAGCCATTGCAATTATCCCGTGCAGTATGTTTAGATTTTCATCATCTTTTATCCAGGTGGCACCGATAGAAACCATTTCATGACGACGATCTAATATTGATGCTTGCTTGTTTCTGTATCCTCCTACTACTAAAGGAAGAGTATTATTAAAATATTTCAATTCCTTGTATCGTTTGACAGGCAAAGACCAACCAGTAATATTTTTTGAGTCTATTGGGAGCATGTCGGAAAGCCTGCTCCATAACGGCAATGTCACCCCTCTATTAAACGAAAGAACTTCTAACTCATTTTTTTTCTCATTGTAAATGTAGGGACTATGAGGGTGTCGCCAGTTCGATCCTATGAGGGAGTAAGGAAACTTGTTTTTTTTGAAAAATTCACAGAAATTTTTGCTTAGCCTGCCACAGCAAGGGCATACAGTGGCTTCTTGCAATGATATCCAGTCAATGTACAAATATGCAGGTTGCCAAAAGAGTCCTCGCATCAGACCTATCGAAGCTGTTGGAATCAAAGAATTCTTCTTAAGTTTTTCCACCCATACAGGTTTATCTTGAATATTTATTTGAGGCCAAAACTCTTTTGCCCATTCTAAGTCAAATATATTTTTCCATATCATCTCTCTCAGGTTTTGGGAATATACTAAAAGCGTTATAGGAGCAGAACCCCTTAATGGTGCTTTTGTGCCGCCTCCAAAAGAAGGCGTATTTGTTGCTTGGTTAAACAATGCAATTGCAACACATGATGGGCAGGCCTTTTTTACTGCGTCATCGTCAACGAATAATGTCGCAGAACCACTACCCTCGGGCATTCCAGGTAACAATTTTTGTATGCCAGTTACAACTTCGTCCTTAGCATCAACATCCTGCATAAATGGATACTCTGGGTCGTCAAGAGAAAACCACGATACATAGTCTTTTATTCCATTTTCGAAAATATCCTCGTTCATTGCTCTTTTGATATTTGAGACAAGTTCATCTCGATTGCTCGGCATAAATATGCATTGGGTAAGGCAAACAAGAAGCTGTATGGCTGCAAGTTCCATGTCATCGCGTTGATGTGAAATTTCATAAAAATTGTTAGTACACAATAATTCTTTAAATGATATTTCTTCAGGTATCCCATTTCTCTTAACCGGAATCCATGCATCTTGTAACAAATTCAATTAACTTCACTCCTTTCTAAGACCTTCTTGCCTGGAATATGTAAGTTGTAACCCTTTATCTTTACTTATGTAGAACCATGAATCACCATCATGAGCGACAGTTATTACAATATAATCATCGATCTTTATGCTAGGGACGAGTTTTTTCTGCCATCCCGACGGACATGGTATCGTCTGGAGTTGAACGATTTCGTTGGCCCCAAGATTTTTCTTGCCTGAATATAGTGAACTCAACGGAGTTTTATTTTCATTCAGCAGGCAACCATTCATATCAACAGGCAAAAGATTAGTTCCCATGTCCCCATCACGGGTGAGAAGCTCCGCTCTGCTATCACTTATTTCGCTGATATCCATAGCACTTATGTTTCTTGCAAGATATTCTTTGCCAAGCTCTTCAATAGCGAAATGTTCATCTGCTTTTGTAATCAATTCGGGCTCGTTTTCTAATTTCGAATGAGCAAGCTCAATCCATTTTCGATATGCCTCAGGAAATATCACTAATGGCTCTCTTTGAACGAGGAATCTAGTTCTCCATAGGTGAGCAGGATTCCTGTAAATATATCCATGAAGCCCAAAGTCATTGCCTTTTGGGGACAGAACTACGCATCTAGGTATATCGGAGGGTCTGTGAGTATGTTGATGCCTATATAGGCGACCTAAACGTTGAAATAGCAATTCAACAGGGCATAATTGTGTTATCAAAAGGTCAAAATCTAAATCAAGGCTTTGTTCTATTACTTGTGTTGCGATGAGAATAGAACCTGATCCTTCTTTTCTATTTTTACCGTAGTTAGCGATTACTTCATTTTCTATTCGGTTCCTATCTGAAAAAGCATAGCGTCCATGGAAAATGTCTATCTTCACCTTATTGGAAATCTCTTTAATTTTTCGCCATGTAGACTGTGCGTCAGAGACAAGATTGCATATTACGGCAACTGTAAAACCTTTTTCGGCGTATTCAATTATTTCATTAAGCAGTTCCAGGTCTGCCAATGTGTTATCAGCAAATTTAAGCTCAATATTTACAGCCCTCTCTTCAGTTCTCTTTTTCGGAATGAATTCTTTGAGCAAATTTTCCTGCGAAACCGTTGTAATTAAAGGGTATTCCGTGGAAAGTTCATCTGTTGAACCGTTTGACCAATTATTTATTAAATCTTTTTTTCTTTTTGAAGGAAGTGTGGCTGAAAGAAGAATGGCGTTTCCATTGTTTTCACTTTGCTTCTTAAGGACTTGGTCAAGCAACCCATTCATATAACTATCGTATGCGTGTACTTCATCAACTATCAGAACGCCGCGCCCCGTTGCAAAGGTACGAACGAAATTATGACGAACAGGTAAAGTTCCAATTAAAATCTGGTCAACAGTGCAGACTCCTATCTGTCCTAAAAAGGCTCGTTTTTTACTGGTTGCAAGCCACTCAGAACATTGTAGCAAACCAAGATCGGATTCTCTATTGGACCCTTGTCTGCAAAGAGCGCGAAAACCTTCGTTGAAACGCGATTTTCCATGTGCAAGTACAATGTTGCTGCCTTCGGGATACATGCTAGAAGCAACTTTTTCAAGCCGTTCAAACATAGAATTTGCCGTTGCCTGTGTTGGAAGAGCGAAAAGTATAGAATCTGCATGACCCTGTTCTATTAGAGTAGAAGCAATAGAAAGAGCAGCCTCTGTCTTACCGCTGCCTGTTGGTGCTTCAATAATATATAGTCCTCCCTTTTCAATAGGCACATTAATGCCCTGTACACCTCTTGGTTCATATTCAGGGAATAAACCGCTCATCCCAAATTTTTTAGGTTTTGTGTTTATTAACCCGCATAGTTTCAATGATCTTTGTGCGAAAGGTATTCTGGATTCAAAATAATCTAGAGGGGAAGTTTCTTTGGTTGAGAAAGGGAAAAAATCTGGATTAGAAGCAACCCAGTCACATATTGAACAGAAACCTTTAAAGGTATTCGGAACTGGAGGAGAATTTAAAAAATCTACAGATACTCCCTCAAAAAACAAGTTTATTCCAATGTTGATAAATTCATTTCTGACCCTAATTTCATGATTCCAAAGAGGGCTATCTTTTTTGGGAAAAAATTGTATCTTGGGACTGCCTACTTTATAACGATGATGATGGTCTCCTGCTTCAATCATCCATTTACATTCGTCAAAATTATCGGGGTCAGCAGCAATGTCTTTATAAAATTTTTTAACTCCTTCAGTTCCATGTTGGTATGGAATTGCCGACATTTGTTGAATGTCAGCATTAAAATTGGAGAATAATTTATGCCATATTGGAATATTTAAAGTTTGAAAAGTGGCCGACAACTTGCCGTAGTCGTGCATATAGATAAAAAACAACACCCAAGACATATTGTTGTTTTTTGATGATAATGCCCTTTTTATCCCCGGTGAATTATCAATCCAGACTTTTGCGACCGCGGCACAATCTAAAGAATGATATAACAGCGGATGCCACAAAAATTCACCTTCATTATAATGACTTCTCTCAACTTTGCCCCAATAACGCAAGATATCTTTCATTATGGTCATTTCCTCAATAATATTAGGATAATCATCTCGAATGATTTAAACGAAATAACAAAGAGCAGAAATGAAAATTATGAATAAAATATAGAAAACAGGCTAGGTTGTTTGATCTCTATATGTATATTTATAGTGCTGTTGTTTTCAAATGTCAAGTAATTTCGATAATAGACTAATTACTAAAAATATGCGACTGTGTTTTGAAGCCCCTATGCATTTTATAAATATACACATTTATCAACACTAACTAACGTATTTTAAGTGTTTGATTAGAAAGATTACCTCATGTATTTAAAGACAAATAATTTTACAAAATATCAACCTTAACTAAGATATTTCAGTTGATAGAGATGTAACACGATGACAGTTACTCGTGTCCAAAATAGATTGTTGCAATCTACTGCCTAAGCAGCTGTAGCAAGAGAAATTTGCATATAAGCAATGTTATTGACCTAGTTTTAAAATTTCCTGGCATGTCATTGAAAAACCTTGGTATTACTGGATGCTATTTTAATATTTTTTCTATTTTGGACACTAGTGGATGACAGTTACTTATCAAGTTAATTTTTACTTATTATTGACATTGTTGTCTGAAAACTGAACCTTGGAACGAAACAACTAATGCACTGATAAAACAAACTTGATTAAGTTGTCATAAAACATGAGACAAGTAAGATTTTGTGCGTTCAATACGCAAGAACTGACAAATTCCCAACTGTCGAATTTTTTGCGACAGTTCATTTAAGCCACGTTCTCGTCCGTGAATGGGAGTGTGGTTTTTGGAGTTAGGGTTAGGTTGTTAAAATAGGTAACAGATTGGATCTAAAGCCACTGGACCCCCGATATGGGCACTTGGGGGAGACATCAAGGGCGTAGTTCAAAATCCAGACCTGGATCACGAATGTCGGTGCTCCAAATAGTTCCGTCGCTACGGTGATTTGAAATGTCCCTCATTCGAGGAATAGCTCTTTCCTGATCGAAGGCATACCGGGAAGACGAGAAGATCGGATCCCTTGGTATTAACAACACAA
>CAYNYC010000060.1:0-9203 GCA_964401415.1 uncultured Erysipelotrichaceae bacterium
TCATTCTCGGCTTCTAAACAATCAAGTATTTCTAGTATTCGATTTAGATCATCAACGTCTTCATAGTGGATGATTAGTTTATTTTTAGTTACTTCCGTTTTTGTCTGTAGTTTATTCTCCATGATTTGCTTAACATTCTCTAAGAAGATATCGGGTTTTACTTCTGGTTTTGCTTTAGTTACAGTCGGTTTGAGTAATTGTTCGACCTCTCTTACTGATAATCCTTCTTTGATGATCTTATCAGCTAGGGTGATCATCTTATGTTCATCATCTAAGGTGATCAGTGGTCTAACATGACCCATTGTTAACTTCTCATCCATAACCATTTGTTGAATTTCTTGGGGTAAACGCAAGATCCTTAACATATTAGTGATATGAGTTCTTGATTTACCTAAACGTTGTGCTAATTGTTCTTGGGTATATTTTAGATTTACTAGTAGGGTATTATAAGCACTAGCTTCTTCAATAGCGTTAAGATCTTCTCTTTGGATATTCTCTAAGACAGAGATTTCCATCATCTCTTCATCATTTAACTCTAAGACGATCGCTGGTATAGTCTCTAAGTTTACTTCCTTACAAGCTCTTAATCGTCTTTCTCCAGCAATCAATTCATAACCAGTAATTCCTTTTCGAACTAAGATGGGGGTAAAGACACCATGCTCTTGGATTGATTGGGCTAGTTCTTTGATCTTACTATCATCAAAATTCTTCCGTGGTTGATAAGGGTTAGGTCTAATCTCAATGATCTTAATCTCATTTCGTTGATTTGTTTCATCTTGTTGCATCTCTTCTAAGATTTGTGACAAGTTATCGCCAAAGATAGCGTCTAAGCCTTTTCCTAATTTCTTATTTTCCATTAGTCTTACCTCTTTCATTAGCTGCTAAGATCTCTTTAACAACGGCCGCGTAAGCCTTAGCTCCTTCTGATTTGATATCATACTGAAAGATTGATTCCCCCTTTGAGGGTGCTTCCGCAAAGCGGATACTTCTTGGGATATAAGCTTTATATACAATCTCTTTAAAATACTTACGGACTTCATCCTGTACTTCTTTACTTAAGTTAGTATGGGAATCAAACATAGTCAGTAAGACGCCTTCAATCTTAAGCTTATTGTTAAATAAACGATTGACTAAACGAATCGTTGATAATAGCTGTGTTAAGCCCTCAAGCGCATAATATTCACATTGAACAGGAATGATAACTGTATCCGCCGCTGTTAAAGCATTGGTATTAAGTAAACCTAAAGATGGAGGACAATCAATGATGATATAATCATAATCATCTTTGATCAAATCTAATTTATTCTTCAAAAGCTTTTCTCGACCAATCTTAAACTCTGCCATCTGTAGATCAGCTCCTGCAAGATCGATCGTTGATGGTATTAGATCCATCGGTGGTTCTTTTAAGTGCTTGACGACATCTTCAACTAGATTATCACCTAATATCAGATCATAGACACTCTTTTTGATCGTTTGTCGACTAGCGCCTACTCCTTGTGTCGCATTAGCTTGTGAATCAAAGTCCACCAACATCACTTTCTTGTTTAAATAAGCAAGTCCAGCCGCCAAGTTTACACTTGTCGTCGTCTTGCCTACCCCACCTTTTTGATTGGCGATCGCGATAATTTTACCCATCTTCAACCTCTATTCTTTTGGAAATTTCACAATGATCACTCGATCATGTAACGTCTCTTCTTCAGAAACATTGACCACGATTCCCATCTTTTTGATCATGTCAATGGCTTGTTTGATCGTATTGACCGCGATCTGTTGATTACGAGAAAAACCCTTAGTTGTATTCGGTTTTTTCTTATCTGATTCATCAACGGTGATCGCTTTGATATATTCTTCAGTCTGTTTGACGTTTAACCCTTTATCAACGACTTTTTGATAAACATCAAGTCGCTCATCCTTATTAACACTTAATAGCGCTCTAGCATGTCTTTCCGTGATCTTACGACTGACCACCGCTTCTTGTACAGGCATTGGTAGTTCTAATAGTCTTATCTTATTAGCGATCGTTGATTGTGATTTACCAACTTTTTTGGCAAACTCTTCTTGAGTATAATCATTGTCTGAAATAATAGCTTGAAAGGCTTTAGCTTCTTCAATCGCGGTTAGATCTTCTCTTTGGATATTTTCGATCAAGGCTAACTGCGCCGATTGATTATCACTAGCACTCATGACGATTGATGGGATCATGGTAATACCCGCTAACATACAAGCCCGATATCGTCTTTCACCGGCAACGATCTCATAAGTATCATCACTGTTATTACGGACAACGATTGGCTGGATCAACCCATTTTCACGAATTGATTGCGCCAGTTCAAAAATACTTTCATCATCGAAATTCAAACGCGGTTGATTACGATTTGGTTTAATTTGTTCAATTGATATTTCAATTGCTTTGTTCATATTAACTCCTTTATAGTCGTCTTTTTTTTATTTGGGCATAACTTCTCGGATAGATGGTTGGTGTCTTTTTGATCTTCGTAAACAACAAGTTAAATCGGATCGATCCATCTTTCAGTGTTGTTTTATCCATATCTTTTAGCTTACAACCCAAGGTCGTTATCGCATGGACTGCTTCATTATACTCACTTTCACCATTACTACCTTTTAAGGCCATAAAATGTCCCTCAACTTTGATCAAGGGAATACATAATTCACCTAAAATAGCTAAATTGGCTACAGCTCGAGCTGTTGTCCAATCATAATATTCTCTTTTAGTTAAAGCATGATCTTCACCACGTTCATTTAAAACGATGATATCACGCAGTTTAAGTTCATCAATAACTTCTTGTAGAAATCTAACTCTTTTATTGATCGGCTCTAGTAAAACCACCTTTAATTCAGGATAGATGATCTTTAAGACTACCCCTGGAAAACCCGCTCCGCTACCAACATCACACAATGTTCCTGTTGGTCGATGCTTGATAAAGGGTAAGATACTATCATAAAAGTGTTTCTCATAAATATCATCAAGCGCTGTTATCGCCGTTAGGTTCATGACTTCATTCCATTTTATCAACAGTTTGGCATAATTATCAAACTGAATTAACTGTTGATCGCTAAGCATGATATGATCAACGGCCAACTGTGTCTTGAATTCTTCAACCGTCATGATCGTCCTCCGTATAACCCATTATAACAAATTTAACTATCATAAAAAATCTAAATCACAAATCTTCTTTACTCCTTTTGGCTTTGTTTAAGATAAACCGCTAAGACCGCGATATCGGCAGGATTTACTCCGGAAATCCGACTAGCTTGTCCCAAGGTTTCTGGATTGACTAACTTTAATTTTTGGCGACTTTCAATCGATAGGTTATTGATCTTATCATAATCAAGATCATTTAGCTTAAGCTTTTCCATTGAAATTAACTTAAGTGCTTCTTTGATCTCTTTATCAATATAGCCAGCGTATTTGATCGCTATCTCCACTTGTCTTATTACATCATCATCATACTGTTGATCAAGCAGTGCTTTTAACTCACTTAAACTTACATGAGGCCGCTTTATTAGATCATATAGTTTAAAGTTATCACTGACCTTTTGGTAATCTTTAGTTAAAAGGTATTCATTGATCATCTCCGGCTTAACGATCTTTTCTTTAAGATAAGCTGTTAATTCATTAAACTGTTGTTTTTGACTAAGATAGTGATCATATTGCTCATCAGTTAATAAGCCAACTTGTTTTCCATATTCACTTAACCGCTCAGCCGCATTATCATGTCTTAACAGTAAACGATATTCCGCTCTTGAAGTTAGTAAACGATAGGGTTCATTGGTACCCTTGGTTACTAGATCATCAATCATTACTCCGATATAAGCCTCATCACGTCTTAATACTAGTGGCTCTTTACCATCTAGCGCTAATGTCGCATTGATCCCTGCGATCAAACCTAATCCCGCCGCTTCTTCATAACCAGAAGTTCCAATGATCTGTCCCGCACAATATAAACCATCAACTAGTTTAGTTTCTAAACTTGGTTTTAATTGTAATGGGTCGATCGCATCATATTCGATCGCATAAGCATACTTCTTGATAACACAATTAGCCAGTCCTGGTAATTCTCTGATCATCTGTTCTTGAACTACGTGGGGCAAAGAAGTTGAAAATCCTTGAACATAGGTTGTATCAAGGGATAAAGATTCAGGCTCTAAAAAGATCTGATGACGATCTTTATCCGCAAAGCGAACTAGTTTATCTTCAATAGATGGACAATACCGTGGTCCCTTACCCTCAACAACCCCTGAATACATACTTGATAAATGAATATTATCTTTAATGATCTTATGCGTCTTAGTATTTGTATAGATTAAATAACAAGAAAGTTGATCTTGAATGATCATCTCTGGTTTTGTACCATAGTGGAAATGATAAAAGCCCTCACTACCTGGTTGTTCACTAGCTTGCGAAAAATCAATTGATGAGGTTAATACCCGAGCTGGCGTTCCTGTTTTTAATCTAAATGTCGTAAAGCCTAACTCTCTTAATGATTCAGACAACTTAAAAGTTGTCGGATCATTATCAGGTCCACTAAAGGTAACCTGATCACCAACCATGATCTTTGAACTCATATAAGTACCAGTAGTTAAGATTAACTTACCACAAGCTATTTCTTTCCCATCAGCTAGTTCAACGCCTACCACATGGCGATCTTTTACTAAGATCTTTTCAGCCATCGCTTCAATCACTTCAAGATTAGCTTGTTTTAAAAGATTAGCTTGCATCATATGACGATAAGCAATCTTATCCGATTGAACTCTTAATGATTGTACTCCTGGCCCTTTATTAGTATTTAACATCTTAAATTGTAAAGCAGTAAGATCAGCTACTTTGCCCATCTCACCACCTAATGCATCTATCTCTTTGACCACGATCCCCTTAGCTGGTCCACCAATTGATGGATTGCAAGGCATCGAGGCAATCATTTCTTTGTTTAAAGTGATCAGTGCTGTCTTTTTGCCAATTCTTGCACTAGCTAAAGCCGCTTCAACACCCGCATGACCACCACCAACGACCACAACATCAAACATCCGCATTTCTCCTTATTTCGATACTATTTTAACATAATCAGATTGTAATGTTTGACAAATAATCTACGATAGTCTACTGTATGAGTGTAGCTAGTACAGTAAAGAGGTCGATATGTGGCAATTAAATCACAATAGTCAAGAATCAATCTATAAACAAATTGAAAATAATATCATTGAATATATTCTTTTAGGTATCTTTGAACCTCATCAAGTGATACCATCAGTACGTAACCTATCTAAACAATTAGGTATCAACCCGAATACCGTTTCGAAAGCTTATCAAGAACTAGAAGAAAATGGTTATATCTATGTCATCGCTGGTAAAGGTACTTATATCGCCGATAATAAACAGGTTTTACATCGTGTACGCGTATGTAAACTAAAAGAATTAGATGAGTTGATCAAAGATATGCTTAAGATTGGCATAGCCAAAGACGACATTCTCAAGATCGTCACTAAAAATCTAGGAGAAGACATATGATCCAAATACAAAACGTTAATAAAAAATTAGATACGAAAGTTGTCTTACAAAATTTAAACTGGAAGATCGATGCTGGTAAAGTCCACGGCCTTGTCGGCCCTAACGGTTCTGGTAAATCAACGATCTTAAGATTGATCGCTGGTATCTATAAAGTCGATAGTGGTAATGTTACTATTGATGCTCAACCAATATTTGAAAATCCAAATATCAAAAATCAGATCATGTTTGTATCTGATGATCCATTCTTTTTACATCAAGCGACGCTTAGTGAAATGATGGATTTTTATCAAAGCTTTTATCAAAGCTTTAATAAAGAGATCTATGATAAATTGATCAAATTATTCCTACTTGATACAAACGTTAAGATCAATACCTTTTCTAAAGGTATGCGTCGACAAGCATCATTGATCTTAGCCTTTTCAACCGCCCCTAAATATATCTTATTAGATGAAGCTTTTGATGGCTTAGATCCCGTCATGCGCTTAGCGCTTAAACGAATCATCACCGATGAAATCTTAACTAATCAAATGACAGTGATCATTTCATCCCATAATATTAGAGAACTGGAAGATATCTGCGATGAGATCGTCTTGATCCAAAATGGTGAGATTAACCTGTCAGGCGATGTGGAAACAATCCACAAAGCTTATCACAAATACCAAATGGCTTTTGCGAGCAATGTCGATGAGAGCCTGTTTGCGATATTTAAACCAACAGAATTAGAGATAAATAGTAAATTTGTGACAATCGTCTCTAAAGACGATCTTTACGAATCCTTAAATAAACTTAATCCTTTGATCTTGGAAGAGATCGAAATGAGCTTAGAAGAGATATTTGTCTATAAGATGAAGGAGCAGGGTTATGGAAAAGACATTTAAACTAAATATAAACTTTGATCATATCCGTTTTTTACTAAAACGAAATCGTCGCTTTATCATTTTGATGTTAGTCACCATGATCGTTTTAAATCCGATCTTAGTCATTATGTTAGGCACCTTGATGGATGTCTCCATTGGCTTATTGATGGTTGGTAAAGTCTTTAACATCATCTTAGCCATCTTATCTAGTTTTATCGTTTCATCGATCATGTTTTCTTATTTAAACAGTAGAACCTCGATTGATCTATACCACTCTTTACCAATCGATCGTAAATCACTACATCTATCCATTTATCTAGCCGGCTTAGCGATCTTACTGATTCCCTTTACGATCAGCTGGGCTTTAGCTATCCCCTTGCACTTATTAATCGATAACCCCCAAATCTTAGAAACGATCACTGGTTTTATCTATGTCTTGCTTCCCCTGATCAGTATTTATACGATCATTACTTATGTCCAAATCAACACTGGAACGACCGCTGATTCAATGCTTTATGCCTTTATCGTCCTATTTTTACCCTTCTTTGCGTATCTTACTTACTTCGCTTATGGTAATGCTCTACTACTTGGCTTTAATGAATTATTCAATTGGAATTTCTTAAGTTATCTATCACCATTTGTGGCCATCTTTCATAATACGATTGATAATGTGGCTTTCTCATCACACCTTTTCTTTAATCAATTGTATTGGATAATCTTAGTCGGCGTTGTTTATTTCATCACGATCAAAATTTATCAAGTTCGTCCAAGTGAAAAGACACAAATGCCCTTTACGAATAACTTTTTCTTCCCCATTGTTTCGATTAGTGCGGTTGTCTTAGTACAGATCTTGCTTTATTCTTTCTTCTATATCATTACTTATGAAGCGACAACGATCAATATCTTTAGTTTAGTGTTATCCGTATTGATCGCCGTTGTTTTATATATGATCTTAGACGCTGTAGCTAGTCGTAGCTTTAAAAACATCTTAAAGGCTGGACTAAAGTATTTGGTCATAAGTCTACTTGTTGCACTGATCACTATTCCCGTAAACATAACAAAAGGATTTGGCTTTATCACCCATATCCCTAATAATATCGAAAGTGTTAGTGTCTCTTTCTATGACAATTTAGGTCTGATCCATGAAAGTGGTAAGAAAGACTACTATTTCTATAATCAAAATTATCAACCTACCTTTACCTTTGATGAAGCTGCTGAGATTGAAGTGATCACTACTTTACACCAAACAATCCTCGATAATTATCAACAGTATGATTATAATGAAGAAAATTTCTTGCGTAATTACGCCAACAATACTGGTTATCCTGATGGTCCGATAGGTAATCTAGCTTATAATAGTGTTACAAACTTAACGATTGATTATCAACTAACTAATGGTTCTTCAGCGTCTCGTCAATACTCAGTCAATTATAATTGGTTGGCTGGTCTATTAGACCTATATCAACATGAAGAGTTTATTAAGGGACGTATCCCTATGGCTTACTATCATGAAATTATCACTAAGATCGATAATATTTTCTTAAGTGATAAGCTATTGACAAACCTTGTTGAAGTATCTGATGCGTTTGACTTCCACGTGTTTGCACAGTTATACCTAGAAGATTATCAAAACATGACTAAAGAAGAGCTCTTGTCAATTGACTATGAATACTATGGGCAATTATCCGCTAACATCTGTCGCGTTGGTGAAAATGATCTTGATTATTGTACTGGTGATTATTTAGATCTTGATAGTCGCTTCCCCAAGGCAATGGCTTATCTTATGTCAACTCAAAACCCACTCCCAGAACCTAAAATCGATGGCTTGATTCGCGTAATCTTCCCTGATGAGTTTAATGAGTCCGATTTCTTTAAGATCGCTAATTTTAGTTATTACTATGAAAAGATTGAAGGTCAAATGTATCGCTTTACGGATATCACCCCAGAACAACTTAATACGCTCATGCCCTATCTTGTCCCCAAGGGAATCAGTAAGACTCAAACATTAGTGGTGGCTTTGATCAATAGTAATTATGGTAATGTGAACTATCTGCTTAATCCAAGTTATTATGATCAAGCACTAGCATTACTTAAAGATAATCCCGTCCAATTTAGCGCTGATATCTATGAGATCCTCTATAACGAGAAATTATATAAAGAGTAAATGTTAAATCAATGATTTAACATTTTTTTTACATTTAACTTATCATCAATTTAACATCATCCCTTTACTATGGCAGTGACAAACGAAATGTCAAGGAGAACAAAAAATTGAAGAAAAGTAAAAAGTTATTATTATCGTTAGCCATTATGGCACTTGTCTTAGGTGGCTGTGCTAAACCGGCGGAAGAAGAAGGTTTTGACAAGACTAAAGCAATTACCGTTGTATCTCGAGAAGATGGCTCAGGTACAAGAGGCGCCTTTATCGAACTATTAGGAATTGAGCAAAAAGACGCTAATGGGGAAATGGTAGATTACACAACCGACTCAGCCATTATAAGTAATGGAACATCAGTTGTCATCAACACTATAACAACTAATGCTTACGCTATTGGTTATATCTCACTTGGTTCATTAAGTGATGTTGTAAAAGCTGTCAGTGTTGATGGTGTAGCTCCAACTGTTGAAAACATCAAAGCTGATACTTACAAAGTAGCCCGTCCATTTAATATCGCGACAATGGGCGAAGTAAGTGAAGTTACCCAAGATTTCATCAATTTTATCTTAAGTAGCCAAGGCCAAGCGGTCGTTGAAGAAAACGGTTATATTTCAGCTGGTGATACTGGTGAATTCACTTCATCAATGATCGCAGGTAAGGT
>CAYNYC010000061.1:0-9093 GCA_964401415.1 uncultured Erysipelotrichaceae bacterium
TCTTAGTGGTTTAGAGAATTTAAAAGAGTACGTTGATTCATTGATCATCGTTTCCAATAATCAATTATTAGAAGTCATTGGCCGCATTCCCTTTGTGGATGCTTTTAAAGAAGCGGATAATGTTTTAAGACAAGGTGTACAGACGATCACTGATCTAATTGCTGTACCAGCGTTGATCAACTTAGATTTCGCCGATGTAAGAGCGATCATGGAAGGTCAAGGGACAGCGTTGATCGGGATTGGTATGGCTCAAGGTGATAAGAAATCGCAAGAGGCAGCCCAAAAGGCGATTCAATCGCCATTACTTGAAGCCCAGATTAAAGGCGCTCGTAATGCGATCGTCAACGTTACAGGTGGTAATTCGATTACGGCTTATGACGCAAATGACGCAGTTGAATTCATTCGTGAAGCGGCAGGCGGAGAGATTGATATTGTGTTTGGTATTGCGATCAATGAAAAGATTGGAGATGCGATCATCGTGACGGTAATCGCTACCGGCTTTGACATTCCCAAACAAAGGACTATCGAACCCAAACCAAGCACTTTTGATCAAGGTGTAAAAAATGAGAGTATCAAAGAAGGTTATATTGAAGAGGATATAAGTGAAGAAGAAATACCTAGTTTCTTTAAGTTTAGAGGTTAAAGGCACACTGTGCCTTTTTTTTGTGCATTTGTTGATATGTTAATCTAAAAGTTAATATAATTAATTAATATATTGACAAAATTAATATATTAATTATAATGTTAATGAGGAATGTCGATGAAACGTAAAATTAAACTATATATCCAAACACCAGATAGAACGATCAATTTACCAAAGTTATCATTGAAACATGCTGGGTCATTGTTTAAGCTAGGCTTGAAATTTGGCCAACGTTATTTAGATAACAATACTGAATTAAATGCTTTAGTAAAAAGTAATCAAAATGAGATCATCAATCTGATTGATTTGATGATCGATGAAGTAAATGATCTTGACCCCTTTGTGTTAGTAGATATCAGAAGTAGTAATGAACGTATCAGAATAGAAATACTATAGGAGGAAATAAGATGGTAAATGAAATTATTGGAACATGTCCTGTTTGTCAGAACCAACTCTTAGCTACTAAGTTAACTTGTCCTAATTGTCATACAGAAATAAGTGGTGAATTTGCTTTATCAAAATTTAACTATCTGAGTCGTGATGAACTTAAGTTTGTAGAAACCTTTGTATTACTTAGAGGGAACATCAAAGAGATGGAGAAAGAATTAAACATCTCTTATCCGACAGTTAAAAAGTATCTTGATAACATAATCTTGAAGATGGGTTATGAATTAGAGACTAGCTTCAAAGTTGATAGTGAAGCAGTCTTAAAAAAGATAAAAGATGGTGAACTTACAGTAGATGAAGCCATCGACATATTGAAGGGGTAAACAAATGAACAAAGTAGAAGAAATATTAAAAATGGTCAAGGAAAATACCATTACAGTAGATGAAGCATCAAAACTCTTAGCCGCAGTGGGTAACAATGAAGTCGCACCTGTATTAAACACTCCCCAAAAGGTGAGTGAAGACTATCGTCATAAAATGTTGAAGATATTGGTTGATTCAGTTGATGGCGATGTGGTTAGAGTTAGCATCCCTGTTACCTTAGTCTTGGCTGGTATCGATTTAGCAGCGAAGTTTAATAATGTTAATATTAACGATCGTAAGATTGACACTAGTCAAATAGATACTGAACTAATCAAAGAATTCATTCAATCTGGCATGCTTGGAGAGATTGTAAGTATCGAATCAGCTAATGGTGATCATGTTAGAATATTTGTTGAATAGGCTTAAGCCTATTTTTTTATTGAATGAGATAATCCTAAAAAATCATGATATAATCTTTTTAGTTGAGGTTTAACACTATGGAAAAAATATCAATTGTTGTTCCTTGTTATAATGAAATGGAAGCACTTCCTTATTTTTATGAAGCAATCGATAATGTAGCTTTAAAAATGAAGGGTGTTGCTTTTGAATTCTTATTTATCAATGATGGTTCAAAAGATCAGACGCTTGAGGTGATCAAAGATTTGTATCGAAAAGATAAGCGTGTTCGTTTTATCTCTTTCTCACGTAATTTTGGTAAAGAGGCGGCGATGTATGCTGGACTTCAAAACGCTAAAGGTGATTATGTGGCCGTAATGGATGCGGATCTACAAGATCCACCGGAATTGTTGATGGAAATGTATGAGTGTTTACTGGGTAAGGAATATGATTGTGTCGCTACTAAACGGAGTACCAGATCTGGTGAACCGATCATTCGCTCATTTTTTGCGAGGATGTTTTATCGCATCATAAATAAAATATCCAAGACCGATATCGTTGATGGGGCTCGTGATTATCGCTTGATGAATCGAAAAATGGTTGATGGAATCTTAGCGATGAGCGAGTATAATCGTTTTTCAAAAGGTATCTTTGGTTGGGTTGGCTATAATACAAAATGGATTTCATATGAAAATATTGAAAGAGTAGCTGGTAAGACTAAGTGGTCGTTTTGGAAGTTGATGATCTATTCTTTTGAAGGAATAATTGCTTTTTCAACAGCTCCATTGGCCATCGCTTCTTTCTTTGGTGTCGTGTTTTGCTTAGTTGCTTTTTTAGGGATAATCGTTATCTTCATTCGTCATTTTATGGGAGTTGAAAGTGCCTTTGGTTGGGCTAGTACGATATCGATCATTCTTTTTGTTAGTGGTATTCAACTATTTAGTATTGGTATCTTAGGTCAATATTTAGCTAAGACTTATCTTGAAACAAAGAAAAGACCAATATATCTTGTAAGAGAAAGTGAAGAGGATTTAAATGATTAAAGTATTTATTACCGATGTTGATGGAACACTATATGACCACGATAATATGAGTATTCCACCAAAAAACATCGTGGCAATCCAAGAACTACAAAAAAGAGGTATTGAGGTCGTTGTGGCGACCGCTAGAACATTCTCTTCATCCCAAAGCATTATTGAAGCTTTAGATATGAAAAATCATGGTGGATATGTGATCGCTAGTAATGGAGCGACCATTTATGATATCAAAAATGATAAGCTCATCTATAAAAAACCAATACCAATGGAATTGGTAAAAGAACTATATGAATATGCCTTAGCTAACGACTTACATTTTAATGTGGAACAAGAACATTATGTGGTAGCTAGTGGTTATGATCCAGGTATTGTGATCGATAGTACGATCGTTGGTGTAGACTTCTATTTAGTTAGTCCTCATAATAATTATTGGGATAAAGTAAAGACAGAACCATTTAAAGTAAGCTTTACTCAAGAAAAACCGTTGATCGATAAGTTTTATCCGTTAGTGGATGAAAAATTTAAAGATCGCTTATATGTTTGTCACGCTGGTGATAATTTTATTGATATCGTTTTAAAAGATGTTAATAAGCAAACCGCAGTAGCTCAACTTCTAAATATGTTGGGTCATGATTTTGATGAGGTCGCAGCAATTGGTGATGGCGATAATGATAGTTGGTTACTTGCAAAAGCAGGACATAGTGCTGCGATGGCAAATGGCACTAAGAAAGCTTTAGCTGCTGGCAAGATCACTGTTGGGGAATGTGCCAATGGCGGCTTGAGTGATTTTGTTGAACATCTTTTACAAATAAAGATTTGATTTAGGAAATCGTTTCTACACTTATTATCTTAATAGTGAAAGGAGACGATATGACAACTGCCAGTATTGTAACATATGTGATCATCGCAGCTAGTGTAGCAGCGATCATCAAAGTATTAAGTAGTGGTCGTGGCCGGGTCCAAATCCCGGGTATTAGTATTCAATGGTCTAAATAGTAAAAGTGGATCCACAATATGTGGATCCGTTAATGTTTAAAGGAAGGAGTAACTGATGAAAGTTCAGGAAATGCCACTTACTCAAAGACCAAGAGAAAAAGCGATCAAACTTGGCGTTGATCAATTACATGATCGAGAGCTACTAGCGATCATGATCAGACATGGTTATCAGGGTTGTAGTGCTTTACAGATAGCCGATCAATTATTGATGGAATTTGGACTTGATCGATTGCCATCTTTATCATTAAAACAGATAACAAAGATAAAAGGGCTTAAAGATATCAAAGCGATCGAATTATTAGCTTGTTTCGAACTAAGTAAAAGAATTATGGCAAATCAGGTATTAAGTACTGATGTTGTAAACAATCCACAGACACTGATCGATTGGTTAAAAAGACAGGTTGGTTTTTTACAACAAGAGCATTTTATCGTGGTTTTTTTAAATACCAAGAACCATATTATTACTTATAAGACATTATTTATTGGTAGTCTTGATGTAAGTGTTGCTCATCCTCGTGAAATCTTTAAAGAAGCAGTCGCTTGTAGTGCTGCCAAGATTATCGCTGTTCATAATCATCCCAGTGGCGATGTTACACCAAGTGAAAAAGATGTTAGTTTAACTGATTTATTAAATAAAGCTGGAAAAATGATGGGGATTCCGTTAATCGATCATTTAATCGTTAGTAAGCATAGTTATCATAGTATCATGCATAATATGAAATAAAGTGTTTGTTAAAAGCAAAGATTATCTCTATAATATAAATGGTGATCGAAGTGAAATTTGGAAAGTTTCAAAAATTATTGATATATATCATTACAGGGATGAGTGTGTTTACGATCTTTATGGTGATAATTCGTCAAACAAACGTATTAAATGAATTAGACAGCAAAATGTTCTCTTTTTTTTCATCGGTTAAAAACACTTTAATTGATCACCCAGTAGAGACCTTGCTTGGTTGGACGGATGAATATACAACATATCATGCTTTAAGAGCAGAAAATGATGCATTGAGAAAAGACATTGATCGTCTGAATATATATAAAGCACAATTGATGGAAGCTAATCGCGAGATTGATCAGTTAAAACAGATCCTTGATTTAAAACTGTCATTATCGCGATATCGTTTGATCAATGCGACAGTTATTGGTCGTGATCTATCAAGCTGGAATGACACGATCAAAATCGATGTAGGGATTGATGATCAAGTTGCGGAAAATTATGCAGTCATCACAACTGAAGGATTAATTGGTCGGATTAGTAGCGTTGAGAAGAATAGTGCAATCGTTAAATTGATCACTGTTGAAGATGGGTCCAACAAAGTCAGTGTTAAAATACAGATTAGTGCCGAAACAACTGCTGAAGCATATCTTGAATCATATGATAGTGAGAAGAAAGCTTTTATCTTAAAACTATTAAGTACAGGTTATACTGTAACGCCAGGTATGACGGTCATCACATCGGGTATGGGTGGTGTCTTTCCTTCGGGATTATTAGTTGGTACCGTTAGTGAAACAGTGGTTTTGACTAATGCGGTTGGAATGAATGTCTATGTCGCGCCAGCTGCGAGCTTTAGTGATTTTAGTTATATAAGTGTCGTTAAACTGATCGGTAGTCAAGAATGATCTATCAAGCAATATACATAATATTTTGTTTTGTTCTAGATTTTTGGATATCGCTTATCGTAGGAATTGATTATGCGGCTAGTTTTTTAGTCTTTATTCCTTCTTTAGGTTTTGGTTCTTTGATCTTAGTATCAAAGAAAATGAACTTATTTGATGCATTGATGTTGGTAATGACGGCGGGCTTTATATATGGATTTTTTATTCCAGGTAATCTATTTTTATATCCATTACTATTTGCGTTAGCAATGCTTTTAGTACGTATTTGGTCAACAAATTTAAATGAATCAGTCTTTGAATTATTAATATTATGTTTGATAGCCATCTTGATCAAAGATTATCTTTTATTTTTATTTATGCAGACAACAGGCATTACTGCCATGAATGTCATATATTGGATCAAGACTTACTTCTTTATGGCTATCGTTGGTAATGCTTTCTTTTTGATCTTAATCGTTTACTTATACCGATATATTACTAGAAAACAGGATGAGTTTACACAACGTAAACAAAAAAAGGAACATGTCAATTGGCGTTAGTGAAATTGTTGATATTCACGTTTTTCGTTTTCTAATTGTGATATAATCGTAACTAAAGAAGGGGGCGCATTATGAAGAAAAAGTTATTAGTCATGTTCATTACCCTATTGTGCGCTACTACTTTGACCGCCTGTCAGGTAGAAAGACCAAAGATATGTTACACAGTCTATCCTATCCAGTATTTAGTGGAAAAATTGGCTGGTGACAAAGTTGAGACATGTGGGATAAGTGATAAGGGGAATGTTTTAAGATCACAGATCGTAAGTGATTATAAGGAAATATTAGGGGATGCAGACTTATTCCTTTACATGGGACAAGTTGAACCTTACATGCATATATATCTTGGCGATATCAAACAAAACAAGGATTTAGATATTATTGATCTAGCTAGCACCACAAGTATCTATAATTTCAACCGTTATACTGAAGTTCAAGTTGGTGAAAGTAAAGTCTATGTCGAATCACCTTATTATGATAGTTCGCTCTTTGCCGATATTGACACATATGATAGTGATCCATTTATTTGGATGGATCCGATCGCAATGACTAGCTTAGCTAGTCAGATTAGGGATTGGTTAGTTGCTCAATATAGCGAAGAATCGGATTATTTTGAAAAGCAGTACGATCAATTAGAAACGGAATTAGCGCGTTTGGATTCTGAGTTTCAGGTGTTACGTATGTCTGAGACAAAGATCAAGATCGTAACGATGACTCCCAGTTTTGGAGTATGGCAGAAAAACTATAACATTGATGTTTATCCAATTATCTTATCTCGTTATGGTGTCTTACCTAGTGCTGAACAATTGAACTTGATCAAACAAAGGATTGTTAATGATGAAGTTAAATATATCGCTTATGAAGCAAATATGACGGATGATATGAAAAAACTATATAACAGTATCAAAGATGAATTGGGTTTAGTAGAGATTAAGTTAAGCAACTTAGCTACTTTGACTGATAAACAGATCACTGATAAGCAAAACTACATTCAGATCATGTATGAAAATTTGGTTCAATTAGAGAATTTAACTGACTAAAGCCCGCAAGGGCTTTATTAAATTTTGGTTATAACTATGATACAATGATGATGAGGTATTTTATGAAAAAACTATTATTGATCGATGGAAATTCTATGGTATTTAGAGCTTATTATGCGACGGCTTATGGTCGGATGATGACAACAAGTAATAATATAAACACTAACGCTGTTTATGGATTTGCGACAATGATCACCAAAGCACTTGAGATGATCAAACCTGATGCAATCATGGTCGCTTTTGATACAGATAAAAAGACCTTCAGACATGAAATATTTAAAGATTATAAAGGAACGCGTAAACCAGTTCCTTTTGAACTAGTGGTTCAGTTTCCAATCGTTAGGGAATACCTTGATGCCATGAATATTAGATGGTATGAGTTAGCGGGTAAAGAAGCTGATGATATCATTGGCTCAGTAGCGCGTAGACACCCAGATTGGCAAACTAACATCTTGACAAGTGATCGTGATCTTTTACAATTGATCGATCCAACAACCAGTGTATGGCTCATGAAAAAAGGACTTAGTGAAATAGATGAAATGACGATAGAGAAGTTAAAGGAAACGATGGATCTTAGTCCCAAACAGATCATTGATCTTAAAGCACTGATGGGTGATAACAGTGATAATATTCCTGGTATTCCAAGTGTTGGTGAAAAGACAGCGTTGAAGTTATTGGCTGAGTATGAGACTTTAGAAGCGGTGCTTGATAATGCGGATGCCATTAAAGGCAAACTTGGTGAAAGAGTAAAAGAAAACGTTGAATTGGCTAGATTATCAAAACAACTAGCTACTATCGATACCCATATCGATATCCCCATTCAGATCGCTGATCTTACTTTTAAGATGGATGTTGATAAGCTTTATGCTTTTTATCTTAAATATGAAATGAATTCGTTCTTAAAGGCTTTAGATATGTCCGAAAGCAAAACTGAGGTCAATGAAAATAAGATCAACTATGAAACAGTTAAAAAGATACCTCGTTCATTTTTAAAAAATGACCTTGCTCTATATATAGATTATGATCTTAAAGATCATCGGATATCACAGGTTTATGGTCTGGCTTTAGCGAGTCATGATTCAGCGTATTACATAAAACTTGATGATGTTGATCAAGATGAAGGATTATGCAAATGGCTTCAAGAAGATAATAATAAGATCGTGTATGATGCTAAGTTTGCCTATCATTTAGCTAAGACTAATAAATTTAAATTAGATGGTATTGGTTTTGATGTTCATTTAGCTGCTTTTTTAGTTGATAATTTTATCAATGATTGGGATAAACTGTATAACAAATATCAATTATTGACTACTGATCAACATGCCATAATCTATGATCAAAAACAAAGACTACAAGAGATAGATGAACAACTTCAACAAGAACATAGTATCAAGCGAGCTATCGATATCTTAAATGTGGCGCAAATCTTGAAAAAAGATATAGATGAAATGGAATTAAAAGAGCTTCTTTATGATGTTGAATTACCTCTTACCAAGATTTTATTTGAAATGGAGAGTAAAGGAATATTAATCGATGTTCAGATCTTAGATGATATTGCAGAAAAGACTTTGATCAAGATCAATGAACTAAGCCAAACAATCCATGATGAGGCTGGTTGTGAGTTTAACATTAACTCACCTAAACAATTAGCTGAAGTATTATTTGATGAATTAAAGTTACCAATGATCAAAAAAAGATCGACAGCGATCGATGTATTGGAAAGATTAGAGCTTAAACATCCAATCATAACTAATCTGATCGAATATCGTAAATACCAAAAATTGTATAGTACATATGCCGAAGGTTTAAAGAAGTTTGTGGAAAATGACGCACGTATTCATACTGTCTATAATCAAACGATCACCCAAACTGGTCGATTATCTTCTACTGATCCAAACTTACAAAATATATCGATCAAAGATGAAGAGGGCAAAGAGATTCGTAAGGCCTTTATCGCTGATAAGGGTTGTGTTTTATTGGCCGCTGATTATTCCCAGATTGAACTGCGTGTTTTAGCCCACATGGCTAAAGAAGATAAACTGATCCAAACATTTTTGAATCATCAAGATATTCAT
>CAYNYC010000062.1:0-3964 GCA_964401415.1 uncultured Erysipelotrichaceae bacterium
ATATTCTATCTCAGCTTTTTTTATAGCCTTAGAATAAGAGACAGCACCATATAAAATATCCTCCACAACCTAATATCCATAAGCACTCTTCATCCATAGTAATGCTTTTTTTCATATATTCCTTCAAAATTCCACTAACCCTTGTTCAAAACTGGCCTCTCCTTTGTGTTTTTATTCTATATCCTACTGAGACAATCTTATCCAAATTTTAAAACTTATAGGCTTAGTAGAAAATCCGATATTCCCGAATTTTCTCATTGTGGTTACTTTATTCGATTCTCCATCTTTACTAAATCGTTTCCCATTACATATTCACTTTTTGTGTAGTCTTCTCAAATTTGTTCTGAAGCAATATTTCATGCTATAAAAAGTAATTATCCTATGTAACATAATCATAAGAAAATATATGAGATGTGTAAAGATAATATTGATTGTTGATCATACAAACATTTTTAGTATATTCTTTCTATGAGATTTACCCTAAATATCTATCTTATCGAGTCGAATCGTCTTAAATGTTAGGTTTTGACATCAACACCACTGTCTCAACATGATACGTATTTGGAAACATATCTACAGGTTGAATTATCTTAGTTTTGTATCCTTTATGATCAAATATGACTAAATCTCTTGCTAAAGTGGCTGGATTACATGATATATAAACTAATCGCTCTGGATTTAGCTTAATGATCGTTTCAATTGTTACATCATCAAGTCCTTTACGTGGCGGATCTACAAAGATCACATTAAAGTATTTACCATCTTCAAGTAAACGCTGAGCGACGTCTTTCGCTTCTCCAGTATAAAAGCTTATATTAGTCACCTTGTTAAGCAAAGCATTATTTTCTGCATCTTTAACAGCTTGCTCAACTATTTCTATCCCAACTACTTCTTTCACATATTGACTGGCGATTAGTCCAATTGTTCCTATACCACAATATAGATCAAGCAATGTATCTTCTTTACGTAACTTAGCCATGTCGTAGGCTATTTGGTACAATACTTCTGTTTGTTTACTATTGATCTGATAGAACGACTTGCTTGATATTGAAAAGTTATAGCCTATAAGATCATCAGTGATATGGTCTTTGCCATAGATTACCTTTTCATCACTACCCAGTATTACATTATCATTTCGTTTATTAACATTTACGATAATACTTTTGATTAACGGATCACTGCTAAGATGATCAACTATTTCTGTTTCATATGGTAAATGGTTTTGATTAATAATAAAAACGATCATTATTTGATCACTTGAAAAGCCATGTTTGATCAAAACATGTTTTACTACATCCTTGATATGATATTTATTTAGTAAAGCCATTATCTTGCGATAAATAAGATTACTCTTGTCACTTTGTAATATACAGTTTTCAATAGGAACGATATCATGAGAATTATAGCGATAGAATCCACCAATGATCTGATTGTCATTAGTTTCTAGCGGAATTTGTACTTTATTACGATAGCGATATGGTTCTTCCATACCCTTTATCTTATCAATCTTGATATCTGTTTTTAAAGCTTTGCTCATTAGTTGTTCAATATAGTGTTGCTTAAAGCTTAGTTGTTCATCATATGCCATGTGTAGCAATTGACATCCTCCACACATTGGATAATAAGGACAATCAGAATCAACCCTGGCAGATGATGTCTTTTGTAGTTTTAATAATCGACCAAACCCATGATCTTTTTTAACTGTCGTAACTACTATTTCTCCTATTTCACCAACTAACATCCCTTTCACAAACAAACAAAAACCTTCGTGTTTTACAACACCAAGTCCTAAATATGAATAATCAATACATTCTCCTATAAAATGGTCGTTTTTATTTATCATAAAAAATAGGCAAGTAAAACTTGCCTTTATTCTCCTGTCTCTTCTTCAACATCATCAGTACTTTCTTGTTCTTCACCTTCGACTGTACCACTAACGACGGTATCGCCTCTTAATTCATCAGCTAACTCAGGATTACGAGGATCAGTAACTGACTCAAATAATGGTTCGATCATTGAAGCGTTTTTAGTGATGATATAGTATATCATTTCTTCATCCATTGCTGGTTCAACTTCATTAAAAAGATGAATTTCAAGATCAAATTGTTTCATGGTATCAACTCTTGTAAAATACGTATCAACTGGTAATACTTCATCTACTTTAGCGTAAATTACTGTTAATAATGACTGATAGTCTTCTTTAGCGACTGTCCCTTTAATATCCACATATACTCTTAATGTTGATACTTTAAGTTCACTACTGACGGCTTCTACTTCACCAAGTGAACTGATAAGGGATTCTACCTCATCGATGTTGGCTTGTGTTATCTCAACCGATCTTTCATTACTAATGCGATTACCATTGATTGGCTCACCTGTGGCAACGTATGCTCTGATCAAAATAACCCCAAAAATCGTTACTGGTATCAATATTAAAACTAGTCCAACAGTCAACATGACATTGGCTTTCGTCCACTTAAATACTTTCTTTGTCTTTTCTTTTATCTTTGACATATTTTCCCTCTGTTATTTTTAGTTTATAAGTTATTTTACTCTATGATAATTAATAATCTTTAAGATAAGTCTTAATCTTTCTTTAATTATCTTATTAACTGATTATCATATCAGCTCACTAATTATAACCCTTTTTAACGATCTTTTACAAGTTTATCAGTTTATATAGGTAGTTAGTACTTCATCAGAATCAATAGCTCTTTCGATGATAGCTACGATTTCATCATTGGAATCAATAGTCACAAGAATTCGCATATCTTTATTAAAATCTTGGATCAGTTGCACACAATATTGGGTTAAAGCTCTAACCTCAGCGTATGTCTTACCTTGTAATCTTAGTTTTATCTTTAACAGTGTTGGCTCATTATCTATATACTTAGCTTCCGCAATGATATTAACGCTTTCTGGCAAGAATTCAAGAACAGCCCGCTTCATATTCAATAGTTTATTATATGTGTCACTATCGATCTGGCTTCCTTCTGTTGTAGGCATTAAGACCCATTTTTCATTGAATCTCTTAAATTGACCAGATCTTCCTGTAAAATAACCACCACCAATATATCCGCCAGGTAGCGTCTCATCACTACTAGCCGTACTATAGATCAAAATGTAAATAGGCATATCAGCGATACCATCAAGAGTTCGTAAATAACTCTCTAATTTACGTCCAGCATTACTAGCATACTCCCACAAACTATCATCAGTTAATACATAACTATTAGTAACGCCATCGACAGTAACTCTTTGGTTTTTATTAACAATCATCGCTAATGTTATGCCTTCTATTGTCATTTCGGTGTTTTTCTTCTTGATAAAATCAAGTTCAAACACATCAGTTACGATAACTGGATCAACAACTCTTTCATCACCATTACCCGTTAAGAAAGATGATCCTTTACTAGGATTTAGGCCTTGTGTATTTGTGTCACTTTCTCTTGCGACTAAGTTTAATAATGTGTTTCTATTGATCACAACACCCTCTTGAACATAATAATCAGCGGGCGCAAAATAAGCTTTTGAATATTCTTCAAGCCCGATGCCTATCTCATTAATATCATGTCTACTTTGATAAGTCCCATGATAACTTCTTGTATCACTACTAACAAAGGGAATCAAATAAGCATACTCTCCTTTATTAGTCTCAGTAAGAATGATCTGATTGTCATCATCATCTTCTTTTGGGCTACACGCTGTCATAAATATCGACAGGATTAAACCAATGATCAAGATCGATCTATTACGCATTTTTATTCACCTCATCCATAAACTCATCTTCATTGATGATCCTTACTCCAAGTTCTTGGGCTTTATCCAGTTTACTTCCAGCATCTGTTCCACAAAGCAGAAAATCTGTTTGTTTAGAAACGCTACTGTTGACACTAGCCCCCATCTTTTCTAATAATTCTTGGGCTTGTTTTCGTGTATAGTTACTCAAACTACCCGTTATCAC
>CAYNYC010000062.1:4064-8955 GCA_964401415.1 uncultured Erysipelotrichaceae bacterium
CCGGCTTTGCGTACAACAACGATATCATTTTCTCTAATATCTTTATCTTTGATCAAATCTTCATTGTGAAGTGACGCAAAAGAGACTGTTGTCCCAGCCAATTGGATGGGTTCTAGCTCGGCATTGGGAGTTACTTTACCAGTTCTACCAACTGTAAGAAAAATCCTTTTTAATCGAGTCATTACCTCTGTTGCTGGAAACTTATAAGCGATAGCCCAACGTGGTGTTTTAGCGGTATAACCTAATTTATCTTGACTAGCAAAGTCATTGACTTTAACGACCATACCATCAATTTCATAAGGTAATTCATTTCTTTTTTCACTCATTTCGGTGATAAACGTCCACACCTCATCAATATTGGCGCATAATCTTGTTAGGGGGTTGACCACAAAGCCTAATGATTTTAACCATTGTAAAGCTTCATAATGGGTCTTAAGATTAAACTTATCACCATCACACAGATAATACCAAAAAGCATCTAGTTTACGACTTGCCGCAATTTTTGAATCCAATTGACGAATACTACCTGATGCCGCATTGCGAGGATTAGCGAATAACACTTCATTTCTTTCAAGTTTTTCTTTATTTAATCTCTCAAAACTCTTCTTCGGCATATAAACTTCGCCACGAACTTCCATTTCTTCTTTCTGATCGATAATTAAGGGAATTGATCTGATCGTTCTTACATTACCACTGACATTTTCACCATCAATGCCATCACCACGAGTGAGTGCATGATGAAACATACCATTTTGATATTCAACAGACATGGCTAAACCATCGATCTTTAACTCGACGACATATTCAACATCACTAATGCTTGTCTTAACACGACGATCAAATGCTTGTAGATCTTCAAGATCATAAGCATTGGCCAGTGATAACATTTGTCTTTTATGGGTTACTTTTTCAAATGCGTCAACTACTACTCCACCAACTCTTTGACTTGGTGAATTAATATCATACATTTCAGGGTAACTTTGTTCTAAAGTGATCAATTCTTGCATATATTGATCAAACTCTTGATCAGTTACCGAAGGAGCGTCTAATGCATAGTATTCATAACTAAAACGATTGAGCATATTCCTTAGTTCAATTATTCTTTCCTTGCTCATGTTAACCTCCGTTTTTAGTGACCGATTGGTGATTTTCTAAGATCTTTTTAATACCATGAGGATGACTAAAAGCTATCTCCATAATACCATCTTTTATGTTGACAATCACGCCACTACCATAAACGCTATGCTGAATAAGCTCGCCTTTTTTAAATACAGCGCTTTTTTTACGAGTTCGAGCATCATCAACATTCAAAAATTGACTTTCTTTCTTTGATTCGGTTAGTAAGGCTTGTTGATGAAGATTATCTAGCGCCCCAATATGTTCTATAAATTCTGCATCGATTTCATTCACAAAACGACTACAGGCTTTAGGACTACTCATTTGATAACTAAAACCCATACTATCAGTTAGATATAATTTTCGTTTGGCTCTTGTATAGGCCACATAAGCCAGTCTTCTTTCTTCTTCTAATCCTTTAATACCTTCAGACATGGTTCTTTCACTAGGAAAGATTCCCTCTGATAGCCCATAGACAAATACCGTATCAAATTCCAATCCCTTAGCCGCATGGATCGTCATTAGTTGGATATAATTGCCTTCATCAATATTAGTTCGATCAGTATAAAGATTAACCATCTGTAAATACTCATCGATCGTGCTTTCTGAATTATTATCTTGGAAACTCTTAACATCATTGATCAACTCTTTTAAGTTTTCAATTCGTTCGATCTCTTTTCCCTCTTCAAGCATATATCGATAGCCACTTTCATTAATGACTAACTCTAATAGATCACTTATTAATATATCTTTTTTAGTCCTCCATGATTCAACCATCTTCACAAAGCAGTCAATCGTATATTGAACATTACCACTGAATAATTTCTCATTTTTGATCGCTTCATACATTGTACAATCATTTGCTCTAGCAGCTTCAAAGATACGATCAATTGTTTTCTGGCCAAGCTTTCGCTTAGGAGTATTGATAATCCGTTTAAAGGATAGATCATCACCACTAACAATCAACCGAAGATAGCTTAAAGCATCTTTGATCTCAGCACGGTCATAGAATCTAACACCACCATAGATAACATAGGGTACATGTAGATCCACCATACTCTTCTCTAAAGAACGTGATAAGTAATTAGCTCGATATAAGATAGCCATTGTTGATAACGGCTGACCTTCTTTATTTAAGTGAATGACTTTATTAGCTACCCACATCGCTTCATGGGCTTCACTTTGACCACGAAAATGGGTGATAAGTTCTCCACCCTCTTTTTTGGTAAACAGTTCCTTTTCTACGCGATTACGATTATTTTTGATCATACTATTAGCCCCATTTAAGATGGGAGGGTCACTTCGATAATTTTGATTAAGCACAATAGTTTCAACACCAGCATAGTCTTTCTCAAAATTCATGATGATATTAATGTCAGCTCCCCGCCAAGTATAGATCGTTTGATCAGGATCACCAACAACATACACTTCATTTTCCCCGCCAGCTAATTGACTAATAAGCTTATATTGGACTTGGTCAATATCTTGAAATTCATCAACGTGGATATAACCAAACTTTCTTTGCCAACGCTCTAAGATCTTGGGATGAGTCTCAAACATCTTTACCGTTACTAGTAAAAGATCATCAAAATCTAACGCATATAATGCTTTTTGACGATTGACATAGTACTCATATACTTTCGCTTTTTCTACTTGTCCTGGGTAATTACCAGCTAAAAGATGAGCTCTTTCAACACTGACATAGCCACCTTTACAATTACCAATATAATCTAACATACTATTAAAACTAAATTTTTGACGATCTAGTCCAATTTCACGATAAGCTTCTTTAAGGATACTTTTTTGATCATCTTGATCAAGTACGGTAAAATTACGCGGAATATTCATGCTTACGATATCTTGTCTTAAGATATAAACACACAATGAATGAATAGTAGAAATATGGACACCAGCAGCCATATCTTTTAATTGATTACGAATTCGCTCTTGCATTTCCTTAGCCGCTTTATTCGTAAAAGTTATCGCTAATATATTACCACCAAAAATACCTAATTCATGAATTAGATAGGCGATCCTTGTTGTTAAGACGCGTGTTTTACCACTACCAGCTCCGGCAATGATGCGCACATAGCGACTTTTGGTCAAAACAGCTTGTGTTTGTTGTTTGTTTAAGTTTTCTAATAGGTCTTTAAAATTATCCATGGCCATATTATAACATGATACCCTTACTAAAATACGCAGATCTAATTCGTTACCGAAAACATTTAGTGTGCTATAATCACAGTAAGAGGTACATATGGATATTATAGCTAAAAATTGGAAAGATTATGAATGCATAGACGCTGGAGAAGGCGAAAAAATAGATCGATGGAAAGATATTTTTCTTCGTCGACCTGACCCGACAGCTATTTGGCCTAAGACTGAAGGAATCGATGATTGGGATAAAGCCCATGGACATTATCATCGTTCCAGTAAAGGTGGCGGAAGCTGGGATTTCAAACGAAAGATCCCTGAAGATTGGACGATTGATTATCAAGATCTTACTTTTAAAGTATCACCAACTGGTTTTAAACATACTGGTATTTTCCCTGAACAAAGTGCTAACTGGGACTATATGCGTGATAAGATCAAAAATAGTGATTCAGAAGTAAAGATCTTAAACCTATTTGGTTATACAGGTGGAGCAACAATGGCCTGCTCAGCGGCTGGCGCCAGTGAAGTAGTTCATGTGGACGCTTCTAAAGGCATGGTCAACTGGGCAAAAGAAAACATGTTTTTATCCCATCTTGAAGACAACAAGATTCGTTTTATCGTTGATGATGTTAATAAGTTTGTGGATCGCGAGATTCGTCGTGGTAATCACTATCATGGCATTATCATGGATCCACCAAGTTATGGTCGTGGTCCAAATAGTGAGATATGGCAAATCGAAGAACTTTTATACACATTAGTTGAAAAAACCGCTAGTCTACTTGATGATGAACCATTATTTATGATCATCAATTCATATACAACCGGCTTTTCATTATTAGCTTTAGAAAACATCATGAAACTAACTTTATTGAAACGTTTCCCCGATGGAAAGGTCGTAACTGGATCGATCGGTTTACCAATAACTAACCGCGATATCGTTTTACCTTGTGGTATTTATGGTCGATTTGAAAGATAACATTAATATTATCTATGAAGATAATCATCTTTTAGTTGTTGAAAAACCTGTCAACATCTTAATGCAAGAAGATGATACTAAAGATGAAGATCTTTTAACTATCCTCAAAAGATACTTAGTTGATAAGTACAATAAACCAGGAGACGCTTATCTTGGCTTAGTTCATCGCTTAGATCGGCCTGTTGGTGGTGTTGTAGTATTTGCGAAGACCAGTAAAGGAGCTTCAAGATTATCTAATCAAATACGCCTTAATCAAGTTAAGAAGACTTATATGGCCGTTGTGGAAGGTAAACTTGAACAAGATAGAGCTACAGTAAAAGATTATCTTTATAAAGATAAAAACACCAATACGGTTACGATCGTCGATCCGTTACACGATGAAGCTAAACTTGCGATCTTAAAGTATGAAGTATTAGAATATAAACAAAATCTATCTTTAGTAAAGATCGAATTAGTTACAGGAAGATCTCATCAAATAAGAGTCCAATTCGCTGGTCTTAATAATCCCTTGTGGGGCGATCAACGATATAATACTCAAGCTGAGAAAAAACAACAGATCGCTTTGTGGGCATATCAATTAGAGTTTCTACATCCAACCACAAAAGCACCATTGTCATTCAGTTTACCATTACCCAAAAGATTCCC
>CAYNYC010000063.1:0-5904 GCA_964401415.1 uncultured Erysipelotrichaceae bacterium
ATAACTGATGGAACAATCATTAAAGATGATGACATCCTTATTGTTGGGATATCATTAGGTAAACCAAAACTGGATGACCCTACAAATACAACGGTCTCGGCATTACGAGATATTATTAATGGATTAAACGAAGATGGTGCTAATTTATCAATCAATCCTAGTTATACATATGAAATTAATGATAGTGTTTCGGCAGGAAATATCGTTCGCATCAGTAATCTTAGTAGTTTGACTGTTGGGACTAAAATGAACTTAGTTATATCGAAAGGTAGAAATGTATTATTGTCTGCTGGTTGGGGAACAACGGTTGTTGGACAAACTGAAGAAACAGTAAGAGATTTGTGTGAATTGGATGTTGTAACATGCAAGATCATTTATCAAGCGGCACCAGCAACAACTGATATCGGTAAAGTTGCAGATGTGAAAATTAACGAAACTGATAATGAACCTAAAGCAGGTAACTATATTACGCAATTAGATGTAATCAATATATACGTTTACGCAAACAACGTAGATTAATAGAAACGAAAGGAAAAAATTATGAACTTTTTTAACAGAGCGATTAAGAATATATCAAGATTAAAATCAAAATCGGTTTTACTGATCTTTACTTTCTTATTGATCGGTAATCTTGTTATCGTTGGTCTTGGCATTAGTTATGCTAGTGAAAACGCTAAGAAGTTAACAAGACAAAAAATGAAACCAGTTGTTACTTACGAGGTGGATTATGTGGCTTTCCAAGATTGGGTTGAAGGTTTAACACCCGAAGAACAAGAACAAGCTTGGAATGAATATCCTCAAATTACGAAAGCTGACTTTGACAAGTTAGTTGATAGTGAGTATGTAGAAATTGTTAATGCATTATTAACTTATGAGGCATATGCTGGTAACTTTACACCGATAATCAAAGAGAATCCTGATGATGGTGGGGTTATCGTATATGAAGAAAAAGAAATCGCTAGAGATGAATATGTTTATGTAGAAAGAAATATTAAACTAATCGGTAATGCGTATGAGAATATGATCGAGCTTAATGATGGTAAATATGTTGTTAATCAAGGAAGATTTTATACACAAGCTGAAATAGATAACAACGCAAAAGTAGCGATTATCGAAGAAAGATTGGCGGCCTCTAATAACTTAAAGGTTGGCGATTATATAACAGTCGATCTAATTGGTGAAAACTCTTATGAATCAGAATATCTTGGTGATCTTGAAACCACGATCGAATATGAGATAATCGGTATCTACACCAACAATACGGTCTTAAACGAAGAAGATTCTTGGATGGAAAGATATCCAGCTTATTTACCAGAAAACGCTATCTTAGTTCCGTCAACGTCGATCGCTGAAATGTTGGTTTCGGTCAATACAGCAGCGTGGAACTACTATAAAGAGATGTGGCCGGATGAACCATACTATCAAGATGATGCTAATATGCCAACTGAAGATAGTTTCTATAGCACCTTCGTCATGTTGTTAAATGATCCACTTAATGTTGAAAGATTTGTTGAGGATAGTGCTGATAGTTTACCGCGTTTTACGAAATTAAACGCTAATGATGAATTATTCCAGAAGTTTGCTAAACCATTAGACACGATGTCGTTATTTGCTAGTATCATTGTTTGGATCGTAGTCATTAATGCGGTTGTTATCATTAGTTTGGTCACAGCTTTGACAATGAAGACACGTGAACATGAAATCGGTATTCTGCTATCGATGGGTGTAAGTAAATTTAAAGTCGTGAGCCAATTGTTTACTGAATTAGCGATCGTTGCTGTTATTGGTTTTAGTTTAGCGGTGTTAAGTGGTAGTATGATGGCTAAAGGCATTGGCCAAGCCGTTCTTGATTATCAATTAGCTAATACAGAAACTGATGATGATGGTTATTACTATTACGATGATACATATTTCACAGAAATTACTCAGGAAGATATGATGAGTGAATATGAAGTTAGTGTCAATCCAGTAATAATAGGTGAGATCTATTTGATGGGTATGGGTGTAGTACTTGTAAGTATCCTAATTCCTTCTTATATGATCATGCGTTTTAATCCTAAAAAGATATTAACGAACACGTATTAGGGGGTAGAAAAAATGTTAAAACTAGAAAATGTAACATATAGCTATATCGACGGTGGTAATAAACGGACGATATTAGATAACATCAATTATGAATTCGAAGCTGGCAAGTTTTATACGATATTGGGTCCAAGTGGTAGTGGTAAGACAACTTTGTTGTCAATTATTGCTGGTTTGGATAAACCAGAAAGTGGTAAAGTCTACTATAAGGGTGAGGATATTGATAAATTAGGCTTAGCTAGCTATCGTCGTAATAAGATTGGAATTGTCTTCCAACAGTTTAACTTGTTGACTTATTTAACAGCTGTTGAAAATATTGAATTAGCCATGTCTGAAACGGATAATGAGATTCCTAAGAATATGCGCGAAGTTGCTTATGCATTATTAGAGAAATTTGGTATTGTAAAAAGTAAAGCTGATCGTATGATCAATAAATTATCTGGTGGTGAACAACAAAGGGTTGCGATCGCCAGAGCGATCGCCTCGAATGTGGATCTTATCTTTGCGGATGAACCGACTGGTAACTTAGATACAGAAACGGAAGGCGAGATCATCAAGATCTTTAAGAACCTTACTAAAGAGTTTAATAAGACTGTCATTGTGGTAACTCATTCAACGATCGTTAGTGAATTGAGTGATTATCGTTTGTATCTTAATAATCGTACTCTAAGTGATATGTAAATAGAGAAGAAAGGGTTAGGATTAACCCTTTTTTTGTGTGAAGATGGTAGAGTTGAACGATGGCTACTTGAAAATAAATAATGTATAATAGGTATACAATTGTGAGGAAATTATGGAAAAAGATTTTATCGTGATCAGAGGTGCACGTGAAAATAACCTCAAGAACCTTGATATTGATATTCCCCGAAATAAGCTTGTGGTCATGACGGGTTTGTCTGGCTCGGGAAAGACATCTTTAGCGTTTGATACGATCTATGCTGAAGGCCAAAGAAGGTATGTGGAATCATTAAGCACTTATGCTAGACAGTTTTTAGATAATGTGGATAAGCCTGATGTTGATATGATCGAAGGTTTATCACCATCGATCGCTATCGATCAAAAATCAACTAGTAATAATCCCAGGTCGACGGTGGGGACTATTACTGAAATATATGATTATTTAAGATTGATGTATGCGCGAGTTGGAACGCCTTTTTGTCCAACCCATAATGTTAAGATTGAATCACAAACGATGAAACAGATGATCGATCGAATCATGGAATATGAAGATGGTACGAGAATGATGGTCATGGCACCGGTTGTTAAACGCCAAAAAGGGACGCACAAGGATTTGTTGGCTAAACTCCAAAGTGAAGGTTTTATCCGTGTGCGCATTGATGGTGAAGTTCGTTTATTGGAAGATGAGATCACTCTTGAGAAAAACAAGAATCATGATATCTTTGTGATCGTTGATCGCATCGTTAAGAAAGACGATAGTCGCTCTCGTATTCACGATTCTTTAGAAACGGGTTTAAAATTAGCTGATGGTTTAGTTGTCGTTAATATAAAAAACGAAGATATCCTTTTCTCACAAAACTATGCTTGTGATATCTGTGGCTTTTCTTTACCATCACTTGAGCCAAGACTTTTTTCTTTTAATTCACCACTGGGGGCGTGTGATGTTTGTAAGGGGTTGGGTGTTACTCAACATGTAGATGTGGAATTATTAATGCCAGATCTTAATAAATCCATACGTCGGGGTGGAATTGTTTATTATAAAAATATCTTGAACACTAATAACCTTGAGTGGCAGATGTTTAGGACCTTGCTTGCTCATTATAAGATCAGTATTGATAAACCGCTTAAAGATTTTACTAATGAAGAAATGAATATTGTTTTAAATGGTTCATTAGAACCGATGGAATATGAACTGAATTCTAATAGTGGTAATCATTATAAAAGATTTGATTATATCGAAGGTGTGGCGAAATTGATCGAAAGAAGATATTGGGAAACAACTTCATCAATGGCTAGAGAATGGTATGCGACTTTTATGGCTGAACAGACCTGTTATAAGTGTCATGGAAGTCGATTAAATGAAATGGCGTTAAGTGTTAGGGTGAATGATAAAAATATCTATCAATGGACACAAATGTCAATCAAGCAAGCGCTTGTATTTATGGATAATCTTAAACTTGATCCAATGAAGGCTGAGATAGCTCGATTGGTGATCAAAGAGATCAATGCTCGCTTAACTTTTTTGAAGGATGTGGGTTTAGAGTATCTTACACTTGATCGTTTAGCGGGCTCTTTATCAGGTGGTGAGGCACAACGTATTAGACTTGCGACTCAGATTGGTTCTCATTTGACAGGGGTACTATATGTATTGGATGAGCCATCGATTGGTTTACACCAAAGAGATAATGATCGCTTGATCTCAACATTGAAGAACATGCGAGATTTGGGTAATACAGTGATCGTTGTTGAACATGATGAAGAAACGATGTTAGCTTGTGATCATCTAATTGATATTGGTCCTGGAGCTGGTAAACATGGTGGAGAAGTAGTGGCGCAGGGAACGCCGGCGGAAGTTATGGCTAATGAAGCATCACTAACGGGACAATATTTGGCTCATAAGCTGGTTATTCCTTATCCTGAAAAAAGAAGAAAAGGTAATGGTAAATTCCTTCAAATAGTTAAAGCTAGTGAAAATAATCTAAAGGATATATCTTTAAAACTACCACTTGGAACATTTATCTGTGTTACTGGTGTTAGTGGTAGTGGCAAATCAACGCTTGTCATGGAAATATTGGGTAAGGCAATTCAACAGAAGTTGGGACGTGTTAGAGTTAGACCGGGCAAGCACCAAGCATTAAAAGGATATGAAAATATTGATAAGATCATCGTAATCGATCAAGATCCAATTGGTCGAACACCCCGAAGTAATCCTGTGACCTACACAGGGGTCTTTGATCATATTCGTGATCTATTTGCGCAAACGATCGAAGCGAAGATGCGTGGTTATAATAAGGGTCGTTTCTCATTTAATGTAGGTGGTGGTCGTTGTGATCGTTGCCAAGGTGATGGAATTAAGCGGATTTCAATGAACTTCTTACCTGATGTCTATGTTCCATGTGAAGAGTGTGGCGGTAAGCGCTATAACGAAGAAACCCTACAAGTCACATATAAAGGCAAGAATATTTATGATATATTAGAGATGACAATTGAAGAAGCTTTGGAGTTTTTCCATGGTATTCATAAGATCAAACATGGTATCCAAACTTTGATCGATGTTGGTCTTGATTATATCAAACTGGGACAATCAGCTACGACTCTTAGTGGTGGGGAAGCTCAAAGGATCAAACTGGCGAGCGAACTCAAGAAAAGACCGACAGGAAAGACGCTATACATCTTAGATGAGCCAACCACGGGATTACATAGTCATGATGTCAAGAAATTATTGGTTATCTTACAGCGGATTGTTGATAATGGCGATACGATCGTGATCATTGAACATAATCTTGATATCATTAAAAACGCTGATCATATCATTGATCTTGGACCAGAGGGTGGCGATGAAGGTGGTTATGTGATCGCTTCAGGAACACCAGAGGCTGTCAGTAAAGTAGAAGGTAGTTATACGGGTAAATACCTCAAGAAGGTGTTACAATACCGCTAGGAGGTCATTATGAATACTAAAAGACATGTAACGATCAAAGAACTTAATGATTTCTTTCAATTCAAACAATTGACTGGTAATGATGAATCATTAAAAAGACTAATTGTGGTACCAGACACAAATCGCCCTGGCTTAGAATTAGCGGGGTTTAATGAAAAAAGTGATTCTAGTCGTGTTACTTTATTAGGACAAAAAGAAATGGC
>CAYNYC010000063.1:6004-7584 GCA_964401415.1 uncultured Erysipelotrichaceae bacterium
GCTATCCTTGATGATATTCAAATTGAATTCATCATTCACTTAGAACATTTTGATTCTAAGGCAATTTATGAACGAATTGGTAATGAGGAAACATTTCAAGAGATCATTAATCTTAAAGTGCCTAAGCTTACCTTACCTGTTAAAGAAGGTCGTAATATGTCAGTCTTAGTGGAATCGGCAGTAACCAACTTTACCCTTAAACAAATGGGGATCAATAGTTCACAAGACTTTGAACAGATGGTTTACGATCATATTGTTGAAGAAAATAAAAGAAAAGAAACAGAAGAGAAAGAGTAGGTAGATATATGCGTTTATTTCCAGATTTATCAACGATCTTCA
This sequence comes from uncultured Erysipelotrichaceae bacterium, assembly GCA_964401415.1. Taxonomy (GTDB): domain Bacteria; phylum Bacillota_I; class Bacilli_A; order Erysipelotrichales; family Erysipelotrichaceae; genus JAQUCI01. The sequence goes on from CAYNYC010000063.1 coordinate 6,344, forward strand.
GTATTGGTGCTTTTAGTTTAAGATGGTATCCAGTATTGATCATCATTGGTGGAATGTTTATATATTGGTATAGTTCACGTAACTTTAAAAAAGCGGGTTACTCACAAGATATTGCGGATGATCTGTTTATCGGATGTGCGATATCGGCTGTTGTGGGGGCTAGATTATGGTTTGTGGTCTTTTATGATCTTGGATACTATCTTAGTAATCCCATAGAGATCTTACAAACGTGGGAAGGTGGCTTAGCCATCCAAGGAGCGATCTTAGCTGGCGTTATCTTTGTGCTTTTTTATTGTCGTCGTAAACACATCAGTGCTTTGCGCTTATGTGATATGATCTTTCCTAGTATGTTAGTTGCGCAGGCGATTGGAAGATGGGGAAACTTCTTTAATCAAGAAGCTTTTGGAAGAATCGTCCCTGAGTCGTTTTATAATGGGTGGCCGTCATTTATCAAAGATGTCATGTATATCAATGGTAACTTTCAAGAACCGACTTTCTTGTATGAAAGCTTAGGTAATTTGTTTGGTTTTGTGTTGATCGTTTTTGTGTATAAACGTTTTTCTAAACCTAAACGAGGAGATCTTGTCTATGCCTATTTGATGTGGTATGGAGTTGTTCGTTTAATTGTTGAACAATTTAGATCAGATAGTTTGATGTTTTTAGGATTAAAAATGGCTCAATTGACATCGATCGCTTTTATCTTGATTGGTGTTTTGGGGATGTTTGGTCTATACAGAAAGATGTTTAAACAAAAACCAGTCGTCTTGTTTGATTTTGATGGAACAATCGCTGATACAGAAGGCGTTATCCTAGCTACGTATGAAGCTTTATTTAAAAAATACTTACCTGAATATACTTTAAGTGACCAAGACAAAATTGAACTTTTAGGTCCAACACTTAAAGAGACTTTTGAGAAATATAATTTTCCTAAAGATACAGCGGAGTTGATCAAAGAATATCGTACATTAAACTTTGCATTGCATGAACAATATGTAAAGGCTATGGATGGAGCTAAGGAATTATTAGACTATTTACAGTCTGAAGGATATAAATTAGGAATTGTCTCGAATAAATTTACTGATGCGATCAATTTAGGTTTAAAGCTAACTGATTTGGATGCTTATTTTGATGTGATCATTGGTCTTGAAAAGGTCACTGATCCAAAACCAGATCCAGAAGGTATTCGTAAGGCTTGTATCGCTCTTGGTGGTAAATATGATAATTGTATATATGTCGGTGAT
>CAYNYC010000063.1:7594-8862 GCA_964401415.1 uncultured Erysipelotrichaceae bacterium
CTGCACTTGAAGTTGCCCAAAAAGAAAAGTTACGTGTGATACGTTCTCAGCGCGACCAGAATAAAGTTGCAGAATTGCTGCTGGTGTTGGAAAAGGCAGCCAGGGGCTCAGAAAACCTGATGCCTATCCTGGTGGCTTGTGTTGAAGCTGAAGTAACATTGGGTGAAGCCTGCGGTGTTTTACGGAATGCCTGGGGTGAATACCAGCCTCCGGCATGGATCTGATCACAGGAGATATGATGGCTGGGATCAATGCTGGGGTCTTTACGATTGGTTTTAATGAAGATCAAGCTCGTACAGAAAACATGATCAAAGCTAATCCTAATCGGGTAGTTGATAAATTGATCGATATTATCGAGATATTAAAGGAGGACATTTCATGGACAAAAGATATGAACTGATCATTGTTGGTGGTGGACCTGGTGGAATGACGGCGGCCGTCTATGCCTCACGGGCGGGGTTAAAGACATTGATGCTTGAAGGATCAGCCCCTGGTGGGAAATTGATCTTAACGGCTGAAATCAGCAACTGGCCTGGATATACGGAAATCAATGGCGCTGATCTAGCTTTTAAGATGTTTGAACACTCAACGGCCTTTGGGGCTGTAGCGGAGTTTAAAGAAGTTGTTAAAGTTGATAAACAAGATGAAGAGTTTATTGTGGAATGTGTTGATGGGGATAAGTACTTTAGTAAAGCAGTCATTATCGCCACAGGCACAAAAGAAAGGCTCTTAAATATACCTAATGAAGAAAAACTAACAGGTAAAGGAGTTTCTTATTGTGCTGTGTGTGATGGGGCTTTCTTTAGAGATAAAGTTGTGACGGTCATTGGTGGTGGTAATTCAGCACTAGAAGAGTCGTTATATCTGACCAGCTTTGCGAAAGAGATCAATCTTATCATTCGTCGTGATGTCTTTAGGGGTGATAAACTAGCTCAACAGAAAGTTATCGATCATCCTAAGATAAAGATCATTCGTAAACATGTGCCACTTGAGATAATTGAAGATAATGGTCGAGTTGGAGCGATCGTGATCGAAAATGTTGAGACTAAAGAAAAGACAACATTGAAGACTGATGGCATCTTTCCTTATATTGGGGCTGATCCGATCACGAGCATGATCAAGCATTTACCAATATTAGATAAAGATGGTTATATCTTAGTCGATGATCATATGATGACAAGTGTTCCTGGTTTATTTGGTGTGGGTGATGTTAATGCGAAGTATTTACGTCAAGTAGTAACGGCGAGTGCTGATGGAGCGATCGCAGC
>CAYNYC010000064.1:0-8720 GCA_964401415.1 uncultured Erysipelotrichaceae bacterium
CAGGAGTTTGTTGAAAATTATATTCGTGATGGACTTTTAGCATCTGATCTTTGTATCTTGTTTTATCAGTATCTTAAAAAGAACAGTTATCCAGATATTGATATAGGGGATGCTTTATCGTTTTATAACATCTTCGCCACTTTAATCGTTAATCTGGGTAAGCAAACTGATATTAAGGTTATAGTGTTATCTAGATATGGTAACACATATAGTGAGATGATCTGCCAAAGACTGAAAGAAATTAGATCGATATTCAATATTGAATTTTTACCACTTGAATTTACGGAGATCATCAGTTTTGATGTAAAAAGGTACGATTATTTGATAACTGATATCAAGAAAGAACAAGTACCACAATGTGATATTGATGTATTGTATCTTTTTGATTATCGAAAAGAAACGGATCTAGTCAAACTGATCAGATCACTGAATACTCCAAAAAGCTTTTTCAACAACAATCTATTTGATAATGACACTGTTAGATATGTAAGTAAGATTAATGATAAGGATCAGTTGTATGAATATATAAAAAACGAACTACTTAGTAATAGTGATGATGCTCAAGTATTTGTCGATAGGATTATACAAAGAAACGCAACACTGAGTTCTAATCGGAAAAATCAATTTGTTATTTTAAAAAGTAATGAAGATGTTTTAATGAAAGATTTCTTCAAGATCTTGATATTAGATAAACCGATCAATTTTGATAATGAAGCACAATCAATTATCATCATTTATAATGTCAAAGACAACAGGTTACCGGAATTATTGTTTATCAATAATATGATATCTTTATTATTGCATAAGGATAAACTAGAATTTTTTGATGAAGATAAAAATGCTTTACCGCTTGATATTATTTTAAGATAAAAGCTAAATAGCCTATCTTTGAAAAGGCTTTCAATTGAAAGCCTTTTTTGGTATTAAGTTTTTAATTAGCTAATGATACTTTATGGTTGAGAAGAAATATTGTTAGATTAGTAGATTTGAATAGGAGGACTTATGAGAGCAAGTTCAAAGAGGTTTTGTTTAACACCAAAAGGTGAATTCTACTTGATTGGATATGGTAGTCGTTACCAAAGCCGGTTATCACCTGCAAAAGGTGTACATGATGATATTTTCGCTAATACAATCTTAATTGAAAGCAATGGGAAGAAAATATTTATCTTTAACGCTGATTATATTGAATTTGAAGAGTCATCATGTAATCAAATCAAAGCATTATTACATCAGAAATATGGATTAGATCATAACTTGATATTCTTTAGTGCCACACATAATCATCAATCAGTCATGAGTTATCACAAAACATGGAAAACAGGTGTTTTTTCACAAGAATACTACGATTTTTTCGTTGATACTGTTGAAAGAGCCTACCAACAATGTAACGAGACCTTAACAGAATGTGATGCTTATTTTGGTGTTGGTGAAGTGCTTGGTTTTTATGGTAGTCGCGAACATTATGGTGAGAAGGCTGATAATGATGTGATCTTAGTTGAGTTTAGAAATGCAGATAAAGTTGTAGCAGCTATTTGCAATTACGCCACACATTCAACGATCATTGATCCAGAAAATGACCTACTAACTGGTGATTTTGCTGGAGCTCTATGTCGTAAAATATACAATATAAAAGGGTATTATCCAGCTATGGTTGTTGGCGCGGCTGGTGATAGTAGTAATCGTGCTTTCCGCAAAGGAATTGATTATGAAGAATTGGAAAGAACGGCTGATGGAGTAGCTAAGCAAATTAAAAAGATCAAGGTTGATCAAAAGATCGATATTGAGTATGAATATGATAATTTTATTACTTATCATGTTAATTATAAACCACAAGATGACGCAGATTTTTTGAATGATAAAATTAGTGAATTGGAAGAAAAACTGAAGATCGCAAATGACTTCCAAAGTCAAAAACTGTATGGTGATGCGATCAATACCTATAAATCAAAACTAGAAATGGATAAAATCGATATTACGTTATCTTCTTCGATTGTTAAGATGAAGGATTTACAAATTGTCTCAATTCCTGGTGAACTTGGTTCTGCTTTAGGTATTGATTTGAAAACATTTAGCAAAGCTAAGTGTTGTTTAATCTTTGGTTATACTAATGGACATTTCCATTACATCTTACAACCGGAGTTGTTTAAAGATACGCCACGTGCGATCGCTGGTCGATACCGTATCAGTGATGTTATCAACTATATGGATAAGATCAAAGAAAAAATGTAGTTTACGAAGGATGTAACATGTTTATTGAACTATTCTGGCCAAATTGATCATAAAGACATGTTGATCATATTGATTAAAAATTGAAAGGAGAAAGAATTATGTTTTCGTTTACACAGATATTGTTGTTAACCTTGTTTTACACGATTAACACAGTGTATGGTAATTATTTTGGTAATCCTGGTGCAGGTAATATTGTAATCCTTGCTTATGTTTCAGGATTAATCATGGGAGATGGGAATCTTGGTTTGTATATTGGTGGTACATATGAGCTTATGAATATTGGTTTAAATCCTTTAGGAGGGTCATCTGTCCCTAATTATCGTACAGGTGCTGTTGTTGGTACAGCGATTGGAGCTGCTTCAAATCTTGAAACGGGGATGGCGATTGGTATTATTACTGCGACATTAGGTACGTCACTTGATGTATTTGGTAAGACTGTTGGATCGTTTTTCTTACATAGAGCGCAAACAGCTATTGGCAAAGTTGATTTCAAAAAGGCTTATAAATGGATAGAAGTGGGTTTGTGGCCACGTGTACTATTGACCACGACACTTCCTACTTTGATAGCTTTAATGGCTGGTGCAGCCCTTGTTACGGCTATTAATGATTTTATTCCTGTGTGGTTGTTGAATGGATTTAAGAATGCTGGCAGTATGTTGCCGGCGGTTGGTTTTGCTGTATTATTACGTTCTCTACAGATCAAAGGTAATTTCCATTATGTTATCTTAGGTTATGTATTATTTGCTTATATTGGCGTTCCTGCGCTTGGTGTGGCGTTGTTTGGTCTTGTATTTGCAATTATTGCTTATCATCAAAACAATAAACACAATGAATTATTAATGGCTGTTGGTGGAGGTGACGACGATGAGTAAATTAACAAAACGCGATATTCAAATGGTGCAGCTAAGAAGTTGGATGTACCAATGGAAATCTTTCAACTATGAAACGATGCAATCTCCAGGTTTTACTAATGCTATTGGACCAGCTATCGAAAAACTCTATGAAGGTAATCCTGAATTAGTGCAAGAGAAACTGCAGAAATATTTGACAACTTTTTACAATACAACAAATGAACCTTCACAGATCATCTGTGGTGCTTGTTTAGCTATTGAAGAGAGTGAAGTTGAAGGCTGCACGGATACAGCTATTGCTTTAAGAACGGGTCTTATGGGACCGTTTGCCGGAATTGGTGATGCCATTTTCAGAATATCGCCAAAAGTAATCTTTGGATCACTTGCTGGTTATATGGCCTTAGAAGGTTCACTTGTTGGTGTAGGCCTTGGTATTTTAGTATTGCTAGCATTTTATTTCATCAAGTATAATTTCTTCTGGTTAGGTTATCGTGAAGGTGCGAACTTTATCACATCTCGCACAGAACAGATCAAAAACTTGACAAACTCCACGATTATCTTAGGATTGACTATGGTTGGTACGATGATACCATCAACTGTCAAGATTAAAGTCAAGACCGTCTTTACTTATGGTGAAGCATCACAATCTATCCAAGAGATAATTGATAAGATCATGCCTTACTTATTACCAGTTGTGCTTACTGCAGTGATCTATTGGTTATTAGGTCGTAAGAAATTCACAACAGTTCGTATGGTTTGGATCGTAATCGCATTCGCTACATTATTAACATTCGTAGGTATTCTGTAAGGAGATAAATATGCAAACTATTTGTGATGTAAGAATAGATGAAAGATTGATACATGGCCAGGTGGCAACACTATGGCAGGGTATATGGCGTTGTTCAAGGATCGTGGTTGTTGATGAAGTATCAGCTACCAATGAAATGTATAAGTCCATATTGAAGATATCTTGCCCACCAGGGGTTAAACTTAGTGTTTTAACACCAGAGAAGGCAGCTTTGAATCTAAGTGAAGAGAAATATTCCAATGATCGCATTACTATCGTTACAAAAACACCAAAAAACTTAGTTGAAATGTATCATTTAGGTTGGAAGGTAAATCAAGTAACAGTTGGCAACATGTCAAACGCTCCATTCAAGAAGATCGTAACTTCAACAGTTAGTGTTACTGATGAAGATATTAAGTATTTTAAGGAGTTGCACGAGTTGGGAGTTTCCATTTACTCACAAATGGTCCCATCTGCAGAAAGAATTGAGTTTATGCCTTTGATGGAAAAGGCGATCAATAAATAATAATCAATTAGTTTTTAGAAGAAGGGCTGTTAAACAGTCCTTCTTCTATATTTACTAATACAGAAAAGAGAAAAAATGAAATTGATAATTAGAGCCGATGATTATGGTTACACTAACATATTCAATAAAGGAACAATTGAAGCTATTAAAAACGGTATTGTCACGACCGTTGATCTAATGTTAGATACCCCTGGAACGCTTGACGCTATCGAGAAGATTAAAGAGTTTCCTTGGATATCAGTTGGTTGGCATGGAGGACATTTTTGGGGTAAACCAATAGCTGAAACATCATTAATTCCTTCAATGCTTGATCAAGATGGTAATTTCAAGTTTCGTATTGATAAAAGACGTCGTTACGAAGTAAAGTACGAAGAAGCTTTGATCGAATGTCGTGCTCAAATCGAAAGGTGTATTGCTTATTTAGGTAAAGCGCCAGATTACACCAATATCAATAGTGATGATCCGGTTGATAGAGCCCGCCGGCAAGTCTGTGATGAATATGGCATTGTCTATGACTTTGTGACCAAGACTGATCGTATTACCAAAATAATGGCAACTCCCGCTGAAAAGTATGCTGGTTTAAATATATATATGCCCACACAACATTTATCAGTGTATAAGATCTTATATCATGATGAAGCACAAGAAAGAGAAAAATATGATCCAGTACAATATTTTATTAGTGATGTTGATCAACTATTAAAAAGAGAAATCGTCATAACGGCTTGGCATCCTGGTTATCTAGATGATTATATTTACTTTGATTCGTCTAAACACTTCAATTTAGCCAGAGTAATCGATATCAAAGCTCTATGTTCAACACAAATAAAAGATTGGATAATTGATCATAATGTTGAACTAATCAATGTTAAAGATGCCCTGTATTCTACCAATGAATATCAAAACTATCTCAAGATAATTAAAAGCCCATTATATCTAAATAAATAATACTTTGTCTTAGTTATCATTTGTTCTATGATAAAATATGTTTAGTGAGGGCACAAAAATGAAAATAATTGATATGATCAACCATTTAACCAAAGAAGGGACTTGGGTGAATTGGGATAAGACCCGTGATGTTGTATTATTTGGAGAAACAAACAAAGAAATCACTAATGTTGGCGTATGTTGGATATTAACAGATAAGGCAATCGATCAAGCGATCAAACATAATATCAATTTTGTGGTAACGCATGAGAACTGTTTTTACTTTGAAAGCACCCATCAGTATCGTTTATTGTTGGAATCGCGAATTCGTAAACAAGAACGCTTGAAACAACATGATATTACCGTTTATCGAAGTCACGATGTATGGGACTATGTGGCTGATGTGGGTAATCTAGACAGTTTTAAAAATGCATTAGATCTCGATTTTAATACAAGAAGTGTTAATGAAAAATACAGTGTAGCTTATTTTGAAAAGCGACCTGTCAAAGAGTTAGCTCAAAGAATCGCTAAAGCATTATCATTTTATGGACAAAGTCACGCTGAAATACTGGGTGATCCTTTAACTATGGTTGGATCTTTAGCGATTGGTATTGGGGCCGCTTGTAATGTTTTTGATATGTTGAAGTATCCTAATGTTGATTGTTTGCTTGTGTCAGATGATGGAGCGTGCAACTGGGTTGAGCATCAATACTGTCTTGATAATAATATAGCAATGATCATTGTTCATCACTCGATCAATGAGATTTTAGGGATGAATAGCATGGCAAAATATTTACAAGTAGCTTACCCAGAACTAAAGATCGAGTATCTTGATGAGGGATTTGAATATCATGTGATCCAAAAGTACAAGTAGTGGTCAGACCATTACTTTTTAAATTCATTAGTTGACATTAATAGGTACCTGTTGTATTCTATGATTGAAACAACAGGTACCTATCATAACGAAAGGAAGTGAGTATATGGTGTATCAAACACAAGAGAAAGTGTTGGCATCATTTGATCGTGTAATGCGACTATTAAAAAGATGTCCTACTAGTAGATCACGCCATGGAAGGGGCGTATATCGACTTTTAACTATTATCAATGGAAACAAAAAGACATCCACGAGAGATTTGGCTGAACTATTAGATGTTCGTCCATCTTCATTAAATGAACGGTTAGTCATACTTGAACAAGAAGAACTTATTAAGCGCGATCGCGATCTTAGTGATCAACGTGTCTTTTTAGTTGAACTATTACCAAAAGGGAAACAACACTTAGATAAGATCATTCAAGAACAACTAAAGTTTAATGAAGAACTTGGCAAGATCTTAACAATAGAAGAAAGTGAAACACTAGTGCTTCTAACAGAAAAACTAGCGAAAGGGCTTGAACCTTTAACCACTACAGATGAAACAAAAAGACGACATCATCATCACAGTAAGAAAGACTATCTATGAAAGGCGGCATGGGTAAGGCAAGTCGTAACTTTTTAACTGAAGAAGAAATAGCTAATCGACCAAAGGTTACAGCTGAATTATTAAAACGAATTGACTCATATCTTTTTCCTTACTGGAAACAATTTACCCTAGTGATACTTGCGATCATCTTATCATCGATCTTTGGTTTATTACCGGCGCTTTTAACTGGTCGAATAATAGATGAAGGCTTGATAGGTCGTGATCTTGAGGCTTTAGTGTGGTTGATCGTTATCTCTTTTTCCGTAACGGTTGGATCTAATTTGATAAAAGTGTTGGAAAGCTATCTTAATATCTGGATAGCTGAGCATATAACCTATGATATGCGCAACAGTATGTATCAACATCTGCAAGCGATGCCTCATAAGTTTTTTACAAGTAATAATCAAGGAGATATCATCACCCGGATGACTAGTGATATAGCTGGCGTCCAACAGATCATAACTAATACCTTGACGAGTATCTTATCAAATCTCATTACGCTTGTCGTAGCGATGATCGCAATGTATCAAAAAAACTGGATCTTAGCGACAGTTGGTATCGTTATCGTGCCTTTGTTTATGTTGCCAACTAAAAAGGTTGGTAAGACAAGATGGAATCTAACTCGTGAAACGCAAGCTTGTAATGATCAGATCAATGGTATTCTTAATGAAACAATGTCGGTATCAGGTCAAATGTTAGTGAAACTATTTAATAAGGAAGATTATGAATTTAATCGTTATCAATCAGCTAATCAAAAGATGGTTAAACTAAAGATTCGTGAAAGCATGGCTGGTCGATGGTTTAGGGTTGTACTTAGTACATTCTCTAATATTGGACCGATGTTGATCTATTTTGTTGGTGGTATCTTAATGATGAAGTATGATGCTGAGCTAACAGTAGGGGATGTTACAGTATTAGTGGCGTTACTTGGAAGAATGTATGCTCCAGTTAATTCCCTATTAAATATCCAAGTTGATTGGATTCGTTCTATGGCTTTATTTACTAGGATCTTTGATTACTTTGATATGAAGCGTGAAATTGAAAACGATCCTGAAGCGATTACCTTAGCAGTAATAGCTGGTGATATCAAATTTGAACATGTTAGCTTTGCGTATGAAAGCAACAGGATGATCCTTAAGGATATCAGTTTTGATCTTCAACAGGGTAAAAGTATTGCCATTGTGGGACCATCTGGGGCAGGTAAGAGCACGATCGTTAATCTAATACCACGATTATTTGATGTAACAGATGGAAAGATCACGATTGATGACATAGATGTTCGAAAGTTTGATCTTGGGTTTTTAAGACGTAATATTGGATTTGTCAGTCAAGATACATATTTGTTTAATTCAACGATCAAAGATAATCTATTATATGCCAAGGCAGATGCTGGTGATGATGAATTGATTCAAGCTTGTAAAAACGCTAATATCCATGATTTCATCATGGCTCAGCCTAATGGTTATAATACAATGGTTGGAAATCGCGGGTTAAAATTATCAGGTGGTGAAAAACAGCGTATATCCATCGCTAGAGTACTACTTAAAGATCCAAAGATATTGATCTTTGATGAGGCTACTTCATCGCTTGATTCTATTTCAGAGAACTTGATACAAGAAGCGATTGATTCTTTGATATCCACTAGAACTAGTATCATCATTGCTCATAGACTATCAACTATCTTAGCCGCTAATGAGATTTTAGTCGTAAAAGATGGTCAAATAGTTGAAAGAGGAAGTCATAATGATCTAGTCTTGCAAGGGGGAGTATATACTGAACTATATGAAACACAGTTTAGAAAAGCATTTGATGAAGCTGAAAAAAGAAGGTTGTGAGCACAACCTTCTTTATTTGATCTTTTTGATGATCACTTGATCGATAAGGTCATCGATTGCTTCTTTAGGCGCTAAACCTTGACTAAAGGCACTAGCACTACCAGC
>CAYNYC010000065.1:0-8429 GCA_964401415.1 uncultured Erysipelotrichaceae bacterium
AACGGATAGAGCGAGTAGGCCAGCTCCTGTTCCCCTGGCATTTCGTCATAGTTGAAATACATGGCAGTCACCTCAATACGCCCCTCTTCAATCCGTTTTTTCAGCCTCGCCACCTGTTTTGCCGGACGTGTTCTGATATACTCACTCACAGACCAGGCGGTTTCACATGTCCATCGAAATTTTGCATCAACAGGGAAATGATCCGTCAGGTCGCAGTAATCCAGGGCATAATCAATGATCCGCATATGTTCGGAAAGGATCTCATGCTGCGGACGGGTATATCCAATATCTGTATGGGTATGCTGTACAAAGTGGACCTGCCACTCCCGAACCGGATCCATATGCAACAATGTATCGCATATCACTCTCGAATCATCGACGATCTGAAGCGGTATGTCAGCTTCGGTTTGATGACCGGGCAATTCCATCGTAACTACATTTGTTCCACTATTCAGTTGAACCGATTGCGAGAAATCACCTGTTCGGATCGTAATCTGCCTGCTTGTGGAAGAGTGATTGGTGATGTTCACCCTGAGGGGACGAAGCAGGTGGGCGTGATCATCATAAACCAACGCGGGTAGTAAATCAATCTCATTCAGTATAACTGATGATCTCTCTGTTTGGGCTTCTACACCCATATCCTGAAGTAGCAGGATCAGCAAAAACAAAATTTTCCTAAGATCAGTCATGAATTCCTGGTTGAAATTTTTATCTCCGGTTGCCAAACCGGTTAACTCGCTGGATAAACAGTAGTCTCATCTCACATTGCTATGCATGTCGTCTGATTGTTGCCTCGAGTACAGAGTGATACAGTCTCTTTTCACCATCAATTTGATTCATCAGAATATCGACTGCATTTTCACCCATCTCCTGAATGGGTTGTTCAATATAATGAAATGGGATATTGGCAATCGCAAATGAATCAATTTTGTCAAAGCAGACAACATCCATCTCTTCAGAGATTCTGATTCCCTCCTTGTGCATATACTTTACGCCGGTGATGAAGACTCTCCGGGAGCAGAAAAAAATTGCATCCACGCTGCCGCTGTAATTTTTACATTCAAGTATAGCCTGATGTATCTCCTCCTCCTGTTTCTCGTAATGAATATCCTTGATCAATGCAGGATCAAACAAATGGTAACGATTCAACACGTCGATACAACCCTGTTTCCTGTCTAACAATGCATTCAACCTGATGTCATAGCAGATCACTGCAATTTTCCGATACCCCTTTCTAATCAGCATTTCTGTCATTTCTGCAGAAATCTTATAATTATCTACAACGATGTAGCTGGCTTTGAGACCGGGATAAAAACGGTCTACCTGTACCAGTGGAATATGTCGTGCAAGAACTCTTTGCGTTATCTCCTCTCCCCCATCCACCGGCACGAGGATGATGCCATCTGTCTGCCTGTTCAACAGGATCGTGACCGCCTTGTTATATTCCTCGATACTTTCGTTTGTGTTGGTCGTAATGACCGTATAACCATATTTTTTTGCTCGCTCCTGAATGTGAAATGTCAGATTTCCGAAAAACTCATTTGAGATATCAGTGACAATCACACCTATTGACATGGTTCTGCCCGTTGTCAGACTGCGGGCGATCTCATTCGGGTAGTAATTCATTTCAGCAGCCAGCTGCTTCACCTTCTGACAGGTTTTCTCACTGACGCGACCTGATTTCGCTTTACCACTTAACACAAGTGAAACTGTTCCTTTCGAAACGCCCAACTTGTCCGCTATGTCCTGCATGGAAATCTTTTTCATCTCTCTTTCTGCTGGTACCAATGAGTAAACCGGTTAACTTTATGCATCCAAAATTACTCCCATCATCTACAAAAGTAGATTTAAATTTGTAAGGAAACAAAAAAAATCAGTTTTCTTTTTTCTTTTTTCCTATCTCCGCAACTCTTTGCCAATAATTACTTTACGTTGAACGCAACCCGCAGCTCATCGATCTCCTCGTCGCCGATGGGTTGTAGTTGCCCTATTGAGGATGCCATCACCAGTGAGTTAGCGGAAAACTCAGCCACCTCGAGGTAGTCAAATGTGTTCAGTAACTTATCACCGGTGATAAAGACACTGTCGTTCTCCACCAATATGACCCGGTTTTTGTTGAACATTTTTGCAACGCTATCCACATCATTGTATATCAACCCAAATGGTATGGAAGGCACATCCTGCAGGAATATCCAACTCTCCGGGATGGTGCGCACATCAAACCTGGTACCACTCACCGCGTGCGCCATCAGGTTAACCGACTGGGTACTGATGATGGAATTGATATGTGGGTTCAGCTGGTAGATCCTTTGATGCAATGCAACTGACCTGCTTGGCACCTTACCCGCCTCAGCCATCCCGTTTTTGATCTGGACGATATCACTGGGCACAATATCCCAACGGGCTATGTTGCTGGGTGTGATCAGAAAATCATTTTCATTCCATCGTACCGATACCGTACCATAGGTAGAGATCATCAACCCCTGGTTACAGGCACGGCGGATGATATTCACCATCTCGGTACGTATGGCGCGTTCATCGGAAGGATGATCGATATCCATGAAATGTGAGACGTAAGTGGGCAGGTGATGCACATATTGTGACACCTGATCATCGGAGAGATAGTTCACATTGCCCAACCTTTTGGCATTGATAATGGTACGGCAACAGAACTCCAGTGTTTCGAACCGCTGATAGGCATCCATCAGATCAGTTCCACCCAGCACCACTCCGTGGTTCTCCATGATCACCGCCTTGTAATGACCATCATTGAATTCAAAAGCAATCTTTTCACCCAGGTCCTCACTACCCGGTGTTCCGTAAGGTGCGAACCCAATATCTCCGCAGATATTGTGAGCCTGGGGTACAATTTTGGTGTCAGGCACAATGCCAGCGATGCTAAAGGCCACCAGCGCCGGCGGATGTGCATGGATAATAGCTGTCAGTTCGGGACGCACCTCATAAATTGCTCTGTGAAAGGGTAACTCCGAAGAGGGCTTATGCTGACCGATAATGGAACCATCTTTTTTCACCTGTATGACATCCTTCACCGAAAGAGAACCTTTGTCAATCCCCGACGGAGTAATCCAGATATCACCGTTTCTGTCCCTGACGGAAATGTTGCCACCCGAAGTGGTGGTCATACCACTTTTGTATATCCTGCCAATGATCACATTGATCTGTTCCGCAGGGTGCATCAAGCTTACATCCAATTGTTTCATTCTAAGACATATTACATTTGCCGATCTTACTCCTATCTTACACAATTTGAGAATAATCCATCAAACAGGTACGATCTGTTTCCCGGAAATCTCTCCCTTCAAATTCCCTCCATCCCACAAAAGAGTGAGAGAGGGAGTTGTGAAAATTCATTGATTTGAAAAACAGTATCGCACTCGATTAATTTCAGAAATTGTGATCTTGCGTTACGATAAAGATATTCCAAACAAACAAGTTGTGCAAAATTACACAAAATATCATTGGTGCATCATTCGTTTGAACTACTTTTTCGAATATCAGGTAGCAGGTTACTCCCAGAATCAGGAAACTTCAACCATGTTAAGCATATTAGACAAAGGTAACCTTCGCCATATGAAATATATAGTACCTGCATTGCACCCGAAACATTAATAATTGTTAATTACAGCTGCTTTTTTTGCTTCACCGGTATTTTTGGTTTAATTTGCACAATTAAATGGAATTTCACACCAATAGTTAACCGGTTTAGCAAAGAGGTTGATCAGGAGAATCTTTATTATTCTACTGCCGCCTGAAGGATATAATATCTAATTGTTGAAAGCGATGCAAAAAAACATTCTGTCAGCCCTGTTATTTGCTCTACTGCTGAGCCATTCATTTTCCCATACGGCAGCAATGGCGCAGCCGTCCGACCCCAAAAAAGGGATTTATGATGCCACTCTGCTGGATTGGCATGTATGGTGTTACAGGCCCAACGTTTGGAGGATGAACTTCAATTTTGAACAGCTCACCGGGAGTTGGGCTGAACATGCGAACATCCCGATCCATATCCCCGGTTCCATTCAACAGGCACTGAAGCATGCCGGGATTATCGAGGATTGGAACATCGGTCTGAATCATACCCAAATTGAGTGGATTGAGAACAGGCACTGGCTAATAGGGGCGAAAGTTCCGGATGAATGGTTTAGCATTCATCCGGATGAACAGATTTTCATTGAATGCAAAGGGTTGGATCAACAAGGGATATTGATGGTCAACGGGCAGGAAGCCGGTCGATTTAAAAACACATTTATACCGTACAAATTCTTAATAAGCCCCTTCTTAAAAGAGAGAAACAACAATATTTTCTTTCTGTTTGAAACTCCACCGGAAAACTTGGCACAGATTGGATGGACATCGAAAATCAAAGACTGGAAACCAAGATTTTATTATGGCTGGGACTGGATCCCCCGGATCCTGCAGACAGGCATTTGGGATAGGGTGCTTATTCACAGGGTAAATAATAGCCAGCCCATGTTTGAGAATCTCAGGGTTGTCACCTCTGCCGACAAATTGAAAGAATTGGGCTCACTATCAATTGCAGCAACACCAAATCGCTATGCACTGCCACAACGGATACAGGTTCGTCTCACCGATGAGGAAGGGAATAGCGTTTTTGGGGAAACTTTTCCGGCAGTGGAGGCGGTCAACGGCAAATGCTGGAATAACCTTACGGTGAAACGCTGGTGGCCCAATGGTACCGGTGAACAACAGCTCTATAAACTACAAGTTGCACTGATCGATGAGAAGGGAAATCAGATCCAACAGGAAACAAGAAGAATCGGCTTCAGACAGATTGAATGGTCGCACACCCAGGGAGCCCCCATCGATGCAGATCCCTGGTTATGCAGTGTGAACAATCAACCGATATTTCTACAGGGGATCAACTGGACTCCCATACGACCCAATTTTGCAGATCTGCAATATGATGAGTATGTCAGGCTACTGAAGTTGTACAGAGATGCGGGAATCAACACGATCCGCATCTGGGGTGGAGGGTTCCCGGAAAAGGAATGGTTGTATGATTTGTGTGATGAGATGGGTATTCTCATCTGGCAGGATTTCCCCTTAAGTTCATCGGGGTTGGACAATTACCCCTCCGAGGATCTGAAGGCAGTAGAGGAGATCAGGCAAATTGTCACCCATTTTGTGAAGCGGTTGCATCATCATCCCAGTTTGCTGCTCTGGTGTGGTGGAAACGAACTGTATGAGATGGGTGATGTGGCACCCGTTACCGATAAGCATATCATGGTGAAGGCGATGAAAGATATTGTCTCCTTACTGGATCCTACCAGAAGGTTTCTGCCAGGCAGTCCATCCGGTCCTACAATCTCAGTAGATCTGGACTTGGTTGGTACAGGAGTTCATTGGGATGTACATGGCCCCTGGAAGCTGCCCTTCAGTGCGACCGATCAGACCATGAAGGCAGTTGAGGAATACTGGTCGAAAGATGACGCCATGTTCCGCTCCGAAGTTGGTGTTCCCGGGGCGATGTCACTCGAAACAATGCAAAAATACAAGGGTGACCTCCAGCTTCTTCCGGCAAGTATGGAGAATCCTCTCTGGAGAAATGTCAGTTGGTGGATTGAATGGGATGAGTATATCACAAGTGGCGGGAACAGCAGTGACATCAACGCATATATCAAATGGAGCCAGGAGAGACAGACAAAGGGACTGGTGATGGCATTGAAGAAAAACAAGGAGCGGTTTCCGGCATGTGGAGGATTTATTGTATGGATGGGACATGACAGTTTTCCCTGTCCAGTCAACACATCACTGATTGATTTCGATGGCCATCCCAAACCTGTGTTCCGGGAATTAAGCAAGATATGGAAAGAGAATGCATACATGAAGGAGAAACATTAAAAAACATCTTTTTCCATCACAGAAGATGGTTTCACGATATAGTAGATAACAGATACCTATTTATTATGAGCAATTATAAGCCTGTCATATCCCTTTTGTTGTTGTTTTGCCCCCTCTTCTTTTGTTCAACGAAAAGCGATCAAAAAAAGAACAACCCCATATCTATTCGCGATTTCAATGTACTCCCCGAAAATGATGCCGAAACCAACAAAGTCAATCTGCAGAAAGCGATTGATTGGGCATCAGAACGTGGTGCAGCACTGTTTGTAGAACCATCGGAAACAGCGTATCCTGTAGAGGGGGGGATTGTCCTGAAAAAGAACGTATCACTCATTGGCGTGCATGGTCCCACTCCACGCGGTACGATCAACCCACATCAGAGAGGAAAACCTGTGGGGAGTGTTTTCAGCATCAGGGATAAAAAGGAGGTGTTCATAACGGTTGAATCGGCAACCCAAATCAAAGGGATCCAATTTTGGTATCCCGAACAAACGATTAGTGATCCGACAAAGATCATCCCTTATCCTGCCACAATACAAACATCCAAAACCGGCTCAACACAAGGCGTCTATTTATCCTGCCTTACCTTTTACGGTGAATATCTTGCCATGGATTTCAATTGTGATCCAAGCTATGTCTGCGAGTTGATGACTTTTGAACATTGTTACGGCTACCCGCTCAGTGGCGAGTTCATTCGGATCGATTATTGCTACGATATCCCCAGATTGCTGCATTGCCATGTGAATCCGGCAATACAGCGGTTTATTGGCGGGCAATACGCGCCGGCAGTAGTGGATGCTGTCATTGCGAAGAGATCATTTGCCTACGCAATCAACCATACGGATAATGCGCAGATGATCGATATTTTCACATTTGGCACGTATGGGGGGATTATGTTAGGGGGCGACAGTTATGGTCAGCTAACCAATTTCAATCTTGATTGTGTGGCAGTAGGCATTCATAAAAAAGGGAACAACAAATTCAACAGGAACTGGCAGATAGCCCAGGGCTCCATCATTGCAAATACAGGAGAAGAGGTGGAAAATATTCATCCGGTCATAATTGAAGGTGAGGGTCACACCTCTCTCACAAATGTAGAAGCATTTTCAGGTCCGAATCCGGCACTAACCACCGTCAGAGAAAACCAATCATGGGATTTCATATTGCTCAGGGGAGACAAAGGATCAACCGTTTCTCTTTTTGGATGTAGGATGAGAAATTATCTTTCGGATAATCCTGTGACAGTTGTAAACAAGAAAGCTATCGTCTCTGCATACGGATGTATTGACAAAAACGAGAAACTTGTCACAATCGAGATGAGGGGAATCGAGTAACAAAAAGAGTAATTTCATTTTATGAAGATCGTATATTTGTGCGTACTGGCCATAGGGTTCTATGCATGCAGTGATCATCAAAACAGAAACTATTATTTTGATGAAACAGGGATATCGAGAGAAAATCTGGAAAACTATCTTCACCGATCGGTAACGATGGCTGAATTCCTGACGGCTGACCCGTTTTGCAACGATGGTATCTATCCGGACAAGGAGAGAGATGTGAAACTGATACTAAATATCGGAGCCAAATTTATTGGTCGCTCTATCTATCGCTGGGGAGATGAGGAGGACTTCAATAAGCCCGGGTTTTTACACAACGCGAAGATCCTGGTCTCGAAGGTACACAACAATGATCCGGATGTAGTTTTTCAGGCAGCACTTTTTGAGGCGGTAACCACCGAAGTGAACAGCATTGAAGTGCCTGAATGGGTTTTTACCGAATTTGCATTGCCATACGAAAAGCGCAATTTCCGCTACGGGGAGATGCTGAACCGGAACGGTAAACATGTTGATTTGTGGGGCAAGAACGCAAGTGTACCCGATATCACCCGGATTGAGACACAATTGTGGTTTATGTTCCTGGCCGGCACATACATGCATATCGGCTGCGAAGCACTCCACCTGGGACAGATCGCACTGATAGGGATGGAGGACAGCGATTTCAAACATTGGGGGGAGATGCTGGACAAGATTCGGAGTTATGCAAGAAAATATGCCCGCAGAAAGTGGGTACTACTGGATGCACATACACCCTCTGGCGGGATGGTTATCAATGGGAAAAGTTTGTTGGATTTCAATTCATTCCCCCTGCGAATCAAAGAGATCACTGACAAACCACAACAATCTGTTCTAGAAATGGGCTATTTAGACAGTTTTTTCGGTCGCAGCAAAGGGGGAACCACTCCTTCCGGGTGGGAATGCGCATCACTGCCATACCTGGTTGAGTTCGACAATTTCGGGGTGAGTGACATGCCGGGAGAGGCTACCATAAATACTCATTATGTCTGGGGATATGATGAGATCACATGGTTCTGTTTGCAGGAGGAAGCATACCGAAAGGAATGGTTGCGTTATGCATATGATTGGATTAGAGAAAATGATCCAAATGGATTTTTACAGATGCCTGTGTGCCGCATCATGGTGACGGGGAAGGATCAGCCTGTGAAAAAATGCCATGCCAATACACGAACAGATGACTTTCCTCAGGGG
>CAYNYC010000066.1:0-2342 GCA_964401415.1 uncultured Erysipelotrichaceae bacterium
CTGTAGCGTTGCAGCTCTTTTCCTCCGTTGATGCGGAGATCGTATCCCATCCAGCCAGTATCATGATCCCGGTCGCTGTTGATATAGAGCCTCATCCAGTTCTCATCATCACCGGGTATGATTGCTTTCGCTGTTTCTGCCAGGAAAAAGATATTCTTTCCATCTCTTGCCACTTTCAAGGTGACAAAATCGTTGCGTCCGGATTTGTTGATGTAGTGGTTGGCCGGATTCAACACAGCCCCCGGATGATCTCTTGATTTTGTATCACCCTGATAATCAGAATATATTGGCTTTGCTTTATCCCAGTCACGCCAATCATCGATCTTCTGTTGTTTGCTGGCCTGTGGTACAGGGTTCACCCCCTTGTATCTGCGAATATTGGCCACCATCTGCATATAATAGTTATCTTTGAGCCCCACCGTCATGGTTGGTTCGATATCTCTGCTGTATTCAGGATCGGCTTGATCCACAAAATAGGAGTGCTCCGGGTTTCCGTCCAAGCTGTTCCATCTGCCTGCGATCCATTCGTTCCACCCCGTGATAAAGATAAATGGTACATTCTGTGCCAGGGCATGATCCCACTGTTCCTGGAAGTTATAGCCGTAGAAGATATCTTTCTCAGGATTTCCCGCATTCCCATTTCTATAGCTCCTGCCCCAGTTGTCCCTGTTCCCGTAAAATGCGGATCCTCCCATGCCGGCAGCCGGATTGGGATGTTGTGCAACCGATACATTGATGATCTCCCTTTCCCCTTTCAGATTCTTATATACATGCTGTGGCCTGACAAAGTCAATCCATGGCCATCCATTCTCCTGTACAGGTTCGTTGGGCCACTGTGACTCCCTGAAAGTGAAAAATGAGTGATAATCCTTTCCCTGCGCCTCTTTGGTTCTGCCTACAATCAATGGTTTCCCATCCAGATAATACCAGGTTTCCGGGTACCGGATTGCTGCCCCATCACGGTAGTAGGTATCGTAGATCTTCTGCATGGTCTCACCTGATTTGGTGTTCGTGTAATAGACCAATCGTGGCGGTTTTTTTCCCTGTTCTTGCAGGAAGCGAATCGCTTTCATCAGTGCCGTCGATTGACTTTCATAGATCAGGGCATTGGTGGCATCGATCACCAGGAAGTCGACCTGTGCATCGGTCAGCAACTGCATGTTTCGCAGGTGTATCCAGTAGTCGTCCCCCCTGTAATACCCATAGAGCGGTTCACCCCAGAAGTAATAACGGCCTCTGTTGGCCGATCCCCAATTCTCGTGATCCCCATCCTCCAGTACTTCCGGATGTCTGGGGATGATCTTGGAGAGATCCCATTTCCGTTCCGAAGTCTTTGATGCATTGTCGCCCTGCCAAAGAAAGTAGAAAATACCTACTGCTCTGTTATCTTTGATTTTTCCAACCTCTTCGTAGCCTGGCAGCACTCTGCCCAGTTCATCTACACCGGCCAACGGATGAAAATAGCTGGTTTCATCCGATAGCTGTTCCATCGCTATGGGATTCTCAGAGAGTGGATCATTCTCTTTGCAAGAGTTACCCATGGAGAGCATGGCAATGAAAATGAGGAGAAAGAGACTTTTAGGTTTCAGCTGTTTCATAACTTTGTTGTACGTTTTTTATAGGCACCTCCGAACTGACTTCTCACCGCTTCCAAATAACCGTACTCCCAGGTTGTGTCGGGCTCCAGGTAGCTCCCCTCGGACCATTCGTTCCAGGCATTGATGGTAATCATTTTGGGCGCGATATTGTTTTCGTCGACAAAGCTCTTTGCTTTGCGCAGGTAATTCTCGAATTTCTGCGGTGTGGAATTGTGGATGTATCCTGCTTTAAATGGGAACCGGGGATTGGCATCCCAGCTGATTGTCACATTGGGGAAGTAGGTCATTGAGAACTGATCCCTGAAACCGTTCCACATATCGGTCGAGGCATTACCCCACTTCTCGTAATCCCCATCAGGGTTTTGCAGGTGTGCCCAGCAATAGTTTGTAAGACTCTTAAAACCAAAATAGGAGAGTACGTCATCCTGACTCTTGATGGGATCACCCGGCACTCCTTCGATGGTCGAGGGAAGTGCTTCCCATAAGATGCCTTGTAAATGTAGTCCGGGGAACCCTGCTTCGATGGTTTTTTTTCGGAAGTAGTGAAGAGCCTCCCTGGTCTTCTCGGCTCCTCCCAGCCCATTGATCAAGGTGTTCAGCTCATAGATACAAAAAACGGGTTCACCCTCAATTTTCAGATAAGAGGGCTCTTTGAAATATTGTGTGATAATGCGGTCTACTATGGTGTTAAACTGTTCCCTGTCCACTTCTCCATCCCAGTAGACGGAATCAACCCTGGGATTT
>CAYNYC010000066.1:2352-8332 GCA_964401415.1 uncultured Erysipelotrichaceae bacterium
ATCGTGGTTGGCCCACATCAGGTAGAAGTTCATCCTGTCGTTATTCGCTTTCAGAAAGCCATCGTTGATACAACGTTCCAGAAAGGGTGCTTTTTCAAACCAGTACCAGTCGAAAATAAAGGTGTTCACCCCATATTCGAGGGCGGTGGTGATTTTGACATCCATATCTTCCGGATTGGCTTCATCCAGATATCCCCACAAGGGTACTTTCGGTTGCTGATGCCCCTCCTCTTTCGGAACCGCATTGCGGATAATTTCCCATTCTCCCGTTTTTTCCGGGAAGAGAAACTCCGATCGGGGTTCGTAATGGTAGGCAGGCCAGTAAAAGGCGGCAACGGTATAGCCATTGTCCTGCCTATTTTCTCCTTTTTTTTCCGCACATTCTGAAAAGAGATTCAGCGCGGTGAACAGTACAATAAGCTTATATATATGTTTCATCGTTTATTTTATTATTTATACCGCACTGTTTCTATGGTTACCGGTCCAAAAAGTCCGGATGGTTGCAATGGGCTCTGTGGGGTGTATGGGTTCACAAAGCACCAGGTCTCCCTTTCAGCTTCCGGAAGATTCAGATCTCCTATCAGCCGGTTTATCCAGTTGTTCACCACCTCTATCTCCAGTTCATTGTTACCCTGTTTCAACAGTTCGGTAATGTTCAGTCGGTAGGGATAGGTCCAGACACCACCTGCGTACGTACCATTTACCTTCACCTTGCCCATCGCCGTCAGATTGCCCAGGTCGATCTCAATTGTCTCATTTTCTTTTAGCTTCGGAGAAGTGAAACCGATCTTGTAACGGGCAGTCCCTGAATAATACCTGATGGAGTCATTCGGTGATGTTGTCCAGTCCTGCAGTGTCTCAAAGATCACCGGTGTGGCTGGGCCCCTGAATGAGGGATCGAAGGTGACCTCCCATGGCCCATTCAATTCATCAACAGTTACAGGTTCCGGGTAGTTTTCCGTTATCTCAGAGAAAGAGCTGCTCCCTGCTTTGTTTCTGAAAACGACAAAGACACTTTCAAAAGGAGCCAGTTTCAGGGGTATCTCTGTTGTCTTTTCTTTTATCTCAAATGCAGGAAGTTCACGAATCGAACCGGTGGTTGCTTCCCACAATTCAGGCTGTTTCCCCGTGACCCTGAACTCGGGACGGATCACCTTTGTTTCATCTGTTTGATTGGAAATGAAGTAAATCTCAATACCATCCATTGATCTGTGTCCGTAATGAATGGTGTTGTCTTCCGGCACCTTACAGTCGGGAATACAGTTGATGATATCGAAAGCTTCATTTAATTCGAGACCGCTCATCACATATCCCTTCCCATATTTTCTCTGCTTCACATTTACTCCATCAACATCTCCCCATAATTCTTCTGCCATTTCTATCACCTGCATATCTGCTGCGGGTTGATTCTGCAAACTGGGAGAACGGCTGGGTGCCGGGCCAAGGACACAGGCACCATCATTGACCAGTTTTTTGATTTTAGCCAGTAGCTCAGGACGCATGGTCTCCTGCTTCGGAAGGACCAGCACGCGATACTGTGTGCCATGAGGCAACGTCAGCTTCCCCCCCTTCACTGTCATATCTCTCAGGATCACCTCGGCATTGATGTAATCAAACTGATACCCAAGGGGTAGCTCAGGGTCTGTCACTCCGGTCATCTTGGGCGCATCTTCTCCTATAAAGTAAGCCACATCGGCTACATTGAGACCCTGTTGCAACATGAAATTGGTGCGTTTCAGGTATTGTGTAAACAGATCCAATTGTGAGAACCAGCTGTTTTTCCGGTCAAACTCATTGCCAAACCATGCGTTCACCCCTGGAAATTTATCCTCATAAGGCTGCATGATATATACATGGAGCAGGGTGTTGTTGATCCCTTCGGCAAAGAAGCGATCGCTCCGTTGTTTCATCATGGCCGGATAACGGGAGTAGGCCGGTCCCCCTGAAGTGTTCGATTCGGCGGAAATTTTTGTTTTCCCGTAGATATGACCAGCGGAGGTGGCTGCCCTGTTTTCAATATTTCCCAGTTCACCCTGGCTCCAGAACTCCCCTCCAATTTCATCAGACTGGCCACCATACATCAGAAATTCTCCAGGGAAGCCCCAGTGCCCGTAATTCTCCAGCCAGGTGGTCAGCCCGTGTTGATGACTTACATCTCTTAATCCGCCTACATAATCGTACGCTACCTTATCAGCAATCATTCGTCTCAGATCCCACAAAAATCGATCCGACTCCAACGGACTGTTCACCACATATCCCCTGAAAACAGGCAGATAAGGAAATGGATCATACCCGTATCTCTCTTCGAATTCCTTCAGCATGTTGTCCGTGAAATTTTGGCCACCTGTTTCGTAGCTGTCCTGTACAACCACTTTGAATGATTTTCGATCCTCTTCCGGGATTCTTCGGAGGATTTCCCCGATGAACTTGTCGAAATGTACTGCCACCCATCTCTTGCTCATTTTATCCACCTCCAGACCGGTTGCTTCCGGCGATGCAGGGCCATTGGTCACCTTTGTAGGCGACATACCCATGCGTAGGATTTTCCATTCACCGTCGGGCAGATCCCAGGTGAGCAGACCTTCGGGTGTCATATGTTCGGAAATATCGAGTACCTGATTCGCCTGAATGACCAGATTTTGATCATCCACTTCCGGTTGTTCGGGCCAGAGATAAGCATCCCAGTAGGGCAGGGGGGTGGGATGCATCTTGGCCAGTGTCTTTTCGCTGTATCTCTCCACAAGGGGTGATGCACTTAAGCTGATCTCTGCCAACCCTGCATTGACATTATTGTATGTCAGGCTGAGCCTGAACTCCACAGCCGTGATAGCCGGTAAAGAGATGACCACAGGGGCATAGGGATCAAATCCTACATGTAAGGCCGGGTTTGATCTGTTGATCACAAACCGGGATATGGTTTTGAATTGGTTGTTTTCCTCCTTTACCTGCAGTTCTGCATCTGCGCTCAACGGGGATTCTGTTGTTTGTATTAAGATGCTCCTTGCTGTAAATGGTTTTTCTGTTTTAAATGTGAAAGAGATATTTTTCCCGCCGGGTAATATGATACCGGTCATAGGATCACCATCTGTGAGCAGGGGCAGATTAGCGACTGCGGGAGTTGATTCAATCACTGCATTGTTTGGATTCAGTATCATCCCTTCGTTTGTTGCATAGGGGATGGCAATCACTTTCAGATCCTGAAAATCGTCGTTGGGCTTCGTCAACAGCGTTTCTATTTTTTGTGGTCCTGTTACCACTGTTTCCGAAGAGGCAAGATATCGCATCGATTGTTCCGGCTTGATCCACGGACCTCCTGATTGACTCCAACCGGGAGAGTTGAATATGCCGATCTCAATATCCAGCTCCGTTGCTGTTTTCAGTGCCAGATGAAGGATCTCCCACCACTCATCGCTAAACATTTTTACGGTACCATAGGGCAGATTCTCAATACCGATGTTTCCGATAAAAGCCCTGTTGATTCCGGCCTTTTTCATGGCATACAGGTCGTTGACAACACCCTCTCTGGAGATATTATCTGAAATCCAGTACCAGTAGACACTTGTCTGAATGGTGTCAGGTGCATTTGCAAATACTTCTTCCAATTGTTGTGACCGTTGCGTGATGTTCCGGTCGGCAGTCTGCATGCATGAGGAGAAAAATAGGACAAAAATTAATGTCAGGAGAATGATTACCTTGTGTTTCATATGATTAAATAGTTGGTTTTCCGGCTTGTCGGATACCTGTTCCCGGAGGATTTGTGCAAGTGCTTCTTATTCAATTTATTTGGCGTTATTTTCACTGTAAACGAAGTTAAACCTGCCTCCGGGAGCAGTGTCACCGTTTACATAGAAGTCCATGATGTTGCCGTTATCCTGCATGTTGTCATTCCATTTGAACTCGAAATCGAGCGGTTTACCCATTCTATTGAGCATTTTTCTGTCGATTTTTACCTCTAGCCTGTTGTCTTTTACAACATACGATGATTTACCCACCTCTTTCCATTCCCAGCGGTCACCCACGTTTTTTTCCACGATCACTTTTCCTGAGGTTGGATGCTGATGGTTGACAATATAATCATAACCGTTCCACCCGGTGGATTTATCTCTGTCGATATCGATAAAAAGAAGCATCCAGTTGGGATCCCTGTATGAGGTAAGCTTTTCTGCGCACTCCACGTAGAAATAGAGGTACCGGTTGTCTCTGGCCACTTTGGCCTTGACAATATCGTTGCGTCCCGTATTGTTGACGTAATAAGCACTGTTTCTACCAGCATGATCCCGGTGAAACGTGTTGCCTTTGTAATGGTTGAATTCGGGAGTCACATCGTCCCACTGATCGGGTTTCCCTATCCTGATGCTCTTTGGAGCCGACGCACGGTCAGGAGGAGACATCCCTTTGAATTTTCTGACATTGTCAATCAGTTGCAGGTAGTAGAGATCACCTTTATCTCCCCATCCTTTGTTGGGCTCGATGTCTCTGCTTCTTTTCCAGTCAAACTGGTCGACAAAGGAAAAGGGATCACCCGTCCATCCATGTTCGGGAAGCCACTGGCCCGCGATAAACTCATTCCACCCGGTGATGAAAACCAGTTCGGGGTCAATCTCAAAGGCACGGTTCCACTGCTCCTGGAAGTTCCAACCATAGAGGTAACCATCCACTCTCGGGTCGAACCCGTTGCGAACGGAATAATCTCTTCCCTGTGAACCCGGCAGGTTGAAGGCGCTGCAATGACCCTTGGTCTCCGGCGAAGCATTTTGTGCCACTCCCACCGTTACCTGCTCAAAACCACCTGATTCGTTCTTCACGTAGCCATGCTGCGGATAGTTTTCAAGCCAACCCCACTGATTGTCTCTTTTGGGCCCATCCACGTAGTCCGGTTGTCCAGGTCTGAAGGTGAAAAACCGGGCGATCGCCCGGTCTTCCTCACTATCTGTGAGGTTATCGGGATAGGCCATGATTCCCGGCTTTCCTTTCCAGTTAAACCAGAGGTTCTTGTACCTCCCCGGTTTGTACACATCCCTATACAACTGTCTCAGCGAGGTGAGCGAGTGTGCAGAGTAGCCAAAAGGCAGCATAAACGCGATCCTGGGGACCTTCACCCCATCTTTCTGCGCCTGATCCCATGTTTTCATCAGTGCCTCATACGATTCAATCCAGGTGAGACTGCCATTGGTGCAATCGAAGAAGACCACATCCACTTTGGCATCTGCCAACATCTCGGCATGCTTCCTCAATACCCAGGGATCAGTGGTCCTGTAATATCCCAGCAGGGGCTGCTCCCAATAGAAAAACCCCGGTTTGGCCTTTCCCCAGGCAGGATGATGGTAATCTTTCATAGCCTCGGGATTTTTTCTGACGATCTCCGTGATGTTCTTCACGGTGGTTGTGGTATCATCCTCTCCCTGATGCCAGGTCCAGTAAAACATTGCGATAAACTTATCCCGCTTGTTCCCCGCTTCAGCATATGCATTCACCTTCCTGCCCAATGCATCTGTAGCTGACCACTGGTCACTATCGATAGGCTGGGCGGTAATCAATTGTCCTGTGCAGAGTAGGAATATGATGATTATCCGGTATTTTGGAGTGATGTATGACACCATATTGATACAAATTTAGCGATTAATAAGGAAGAGGAAAGGGGAAAAATGATTTTTCGACTATACTATTTGACATATCACGATAGCTCTCTCAAAGAAAATCAAAAAACACAGTCATAATATCATTTTTCTATTACGTAAACTGTTTTTTTGCACTATTTTTGTTTCAATTATTTCCATGTAGAATTTAACCTCGTCATGAGTAAAAACAGTTTAACAACCTTTCTGGCCATCGATTTGGGTGCAACAAGCGGAAGATCTATCCTGGGAACTATCCAAAATGATACACTGGTGTTGGAAGAGATCAGTCGGTTTCCCAATCCGATTATTGAAGTAAATGGCAGACTTTACTGGGATCTCTTTTATCTCTACAATGAGATTCT
>CAYNYC010000067.1:0-1513 GCA_964401415.1 uncultured Erysipelotrichaceae bacterium
ACGACAGAGGTTGGGATATAGAACCGCTCGATTCCGATGCAGAGATTGCCCTTGCCATCCTGATGAAAGAACACAACTAACCCGATTTAAACTAAATCCCGGGATGGAGCCTTGCGGCTCTGTTCCTCGTTAAGAAAGACCCATTGTGGTCTATTTTTAATGTTCTTTTGAAGGAGGTGACTGCATATCCGAAAACTCAAAAAATACAAACCAACTGCATTCAAAGCGAAGGACGCTTACTACAGCAAAGAGATGGCCGATTATGCAGTCGCATTCATCGAGGCGCTTTCCCATACCAAGGGCACCTGGGCGGGAAAGCCCTTCGAGCTGATTGATTGGCAGGAACAGATTATCCGAGACGTGTTCGGCACCCTAAAACCCAATGGCTATCGGCAGTTTAACACCGCGTATGTGGAGATACCAAAGAAGATGGGAAAATCAGAGCTCGCCGCCGCTGTCGCTTTGCTGCTGACCTGTGGCGACAATGAAGAACGCGCCGAGGTGTACGGCTGCGCGGCTGACCGCAATCAGGCCTCCATCGTTTTCAATGTGGCGGCAGATATGGTGCGCATGTGCCCAGCACTGTCAAAGAGGGTGAAAATCCTTGATTCACAGAAAAGGCTTATATTTCTGCCAACCGGCAGCATCTACCAGGTCTTGTCTGCTGATGTGGGAAACAAACACGGCTTCAACACCCACGGAGTGGTGTTTGACGAACTTCACACCCAGCCCAACCGAAAACTTTATGATGTTATGACCAAAGGCAGTGGTGATGCAAGAATGCAGCCGCTGTATTTCCTTATAACTACCGCAGGGGATAACCAGAACAGCATCTGCTGGGAGGTTCACCAGAAAGCACTGGATATTCTAAACGGCAGGAAGAGCGACCACACCTTCTATCCCGTTATCTATGGTGCTGCGCCTGAGGACGATTGGACAGACCCTAAGGTTTGGAAAACAGCGAATCCATCTCTTGGCATTACGGTCAGCATGGACAAGGTCAAAGCCGCATTCGAATCCGCAAGGCAGAACCCGGCAGAAGAGAACAGTTTCCGGCAGCTTCGGCTCAATCAATGGGTTAAGCAGGCTATCCGCTGGATGCCCATGGATAAATGGGATGCCTGCGCTTTTGCCACCAGTCCTGAATCACTGCAGGGTCGCATTTGCTATGGCGGGCTTGATCTTTCGTCTTCTACGGACATTACCGCATTCGTGCTTGTGTTCCCTCCACTGGACGAGGACGATAAATACAGCATCCTGCCCTACTTCTGGATACCGGAGGAAACAATCGAACTTCGTGTGCGGCGCGACCATGTGAATTACGATGTATGGGAAAAACAAGGATTCCTCCAAACTACCGAAGGCAATGTGGTGCATTATGGCTTTATTGAAGCCTTCATTGAGGAACTTGGTATGAAATATAACATTAGGGAAATCGCTTTTGACCGCTGGGGTGCTGTACAGATGACACAGAACCTTGAAGGGTTAGGTTTTACAGTCGTTCCTTTCGGTC
>CAYNYC010000067.1:1523-8222 GCA_964401415.1 uncultured Erysipelotrichaceae bacterium
AGGTTTCAAGGATATGAGTCCTCCCACCAAAGAACTGATGAAGTTAACATTAGAAAAGAAAATTGCCCACGGTGGTCATCCGGTGCTCCGGTGGATGATGGATAATATCTTTATCCGAACAGACCCTGCAGGCAATATTAAAGCCGATAAGGAAAAGTCCACCGAGAAAATTGACGGGGCCGTGGCTACAATAATGGCTCTTGATAGAGCAATAAGAGGCGGATTTGGTAGCGGTGGAAGTGTGTATAACGACAGGGGGTTATTGGTCCTGTGAGATTTCCATAACAGTTCGGCAAATCTGCATGGTTGCCGGTGCAGTAGGATCAAAGCAATAGCAGCTTCCGCTCTTGAAATATTTTGCTCTAACAGATCTTGACAACTCCTTTTGAGTCTTTGTCTTTGGCTCAACAGGTAAGTATCCGAACGGAGCAAGAATTGTTTTTATCATACATCCGACAACTGTTCTGCGATGGTCATTCGTTAAGTCGAAATCGGAAGATTTGTTTCTGTCGTAATAATCTTCTACATCTGAGTATGTGGCTTCAATTGCAGGTCTCCCTGCTTCGGAGGCGTCGATCATCGCGATGATGTTTCTATCGGACGATAATAAGTAGAATGTTGCTTGAGCGTGTTGATTTAAAATAAGGTCTTTCCCGCATTTTGGATTTTCGTCAAGAAAATCTTGATAGGTTGCTTTCATTTTATTCTCTCCTTTAAAGTTATAGTATCGGATATCGGATGCTTTGATTATAAAGCATCCAAATTCAGTTGTCAATGTCCATTTTTGATTTTTATGGAGGTGATGCCTTTTGAACATACTTTCTGGTCTGTTCCGCTCCCGTGACAAGCCCCAAAACAGCTTAAGCGCCAGCCGTTACAGTTTCTTTTTCGGTGCAACAACCAGCGGCAAACCGGTCAATGAGCAGACGGCCATGCATATGACAGCAGTGTACAGCTGCGTGAGGATACTGGCTGAAACATTAGCCGGGCTTCCGCTTCATGTCTACCAATATAACGAAAGCGGCGGCAAAGAAAAATATATAAAGCACCCTTTATACAGATTGCTCCATGATGAGCCAAACCCGGAGATGACTTCCTTCGCGTTTAGAGAGACGCTAATGAGCCACTTACTACTTTGGGGCAATGCGTATGCTCAGGTTATAAGAAATGCCCGAGGCGAGGTTGTTGCCCTCTATCCACTGATACCAGGCAAAATGACAGTCGACCGTGACAAAAGCGGCCGGCTTTTTTATTTGTACCAGCGAAACATGGAGGATGCACCCACACTGGGAAAAGACAGCCAGGTTTATCTTGCACCTTCAGATGTGCTGCATATCCCCGGACTTGGCTTTGACGGCCTGGTTGGCTACTCGCCCATTGCCATGGCAAAGAATGCGGTAGGGTTAGCCATGGCCACCGAAGAGTATGGAGCCAAGTTTTTTGCCAACGGTGCGGCGCCCGGTGGTGTGTTGGAACACCCCGGTACGATCAAGGATCCGCAGAAGGTGAAGGAAAGTTGGAATACGGCCTACCAGGGCAGTGGAAACGCCCATCGTGTGGCCGTGCTTGAGGAAGGCATGAAATACCAGCCCATCGGCATCTCGCCGGAACAGGCACAATTTCTCGAAACACGGAAGTTTCAGATCAATGAGATTGCTCGCATTTTTCGAGTGCCACCCCATATGCTTGCCGACCTAGAGAAGTCTTCTTTTTCCAACATCGAGCAGCAGTCTTTGGAGTTTGTAAAGTATACGCTGGATCCGTGGGTGGTGCGCTGGGAACAGACTATGTGCCGTACCCTTCTTTTGGAAAGTGAAAAACCCAAAGTCTTTATCAAGTTCAATGTGGACGGGCTGTTAAGAGGCGACTACGAAAGTCGTATGAATGGCTATGCCACCGCTAGGCAGAATGGCTGGATGAGCGCCAACGACATTCGCCAACTTGAAAACCTGGATCGCATTCCTACAGAACTTGGCGGAGATTTATACCTCATCAACGGTGCCATGACTAAATTACAGGACGCCGGTGTGTTTGCTGCTACGAAAGAAAGAGAGGAACCCCAATGAAGAAATTCTGGAACTGGGTGAAGGATGAAAAGTCCGATACCCGAACGCTCTACCTAGACGGCGTGGTTGCCGAAGAATCCTGGTTTGATGATGATGTCACCCCCAAGGCTTTCAAAAATGATCTCTTTGCCGGCGAGGGTGACATTGTTATTTGGCTGAATTCGCCTGGTGGTGATTGTATCGCTGCCAGCCAGATTTACGCCATGCTCATGGATTACAAAGGCAACGTGACCGTGAAGATCGATGGCATCGCTGCATCGGCTGCTTCCGTCATTGCTATGGCAGGAACTACAGTTCTGATGGCGCCTACTGCACTCATGATGGTGCATAACCCATTGACTGTAGCCATCGGTGACAGCGAGGAAATGCGAAAAGCCATCGCCATGCTCTCAGAAGTGAAAGAGAGCATCATCAATTCCTATGAAATAAAAACCGGCTTGTCAAGAACCAAGCTCTCCCACCTCATGGATGCAGAAACCTGGCTGAGTGCAAACAAAGCCATCGAGCTGGGTTTTGCAGATGGCCTTTTGGAAGATGAGAAAAAGCGTGCACGACAAGATGACTTCACTTACGCGTTTAGCCGGCGGGCTGTCACGAATTCACTTCTGAACAAGGTATGCCCAAAGAATGAAACTTCAGAAAAACCTACTGGTAAACCTGCCGCAGACTTTGAAAAGCGGCTCAATAACATCATTCACTAATAGGAGGAAACAAGTATGAACAAGATTTTAGAACTGCGCGAGAAACGTGCAAAAGCATGGGACGCCACAAAAGCGTTCCTGGATACCAAGCGTGGAACAGACGGATTGATTTCCGCTGAGGACGAAGCAACCTATAACAAGATGGAAGCCGATGTGATTGCACTGGGTAAGGAAATCGACCGGTTGGAAAAGCAGGCGATACTGGATGCGGAACTAAGTGCTCCTACAGCAAACCCTCTGACGGGAAAGCCCGCTTCTGGGAAGCCGGAAGGGAAAACCGGCAGAGCGTCCGATGAGTACCAAAAAGCATTCTGGAATGCCATGCGTACAAGGGCTGGCGAAGGACTTGATCCTGCTATAAAGAATGCGCTGCAGGTTGGCACGGATACCGAGGGGGGTTATCTTGTGCCGGATGAGTTTGAGCGTACTCTTGTGGACACTCTCGAGGAAGAAAATCTGTTCCGTAGACTAGCGAAGGTCATCACCACCGCTTCCGGCGACCGGAAGATTCCTGTGGTGGCATCTAAGGGTGTAGCTTCCTGGATCGATGAAGAAGGGGCCATACCGGAAAGCGACGACAGCTTCGGGCAGGTATCCATTGGAGCATATAAACTTGGGACTATGATCAAGGTTTCTGAGGAACTTCTTAACGACAGCGTGTTTGAACTGGAACCCTACATATCAAGAGAGTTCGCAAGGCGTATCGGAAACAAAGAAGAGGAAGCCTTTTTCACAGGCGATGGTTCCGGCAAACCCACCGGACTTCTTGCATCCACCGGAGGTGCGCAGCTTGGTGTCACTGCGGCTAGCACCACAGCGATTACGATTGACGAGGTGCTGGATCTGTTCTATTCCCTAAAGTCGCCTTACCGCAATAAGGCAGCCTTTATTATGAACGATGCCACCGTCAAAGCCATCCGGAAACTAAAAGACGGTCAGGGCCAATACCTATGGCAGCCGTCCCTACAAGCCGGCACACCCGACACCATCTTGAACAAGCCCCTACATACCTCAGCGTATGTTCCTGCGATTGAAGCCGGAGCAAAGACCATAACATTCGGGGATTTCAGCTACTACTGGGTTGCTGACCGTCAAGGTCGTGTATTTAAGAGATTGAATGAACTTTACGCCGTTACCGGTCAGGTGGGCTTTGTGGCCACGCAGCGTGTGGATGGCAAGCTGATCCTGCCGGAGGCGATCAAGGTTCTAAAGCAGAAGGCCTAACGGAGGTGCAAAATGACTTATACCACGAAGAACTATACCGAGCAGGGCGGTGAGAAGACCGTCATCGGTGGCATTTTAGAAATAAAGGAAGGCGCTACAGTCACAGGTATTACTGCTACTGCAGCGCCAGCTTCTGCGGCAGCGCTAGGCGGCATCAAGGCGGCGGCAAAAGGAATCGAAGAGACAGTGGAAGTGAAGATTGGAGAAAACGCAAAGCTCTATGTTCCTACTTACCCTGTTGTGCCGGAGATCCCTATTTCTCAGAACCAGCCGGAAAGCACAGCAGAAGAGTTCGCCGGCCTGCTTTTTGATTTCAATGCGCTGCTTGCTAAACTGAAAGCAGCAGGGTTAATGGCAGCCGATGTGTAAAGATCCGGAAAGGAGGGCAGCGGTATGACACTACTTAAAAAGGTTAAAGGAAATCTAATCTTATCACATGATGCGGATGACGAACTACTGCAAATGTATATTACTGCCGCTGTCCGTTATGCCGAAAGCTATCAACACCTGCCCGAAGATTTCTATACCGAAAACCCGATGCCGCCCACCACTGAGCAGGCTGTCATTATGCTGTCGTCCCACTTTTACGAGAGTCGGGACGGCAGCACAGGCGGTTTCTTTTCGGACAATGTGCGGGCGGGGCAGCAGGTTTGGAATACGGTGAATCTTCTCATGCGGCTTGACCGGGACTGGAAGGTGTAAGCTATGAGCTTTGGTAAAATGAATACCTTAATTGATATCGTAAAAAAAGCAAAAGAAAAAGACAATGAGGGTTTTTTAAGAGAAACCGACAATGTCATCGCATCTGTCAGAGCTTACCGGGAAGGCCGGCATGGTAATGAGAAATGGGCGAACAGAGCCGCTTTCTCAGAAGCCACCGATCTTTTCTGTTTTCGCTTTCTTCCTGGTGTTACTGTGACAACTGCTATGACCATCGTCTGCGATGGGGATCGTTTTGAGATCACATCGGTGGAAGATGTGAAAGGCCGGAGGATGTATCTTGAGGTTCTGGCAAGAGAGGTGAAACCAAGTGGCTAAGGTGGCTTATAAAATGCCGGAGGAGTTTCTTCTAAAAGTATCGCAATTAGGTGAAAAAACCGATGAAATCCTATCCCGTGTCCTGAAAGCGGGCGGTGAGGTGGTGGAACAAAAGGTGAAGCGCGACCTGGAAAGCATTATCGGTAGCGGTACAAAGGAAGAAAGCCGCTCAACTGGAGAGTTACTTTCGTCTCTTGGTGTATCCTCTGCAAAACAAGACCGGAACGGCAACTTCAATGTAAAAGTAGGATTTTCTGAACCGCGAAAGGACGGGAAAAGCAATGCCATGATTGCCAGTGTGCTGGAATACGGGAAAAGCGGACAGCCGGCAAAGCCGTTTCTAAAGCCTGCAAAATCAGCCAGTAAAACTGCCTGCACGCGTGCCATGATTTCGGCACTGGAAAAGGAGGTTGAAAACGTATGAATTTACTGGAAGAATTGCATACCCTGTTAGTACCTCTTGTCCCAGTGGAAACGGGCGTGTTTTCGGAACTTGCACCGGACCGGTATGTGGTGGTTACGCCTCTTGCAGATACTTTTACCTTGCATACAGATGACAGACCTCGGCATGAAACACAGGAGGCAAGACTCTCCTTTTTCAGTAAGGGAAACTATATGGCACTAAAAAAGCAAATTGTCCGCACTCTTCTTTGTGCGGATTTCATGATAACTGACCGCCGTTATATCGAACACGAGGATGATACCGGCTATCATCACTATGTGATCGATGTGGCAAAAAATTACGAATTGGAGGAATAGCAAATGGCTACGATTGGGCTAGATAAGCTCTATTATGCAAAAATCACGGAGGATACGAGTGGGGATGAAACCTATGGCACTCCGATTCAGCTGGCAAAAGCGATGAAAGCGGATCTATCTGTTGAACTTGCGGAAGCAACTCTTTACGCAGACGACGGTGCCGCAGAAATCGTGAAGGAATTCAAAAGCGGCAAGCTTTCCCTTGGCATTGACGATATTGGGATTACTGCAGCGGAGGATCTGACAGGTGCGAAAATTGACGACAATCATGTGGTTATATCAAGCAGTGAAGACGGTGGCATTCCTGTCGCTGTAGGATTTCGAGCAAAGAAGGCAAACGGTAAGTATCGGTACTTCTGGCTTTACCGTGTGGTGTTCGGCATCCCTGAGACCAACTTAGCGACTAAAGGCGACAGCATTACCTTTTCTACACCAACCGTCGAAGGGACGGTACTGCGCAGAAACAAGCCCGACGGAAACGGCAAGCACCCGTGGAAAGCCGAAGTCAATGCGGATGATGAAAGTGTGCCCGCTTCTGTTATAACTGGCTGGTACACAGAAGTGTATGAACCTGTATTTGCTGTTACACCTTAACGGAGGTTAGAAAATGGAGAATGAAAGAAGTGCAAGAATTACCTTAGGTGGTGGGGAATACGAAATGCTCCTCACCACGAGGGCCACAAAGGAGATTGCGGCTCGCTACGGCGGACTTTCGAACCTTGGAGAAAAGCTCATGAAGGCTGACAACTTCGAAATGGCCCTCGATGAGATCGTATGGCTCATTACACTGCTTGCAAACCAGTCGGTTCTGGTACACAATCTACAGAACCCTTCGCAGAAGCGAGAACTGCTCACAGCGGAAGCAGTGGAGTTATTGACCTCTCCCCTGGAACTGGGAGAGTATAAAAACG
>CAYNYC010000068.1:0-219 GCA_964401415.1 uncultured Erysipelotrichaceae bacterium
TTATTACACTGATTTAACTGATAATGGATAAATACTTTGTTATCATTACCTTCTCTATTGTATCATTTACTGCTTAAATTCAAAAACTTCATCAATTATTAAAAATTGTTTGTATAATACCATTTTTTAAAGACAGACCAAATATGAAACTCATTATAACTAAAGATCCAAGATTCATAAAATGATATACAAGCACATTTTTGTTAAATAGTACTAGTT
>CAYNYC010000068.1:229-8079 GCA_964401415.1 uncultured Erysipelotrichaceae bacterium
CCAGGATTTATCAGCTGATACTTATAAAATGATCCATGAATATGAAATAGATGAGTATTATCATTTGTTGCACAGAAACATGTCTTTATTGATGAATAATAAGTAGTTTATTGTTTTATTTGTTTAACCCAAAAAGTGTCTACGTTGAGCTGCTTGTAACACTAATTCTGAAAGATCACTACTTTGCTTAGAAGCCATTGCCTCTATTATAAAAGAGGTAATTTTTTGATGGTCAAGGTCACTTTCATAATTTGGGAAAAGCTTTTCTATCGCATTAGCTAAAGCTTTTGATACACATGGTGATTTTGGATTATAGAACTTTAATGCATCTAATATATCGGCTTCAAAATTGACATAATTATGCTTTAGAAAAGCCAAGTCATCTTTTGTCAAAACTTCTAAGCCATACAATTCTGGAGGACAGCCAAGCGAATAAAGAGCTGCTGTAAATGAAATAGCTCTTGGTAGTGAAACCCCCTTCACACTTCTGGCATAACCAAATAGACCAGTATGTAATTTACGTTTACGACGACTTGGAATTGATTTAGCCATTTTATTAATGATATCCGCATTGCTTAAGGCATTCTTTGAATAGGCTTTCGCGTAACGATCGATCAAATCAAGAGCGCGTTTTTCATCAATTGCTTGAGCAGGAAGCACTTGCCGCGCTTCTAATTCATCAATCGCATTACGAACCTGATCAGGCTCATAGTCATATTTAAACGCTGATTGAATGGTAAAAGTATAAACACTAGGATATTCACGCGCTACCCGAGCAACCGTATCAGGACGAAGATTACCTCTAAACGGAGCTGATCCAACACCAAGAATAGGGTATAAAGGAATATTTAAGGATTCTTGAAGATTATCTAATCTTTTTAAAGCAATCTTATTAAGTAATACTGCAGAGATTAAACCATAGTTCATAGCTGGATCACTTCTAGCTAAGAAGACTCTTTGATAAGGAATGTTCTCATTTTTTTGGATCGTAAAGTATTCTTTAAGGATACTTGCAGCATTTAACATATTATCCTTATCTTCAAACAAGGGAATTACATTGATAGTGGCTGGCTTGAATTCACCAATCCAATCAGCGATCTTCATTGATGAATCAGAAAACAATTCATATTGCTTACCAACAACAAAGTCCTTGTAATAATCATAGATATGTTTTAATGCTTGCGCCGATTCACACATTGGTAAGATTACCTCAAATATAGGAGCCTGATCTTTATTGTAAAAGAGCTTTGCGGCATCAAATGATCTAGGAATACCTTCAAGCGTTTCAAGCAAGACTTTCGCTTCTGTTTTCTCCACATTGGGATTAGGAACACGTAGTGTTAAAAAGGCATCGGTCCCCAAGGTTCTTTTCTTAAAGAAAGACTCATACTTGGTTAATAACTTTCTTACCACATAATTATCAACTTCTTTGCCTTCGGCATCCCACATTTGTTCTACACAATGTAAGTGCGAATAAGCATAGAATGCTTCTTGAATTTCATCTTCACCACCTAATTATGGACTGGTTGAAAAAAAGGGTACATTAACATTATCGGGGTGTTGCGTGCTCATTGTTTTTGGGATGCGCATATAATACCTCCATTGCTGAAAAAATTATAACATATATCTCACAAATGAACTTTATGATATAACAATCTTATTAGTTCTACAGTAGGATATTCTTATAATTCAAGCTAATCACAAATTATTTTCTTACGACTAAAACAGTTAAACAATGGTTTATATTACATAAGTAAGGTATTATTATATTGCTATGAAAACACAAATCTTAAAAGCTGAAGATCTTAATGATCCTATCAATCAACAACACTTAAAAACATTACTTACTAATGGTTCTTTAGTGATCTTTCCTACTGAAACAGTCTATGGTATTGGTGGTTATGCCTGTCTTCAAAAGGCTGCTCAATCGATATATGCGGCTAAAGGAAGACCATCTGATAATCCTTTAATAGTACATCTTGCCTATTTTAACCAAATTACAGATTATGCCTATATCGATAATCCCACAGTTCACACTTTAGCTGAAGCTTTTTGGCCGGGACCTATGACTTTAATATTACGCAAAAAAGATACTATCCCTACAAGTGTAACAGGTGGTCTATCAACGGTCGCTATTCGTATACCATCACACCCTGTTGCTCGAATTTTATTAGAAACAACTAATCTACCAATAGCTGCCCCCTCAGCTAATCTATCAGGTAAACCATCTTCTACTACCTTTAAGCATGTATTACATGATTTTGACGGTAAAGTCGATGTCATCATCGATGGCGGAGATGCCTTTATTGGACTAGAATCTACAGTCATTGACATGACTTCTGATACACCAATCATCTTAAGACCGGGAAGTATTACCCAATCGATGATTGAACAAGTACTTAAAATACCGGTCTTAGATCAATCAGAGTTATTGATTGATAATGTAGCTAAAGCTCCAGGAATGAAATATAAACATTATGCCCCTATGGCGACACTAAAGGTCATACGCGGATCAAACAGCGCAGTTATAGACTACTTACTTACCCTGACTAAAACTAATCCTAACATAGCCGTATTAGGTCCTACGAATATCATTTCTTTATTACAGACAGGTATCATTATTGACCTTGGACCACTTGATAACTTAGATGTCATTGCCAAAAATCTCTTTTCAGCTTTTCGTCAACTAGATCAACTTAATGTTAAAGAAGCTTATATTGTTGCTATCACTGAAATTGGTCTTGGTAAAGCCATCATGAATCGAATTATGAAAGCAGCAAATCATCAAGTCATAGATGTATAAGTGATAATTAAACTAATCTAAATAATCCGATAAGACAAAATATCTACTAACACGCTGTTGTTAGTAGATATCTTTTTGATAATCTGAGATTTTATAAAATAATTTATTTATAGACAATCTTTATATTGCTTGGACACCGTTTGATAATATATTCCTTAACAAACGTAAAGTCTTCAGGCTCAACATATATTTGATTAAATCCATTAAGATCATTAAGATAGATTACTTGTCTTTTTTCATTAATTACTGCTTTATATACTTTACTAAAGATAGTCTTCTGGGCTTTCTTTGTGGCAGACAAGATATTAGCTCCTGATACAGTTGGGTTTTTAGCAAGAGCTCCAACAACCGTTGTTAGTAAACTTACTACTTGATTTTTACTAAATTGAGCTTCTAATTGACGATGAATGATCTCTTTATCGTTCATTTCAAAGACGACGATGTATTTACCCTTGTTAATGATACTGTAGAGTGGATAAGCTATTAACAATAAGCCACTCATTATGCCAAGTGTAAACATGAAAACATTTGTCGCTACTGTCAATGCTTGACTGATATCATCTATTGCTGTAATGACAAACATAAATACACCCACTATCAAACTAGCTAAGGTAATTATCTTAGCTATTGTGATTAAGACTGTAGGGTTTTTCCACAAGGAAAATTCGTATACCCAAACATATTCATCGTCTTTAACGATCAAATTCTTATGATTGTTTTCTTCGTTATTATTTGTGGACATAATTTACCTTTCTCAATTTGTCTATAAGTATTATAAATGATAGATTTGATTACTTGTGATGTCTTAAGTTTAGCATATTATTTATTATGTGGTTTATTTATCAAAAAAATAAATTCTTTTGAGACATTTTACCTCTTTCATGCTCAATATATATGAGGGTGTTAGATTAGCACACAAATATTCATGATACAGTGATGATAACCCTTTCTAAATCTTCATGAGCTGTATAGTTGTCTTGTGTAAATCCCACGCTAGTTTAACATCCTTTTAATATGATCAAAACTAACATTTTTGCTATAATTAGAACTTGTATGAAAAATAACGATAATCTACTCATATGAATTCATCGTGGGTAAATTATTAATATTTTTACCTATATTTTATTGACATAGGTAAAATATATCAATATAATACCTATGTAATGGAGGTATAAGTAATGAATGAGCAGAATTTACCTATGTTGCCACCAGATGTTGAATTAGAAACAAAAGCAGTTTTAAAACAGTTGGCAAAAACCAATCGTGTTTTAGCTGAACTGAAAGGTTATGCTGATACAATTCCCAATAAACATATTTTGATTAATGCGGTTATGATTAACGAATCAAAAGATAGCTCTGCTATTGAAAACATCATTACGACTCATGATGATCTATATAAGGCTATAAGTAATGCTAGCAACGCAAATCCTGCTGCTAAAGAAGTTGTTAACTATAGAACCGCATTGTGGCAAGGATATGAGTTGGTTAAAGCGCATAAAATGATTACTTCAAATATGATCATTGACATACAAAATATTATCGAAAATAATAGAGCAGGAATTAGAAAGCTACCTGGTACAGTACTCAGAAATGACAGAACAGGAGAAATTGTTTATACACCTCCTGTAAAAGAAGCTGAAATTAGAGCTCTTTTAAGTAATCTTGAAAACTATATCAATGAAGAACATGATGATGTTGATCCATTGATAAAGCTGGCAGTCATTCACTTTCAGTTCGAAAGTATTCATCCCTTTTATGATGGTAATGGAAGAACTGGTAGAATCATTAACGTTCTCTATTTGGTATTAAAGAAATTACTTGATAGCCCCATTCTTTATCTAAGTAGCTATATAATCAAAAACAAAACTTCATATTACCAATTACTTCAAGAAGTCCGTACTCATGATAAGTGGGAGGAGTGGATCATCTATATTCTTAAAGGTGTTGAAGAAACATCAATAAAGACGTTAGAGTTGGCAAAAAGAATAAATATAGAAGTTGAAGCTATGAGTAATGAGATTAAGGAAAAACTACCTAAGATCTATTCGAAAGAATTGATAGGTTTGTTATTTTATGAATTCTATACCAAAACTATCTATATTGAAAAAGGTTTGTCTGTAACTAGAAAAACAGCAGTTAGTTATTTATCTTCTCTTGAAAACGAAGGCTTTCTTACATCTGAGAAAATAGGTAAGGAGCGTATATATCAAAACAAGAGGCTCTATAATTTAGTTAAAAATGAATTGTAAACGAGCACACAAACATTCATGATACAGTGATGATAACCCTTTCTAAACCTTCATTAGTTGTATGATAGTCTTTATTAAATCCCACACTGGTTTGACATCTATGTTCACATCAAAAAATAACTACCCTTTTGGATAGTTATTTTCTTTATAAAATTGAAATGTTGCTTTACATATTATCTGAGAGTGTCGCCTGTATTAGACTATTATTATCTAGTTTAGCTAACTCTAATACTTTTGCCATATCAAGTTCAGCCGCTTTAGCGAATCTTTCACCATATTCTTGATCAGCTAAATAACAATGAGCCGCGTGACGATACTTGATGTTTTTAGTAGCAGGGGCTATATCAGCAGCTGTATTAGAAATCAATAATTGTTTCTCTTTTTCATTCATTACTCGCCACAGATCTCCACCAGCTCTAAAACAATCATCAGTAGGATCGTCTTTTGGATCATAGTTATACATTGCACCATCAAGTTCAAGTGGCGGTTCCATAACCTCTGGTTGTGCTGCCCATACACCATAGCTATTAGGAGTATAAGCTGGGGCTCCTCCGTAATTACCATCAACACGCATCGCACCATCACGATGATAATCATTTACAGGTGCTTTTGCCTTATTTACTGGTATTTGATTGTAATTGATCCCTAAACGATAACGATGGGCATCTCCATAAGAGAATAACCTTCCTTGCAAGAAACGATCTGGACTAAAACCAATACCTGGCACAACATGAGCTGGTGTAAACGCTGCTTGCTCAACTTCTGCGAAGTAATTTTCTGGATTACGATTTAGTTCTAATTCACCAACTTCAATTAAAGGATATTCAGCATGTCGCCAAATCTTGGTAATATCAAATGGATTTTCGTAATGGTTCTTAGCCTGCTCTTCTGTCATGATCTGAACATACATTGTCCATTTGGGGAAATCCTTTCTTTCTATGGCATCATATAGGTCTTTACCATGATATTCGCGATCCATACCATTAATCTTAGCAGCTTCTTCATTTGTAAGATTCTTAATCCCTTGTTGGGTCTTAAAGTGGAATTTACACCATACCCGTTCATTTTTATCATTATAGAAAGAGAAGGTATGTTCACCAAAAAAGTGCATGTTCCTAAATGATGCTGGAATTCCTCTATCACTCATAACTACTGTAACTTGGTGGAAACACTCAGGTAGGATCGTCCAGAAATCCCAGTTGTTTTGCGCTGAACGCCTTCCTGTGCGTGGGTCACGTTTTACTGCCCTATTTAAATCAGAAAAGTTATGAACATCGCGAATAAAGAAAGTCGGCGTGTTGTTTCCAACTAAATCCCAGTTTCCCTCTTCGGTGTAAAACTTAACTGCCACACCACGAATATCTCGTTCACAGTCAGCGGCACCACGCTCTCCTGCCACAGTTGAGAAACGAATGAATAATTCAGTTTCCGTATTTGGTTGTAATACTTTAGCCTTAGTGTATTGAGAAATATCATGAGTTACTTTAAGCTTTCCATAAGCGCCCCATCCTTTGGCATGCATCCGGCGTTCGGGGATTACCTCTCGGTTGAAGTGAGCCATTTTTTCCATTAACCAAACATCTTGCATAACAACTGGACCACGAGAGCC
The DNA here is from genome assembly GCA_964401415.1 of uncultured Erysipelotrichaceae bacterium. Lineage (GTDB taxonomy): Bacteria > Bacillota_I > Bacilli_A > Erysipelotrichales > Erysipelotrichaceae > JAQUCI01. Next base: position 6,891 of record CAYNYC010000068.1, read on the forward strand.
TGCTGTTAAGGAATTCTCATTGTCCGCAATGGGAGCTCCAACTTCATTTGTCAGTTTTCTTTTGTCTTCCATATTTTTTCCTTTCTTTTTATATGTAAATATCATTAAGATATTTTCATTTTAGATAGCTAAAAACATAACTAATATCCATACATAGACACATGTCTTTGGTAACATTAACATCCCAATCTTAGGGTTTTTATTGGACCATAAAACAACCGGTAGATAAAAGGCAAAACTCAAGATGATCGCCAACCACACAGCTTGTAGTTCTTTAATGTATGTACGGTTTACAAAGTAAAACCAAGCCACAACGATTCCTAATAAGAAAAACGGGATATTACGCCATACTGACCACTTAAGTGGTGGATACCTTTCAATCCACTTATTCTGTGGTAATAAACATAAAATGATTCTGATGATGGCTAACGCATAGATAATGATCATCCACCAAAAAATGTCCTCAGTCTTAAAAACTAGGACACCAACTTGGAATAAAATCAGATAAAAAATAGTCATTGTGATCGAAGTGACCTGTTTACCTATCCCTAAAGCCTTTCGCAATCGATCCTCTTTTTTGGTAATAACTACTAAAATACGAGGAACTAAATGAAAAGCATCACCTATAACTAACACAAAAGCCATCACTGCTGCCATGATCTTAATCAAACCATCATTAGCTGACACAAATAACACAACCGCAATGATCGTGGCGCTAATTAGATAGGCAAAGTTGAATATGGCTTCCACCATCCCAAAAACCCGTTTCATTTATTATCCTCTTTTGGCTTTGACATCGTATGTAAGTGCCAAGTAACCATTGACCCGATAAAAACAAGTAAGACCTTGATATATAAAGAGTCTATTATCACAATTGATATAAGCAATGTACTCCATAACCAAAGCATACTTCTGATAAAGGTTTTTCTAGATAAACCTTTACGTTGATGATAATTCTCTATATGTTCACGAAAGAAAGGAATGCTCATTATCTTTGCCTTTGTTTTTGGTGATGATGAAAAACAAGCAACGGAAACCAACACAAAAGGTGTAGTTGGCCATACTGGTAGAAATACCCCAATGATACCAAGCCCCAAGAATATATAACCAAAAGTTGTGAGCAGTATTAGCTTCATACGCAACCTTTCTAAACTTATTAATTATTATTAGTTATTGTTATTTACATTAT
>CAYNYC010000069.1:0-8067 GCA_964401415.1 uncultured Erysipelotrichaceae bacterium
GACTGAGACCATAATTAACACTGCTATCGTACTAGTCTTAACACCACCTGCTGTCCCGGCAGGTGAACCACCTATAAACATAAAGATAACGGATAAGAATTTACTAGCGTCAGTAAGCCCAACTTGACTTATCGTATTAAAGCCTGCTGTACGGGTAGTAACTGATTGAAACGTTGAAGCCATTAATTTCTGTGGGAAACTCAAGTTTCCTAAGGTTTGAGGATTATTAAATTCAAATAATAAGAATAGTAATGTACCACCAACAATCAAGATAGCTGTCGTGATCAAAACCATTTTAGTATGAATCCTTAAATTAACAAAATTCTTTTTACGAATTAGATCAACAATAACCGCAAACCCTAACCCACCGATGATTATCAATGAGATGATCGTAAAACTGATCAAAGGATCGGTGGTAAATCCAGTAAAGGACGCATAATTACCAATTAGATCAAAGCCAGCATTACAAAATGCGGAAATACTATGGAATATTGAAAACCATATTCCCTTAAAGAATCCATATAAAGGTATAAAGCGAAATGATAAAAGGATTGCGCCAATAAACTCTAATAAGAAAGTCATTTTCAATACATTTAAAGCTAAAAGAATTACTCCTTGTAGTCTTGACTCACCAAGCGATTCAGCCATCGTAATCCGCTCTTTTAAAGAAATCCTCTTACCCATGGCAATAAAAAAGAAAGTTGCGACTGTCATAAAGCCTAAACCACCAAGTTGGATCATCAATAAGATGACAACTTGACCAAAGCTTGTAAAATAAGTACCTGTATCAACAACAACTAAGCCAGTTACACATGTAGCTGAAGTCGCTGTAAAAATAGCCTGTAAAAACGAAAAATTGCCGTTATATGTTGAAATCGGCAGCATTAACAATGCTGTCCCAACAAGAATAACGGCTAAAAACCCTATTGGTAATACTTGGGCAGGCGTTACGCCTTTCCACATATCTTTAAGCTTTTCCATACAACGTTAATTATACAGTGAACATTTAATATTGTCTATCAAACAAAAGTAATCACTGTAACCCTTCTTTTTGTTACCAAGCGATAACGAGGCTATGATAGCACTTATATCAAATTCTTACAACACTAATATTTTGTGTATATATTTCTAAATTAATTTCGTTTGGTAGATAATTTAATGACTGATAGTCCATAAAAGACTAGACCAGTAACAACTAAGATCACAATACTAATTATAGGTGTAACTAAATACTCATTAAAACTAAAGGTAACGCCCATAAACTCTTTAAATCCATCCACATACTCAACAGGAAAGTCTTTAAAACCAACGCTTAGTGGAGCTTGCATCATCACTTGCCTGAATAAACTAGCTGCGTGAGATACTGGAAATAGTTTAATAAGCCATTGAATGGCGTTTGGCAATTGCCCAATTGGTAAATAAATGCCTGTTAAAAAGCCAATGAGTGTTCCAACAACAGTACTGGCTGTTGAAAAAGCATTTAAACTATCGAAAAAGGAAACCATAAATAAAACGATTGCGCTATTGGTAAAGGTTGCTAATAAGATCAAACCTAATACTTTGATCAAGGTAGTTATCCCCATCAGTTCACCACCACCAATGATGATATAGACTTCAGCTAAAACAAGGGTGACTAAACTCATGACGATACCAATGATCACCGAACTCAATATATATCCACCAACTAAGCTGGTCGTCTTGATAGGAGAGACAACAAGATCTTTAGTGATCTTCTTAGCGCGATCTTCGATCATGATCCCAAAAGCGCCCATGGTCGTTGTAAAAGATGTTACCGCTAGGATTCCCGCCATGATCCACGAATCCATGATGAACCGAGCATTTTCAACATCCGCAAAAGAAGCTGACCATACATCACCTAAAAATAAGACATAAAGGCCAATAATGACAAATACGGCTAATAAAGAAAAGAATACAGCTGTTTTATCCTTAAAAAATACGCGTAGATTGCGTAGCGTAAAGTTTATCATTCTCTTATATCCTTCCCAGTTATCGCAATAAAGACATCATCCATCGTTCCACGGATAACTTCAAACCCCTTGATATAATCACGACAAAGATCAATAATCGCTAAAGCGTCCAATGTGGAATTTAGCATGATCTTGATCGGCTCTTCTTTTTCATATTTGATCTTGTTTTTATCTAACAATTCATAAACACTTTGTGGATCATCAGTATCGATCATCAAGCGATCCATTGAGTATTTATCTTTAAGTTCAATCGGTGTTCCTTTAGCAACGATCTTTCCATGATCGATAACGATCACATAATCAGCTTCAGCCGCTTCTTCCATATAATGAGTAGTAAGAAAGATCGTTGTGTTATATGTCTTTTGGATATTAGTGATCACTTCCCAAAGATTCTTACGGGTTTGAGGATCTAAGCCTGTTGTTGGCTCATCTAAGAAAAGAATCTTAGGAGTATTAAGTAATGCTCGTGCTATATCACAACGACGACGTTGTCCACCTGATAATTTGCCATATGGTCTATTTAATAATTCGGTTATATTAGTTTTATTGGCTGTATCAATGATCGCATCTTCTAAAGCTTTACCCTTTAGTCCATAAAGACCACCCCGAGCTTGAAGATTCTCTTTAACAGTCAATAATGAATCAAGTAAACCATCTTGAAAGACAACACCAACGATATTTCTAATAGCTACATCATCTTTACCTAGTTGATTATCGTCGATGATAACTGTTCCTTGGTCTTGTTTTAAGAAAGTACAGATGATATCGATCGTTGTTGATTTACCAGCTCCATTTGGTCCTAAAAACGCAAACATCTTCCCTTTTTCAACATAAAAGTCAATGCCTTCTACCGCTTTGATCGAACCATAAGCTTTATAAAGATTATTTACTTCGATTATCTTTTCCATATCAATTCCTTTTTAATGGCGCGCCCGGCGCGAATTGAACGCGCGACCTTACGCTTAGGAGGCGTACGCTCTATCCAACTGAGCTACGGGCGCAACATTAACCTAATTATATGAATAATCCTCATGTTTAACAAGTAAAAAAATGGTAAATTGACTCATGATTATATATAATTGATACAGAGGTATAGATATGAAACAAAAGATAATTCAATATATTGATGAACAAGGCGACACAATAAAAGCTCTTGGATCTAGCTTATTTAATACTCCAGAATTAGGGTTTAAAGAGTTTAAGACTAAAAAAATATTAGTTGATCATTTCCTAGCTAATGGAATTACAATTGAAAAAGAATACTATCAGACAGGCTTTCAAGTAAGTATTGGAAACGGCAAACCCCATATTGGTTTAATTGCTGAGCTGGACGCTATTCCAACAGCTAGTCATCCACAAAGTGATCCTGAAACCCATGCGGCTCATAGCTGTGGCCATAGTACACAAACGACGATCATGAGTAGTGCTTTGATCGCTTTGCATAAACTAAATATCACTGATCATTTCCCGGGAAAGGTTACTTTGTTTTTTACACCAGCTGAGGAATTTACCGATATTGCCTGTCGCCGTGAAATGATCAAAGACCATAAGATTAGATATCTATCGGGTAAGGAAAACATGTTAGCTGATCATGTCTTTGATGATGTTGATCTGTTGCTCCATTTACATGCTAGTGGGGAGTATAAAGGATATCACTTTAGTGTAAATTCTACTTTAGCTGGTTTTATCTATAAGACTTTTACTTTCACAGGTAAAGCGGCTCATGCGGCTGTTTTACCACATGAAGGGATCAATGCTTTAAATGCTTTTGCTTTATTTCAATCAGCTGCGGCGATGTTACGCGAAACATATAAAGAAGAAGACATGGTTCGATTTCATGGTATCTTAACCAACGGAGGTGATACCGTCAACACAATACCTGACAACGTTGTCTATGAAGCTTATATTAGATCCAGTGATTCCCAAGCCTTGTTAAGTATTAATGAGAAGTTAACAAACTGTGCCATCAATTGTGCTAAAGCCCTTGGTGCAGAATGCACCGTCAAAGATACACCAGGCTATTTACCACTTGATCAAGATCGTAATCTATCTGCCGTTTTATATCAAAACTTATTACATTTTACGGATAAAGATCAAATTCGAACTAATGAGAAAAGTGTCGCGGCGGGTGATGTTGGTGATATTTCTTTATTTAAACCATTAATACAATATGGACATACGGGTTTTTCTGGCAATATTCATGGTAAAGATCTAATGATCAGTGATGAAGATGAAGTATACCTAACGCAAACTAAGATCATTGCGATGACTGTCTATGATCTATTAAGTAAACCAGAATTAGTTGATCAGATCGTAAAGTCATTTAAACCAAAAATGACTTATCAGGAATATATCACTTATTTACAAACACAATGATTTCATATCTTTAATGTTGTGTTATAATTGGTCCCTAGGGGGGAATTTATGAAAAAGACGATCATATTAAATCGTAAAGCAAAACATGATTTCTTTATCATAGACCGTTTTGAAGCCGGTATTGTTTTGTATGGAACAGAGATCAAAGCGATCAGAAAAGGTTCAGCCCAACTTAAGGAAGCTTTCATTGAAGTAAGAGATGGTGAAGCATACATAATTGATATGTATATTGGTCACTATGAACAAGGTAACCAATTTAACCACGAAGAAAAAAGACCCCGTAAATTATTACTACATAAACAAGAGATCAAAAACTTATCACAAAAAGTTAAACTTAAGGGTTTTACGATCATCCCTTTAGAGTTATACCTTGATAAAGGGCGAGCCAAACTTGAAATAGCCTTAGCCAAAGGTAAAGCCTTATATGATAAACGAGAATCACAAAAAGCCAAAGATGCACAACGGGAAATAGAGAAGACCATCAAGAACTATCGATAAGAAAAGCGGACATAAATCATGTCCGCTTTTAAATTGAGTATTGGTTTACCAGCTTCCGCCGCCGCCGCCGCCAAAGCCGCCGCCTGAGAAGCCACCACCACCGCCACCAAAGCTACCGCCTCCAGAGCCTCCAGTACTTCTTGGTATTGATACCATTGAAGATTGGATCGAGTTAAGTGAGCGAGTGAGATGATTGATAAGCAAGTAATTAGTCAACATATCATTACCTTGATAGAAACTAGCTGGTGGTATATCAAGATGTTCGAAATGTTTCTGCCAAACCTTGGTTAAGTTGAAGGCATAGGCATACGGTAAGATATCATAGAAGATGTATGGATTTTCTTCCGCCAACATCTTTAAGCGATCTTCTTCCGCTGTGACGATAAATTGTCTTAAGCCTAAGACTCTACCAAACATCCGATTGCCATATTCGGTCCTTTTGGACATTGGTACAGCTAAGAATAGTAAAACGACCGATCCTGCTACACCAATCAAAATATAGATAATAGGTACTGATTCAATATTCATTACCACATACATAAATAATACTAAACCAAAGAAACCAACGATAATGATTGAGAAAAACATCCGACTAAAAGCGTTAAGGCTTTGCCATTGATTACGTAAGAAGACAAAACCAGCACTGACAATGATACCAACGATAATGGCGGGAATCATCGCCGCAAAAACCGAATCAATTCGGTAAGTAACGCTAAAGCGTGCTGCACCTATCATTAAGCCAAGCGGTAGTCCGACAACCAAACAATTAATGACTTGTAAGAAAACAGAAGTAGTTGTATAAATCCGACGTTCTTTATTGTGAAAATATCTAACGATGCCCTGTTTACATTCATTCATACTGATATAGAAACTATTTTCCAACTCATCAGTGGATATAACATCCTGTTCTTTAAACAGATCATTAAACAATCTCTTTTCAAAACCAGGTTTACGCGAATCAATATCTTTTAATTTACTTAATACTAGATCATCTTTACGATCTTCGATCATCAAATAGCCGTCTTTTCCCCATTCAATGATGAGTGAGGTTATATCACGGTTATTGACCGTGTTATCGATAATATAGCCAACCGATGCACTGTTTAAACCTTCAGGTGGAGTGAATTCAACCGTTGTGATAACTGGTTCATCTTTTCCCCATCTAAAGTAAAGTACCGCAAACACTACGACCAATAAAGCTGAAATGATCATACTTCCATAAATATAATTTTCATAAGTTGGGAAAGTAAAATAATCATTTTCCAGCGGTACATAAAGCGTAACACTTTCGTAGTTGTTTAACATGGCACTATTGGTACAATGAATCTGATTTGAAGTTGGTAAGTATTCACAAGCAACTTTATCACTCTCTTCACTACCATAGTAACCACTAGTCACATTGATTGCATTACCATCAACTGCCTTTGGTAAATTGACAGTAAGATCGATATTAGCGATCGTTGTATCCCATTCTGAACCGATCAAGTTAAAATAGATCATTTGTGATCCATCACTTAATCCAAGATCATGGGTTTGGATATCATAAGACAAACGATATACTTTCGTTCCTTCTACATAACGATCACCATCACCAATTTGAATGGTAACTCCTTCGGTATATATCTCTGTCCGGTAATTATCACCGTAGACTTGGATATTTTCGACTGGCCAGTTATACTTTATCTCCTGTAATTCTCCATTAATATCCCAGTTCATAATATAACTGGTTGGGATATTACGATAGATACCATGTCTTTGATAATTAAAATAAGTAGTGATCTCTTCACTGATATGAAAACGACCACTCTCATCAACTTCCATCACAACCTTATAGTTTGTGATATCAAAAGCTTCATCAGCTTTGATCGTTATCGGTGATAAAACAAACAAAAAGATAAATATCGCTAAGATATACTTGATTTTACTGATGATATAGTGATCTTTTCTATTTAGCAACATAATCTTCTTGTTAACCATTAAAATTGTACTTTAACGTTCTCACGTTGCCCAGCATCAGCAACCTCAAACAACGGTCTTTTAATAAAATTAAACATGCCAGCGATGATATTACTTGGGAATTGTTCAACTTTGGTATTAAACATCTTAACAACACCATTATAATATTTACGCGCATTAGCGATCTCAGATTCCATCAACTGTAGTTGAGCTTGTAAATCTAAGAAGTTGGTATTAGCTTTTAGATCAGGATAATTTTCACTTAACGCAAATAATCTTCCTAGTGTTCCAGCTAATCCTTGCTCAGCGGCGATCTTATCTTCAACTGAGGTCGCATTTACTGCTTTATTACGAGCTGAGATAACACTATCTAGTGTTTCTTTCTCATGTGATGCATAACCCTTAACAGTCTCAACAAGGTTCGGGATTAGATCATATCTTTTTGTTAGATAGACATCCATAGTAGAGAAAGCTTCTTCACATTTATTCTTTAGTGATACAAAACCATTATATGTAGTAAAAACATAAACTACCAGTAAACCAGCAACGACTAATAGTCCAATTAACCATTCCATAATAAATCCTCCTTGATAAAATCATTATATCATTATTTTAGGTTAACACAATTTACACTTATCTGCTTTTTATCTAAAAATGTGACGATTTATCTTTTTAAACATGTATTCCGTATTATAATTATAGTAAAGATAATAAAGGAGCTAGCTATGTCAGAAACAATGGACGCCTTAGTCAAAACAAAATCCGGAGTCGGTCTACAATTAATAAGAGTCACAAAACCTAAACCTAAAATGGGTGAAGTATTGATCAAGATCCATAAGACAGCTATTTGTGGTACTGATGTCCATATCTATAATTGGGATAAATGGAGTCAAGAAACGATCATTCCTCCTCTAACGATTGGTCATGAATATGTTGGTGAGATCGCTGAACTTGGGGAAGGCGTCAATGAATATCAGATAGGTGAATTAGTATCGGGAGAAGGACATATCGTCTGTGGACATTGCCGTAATTGTCGCTCTGGTAATTCCCAATGGTGTAAACATACCAAAGGAGTCGGTGTTAATCGTGATGGAGCTTTCGCTGAATACATCTGTATTCCATCTTCCAATGTTGTACCAGTAAATCCTGCCATCTCAGAAGAGATCATCTCTTTTTTTGATGCTTTGGGTAATGCGACCCATACCGCTTTAATGTTTGATGTTGTTGGTGAAGATGTCTTGATCACCGG
>CAYNYC010000070.1:0-3823 GCA_964401415.1 uncultured Erysipelotrichaceae bacterium
AGGAAGAAGAATATCGGAAAGCCGTATGCGGGAAAACCGCACGTACGGTTTGATGAGGGGGCGGTGGCAACCCCACTGCTCTACTCTATCACAAAGATAGGGAAGTAAATATACCGTCAGATTTGGGATAAGTAAATGATATACTCTAAGACAAAGAGTTATTAACATTAACGATTCATTTGTTAAAAATAAGTAATTTTGAGATTTGATTAAGTGGTATCTTCTCATAATGTAATCTCTTGATCATTTAAAATACGAAAATAAAGGCGAACGCAAAAAATATGGACGAAATTGCGTTCGTTTTTACGTTATAATTTAAACAACAAAGATAAAGGAGTTATTTTGAAACGGGAATCTAGATCATTAACATACATGAAGACTACATCAAGTACATCTTTATAATAGTAAATGTTTATCCGAATCAAGATAACCCTGATAGAAATTGAAACGAGGCATAATAATGACAATTGACTTTAAAAAGACTGAAAAGAATTTGTATTTACCCAGTACCACACCAAGCATTATTGATGTGCCACAGATGACTTTTATTACCGTTGATGGTAAAGGTGATCCAAATACAAGTGTGGAATATACTAAGGCAGTTGAATTGTTGTATGGACTATCATATACCATAAAAATGACTAGTAAAGATATTCTTGAGTATGTTGTGTTGCCACTTGAAGGGCTTTGGAGTGTAGATGATGATTTTCGAGGTGGCGGTGCGATAATCAGTGACAAAAGTAAGTTTATATGGACGATGATGATTCGACAGCCTTACTTTGTTACAGAGGATGTATTTGAAGCAGCTAAGGCTGCTTTACAAAAGAAAAAGCCAAACCTTGATATGTCAAAAGCGCAACTAAAAATGATAACAGAGGGTTTGTGTGTTCAAGTTATGCATATTGGTTCGTATGACGATGAACCAAAAACGATAGTTGTGCTTGATGGATTTGCAAGGCAAAACGGTTATGTTCTTGACATAAACAAGAATCGTTTACATCATGAGATTTATATATCTGATCCACGCAAAGTGGCGTCTGATAGGTTAAAAACAGTGTTACGTCATCCAATTCGTAAAGATTAATTTAAACTAGAAGCCTTTCTCATAAACTCTACTAGTAATGTTTAAAGGACAATGATAAGACTAAAATATAGTAATTTTATCAATATAGACTATGGGAAGATTAAACATAATTATTATTTTCAAATAGAAGATTATTATTTCTCAATACATTTCTTTTGGACAACGTTTGTCTAGTTATGAAAATAGCGACAATTCTCGCTTTGTGTCGTTTAAAATACTGAGGGCTTGCCGTAATCTGAAGGTGAAAAGGAGGATAAAATGGATCAGAAAAAAATAGGTGCATTTCTAAAAGAGCTTCGTAAAGAGAAGAGTATAACCCAAGAACAATTGGCTGAAACAATGAATGTTTCCAATAGAACTGTATCTAGATGGGAAACTGGTTCAAATATGCCAGATTTAGATGTCATTATTGAACTAGCGGATTATTATGATGTAGATCTTAGAGAACTATTTAATGGAGAAAGGAAAAGCGAGAAAATGAATAAAGACTTAAAAGAAACCGTATTAAAGGTTGCGGATTATAGTAACGATGAGAAAATTAGATTGATGAGAAAATTACATTTTTTTTCTTGGGTTGGTGTTATTAGTTTTATAATTTATATTACATTAGAAATGATGGGTTTGGCCGATAGTGGTATCGTAGAGAATATTGCATCATTTTGTGCTGGTATATCATTTGGTATGCTAATAATCGCTGTGATATATACAAGCAAACACATTTTGAAGTTCACAGCATTTAAGAAAAGAATCCTACAACAAAAATGAATTAACATTTATTAAGTTTAATGATATTAGTACACTTAGGTATTAACATGTAATTTTTAATGATAAGCTGTTAGTAGACTTGTTTATAATTGTGTATTATTTGCAAGTTAGTATTTCAGATATAGAAAGAATAGAAGGAGTAGATAAAGATATGGATAAATTGACAGTTGAAGCGTTAGAAAATTATCTAAGGCAAACATACAAAGGCCGAGCGAATGAGCAAAGTTTGTTTATGAAGCTTGTGGAAGAAATCGGAGAAGTAGCAGAAATACTTAATAATCGCTCTGGAAGAAAAAATGGTAAAGAAATGTCTAATGATGACTTAGCAAATGAGCTTGCAGATGTAATTCATTATACAGTAGCATTGGCCGCTATTAATGACATTGATTTAGCACATTATATAGTAGAAAAAGATAAAAGTGCAGCTATAAAATATAATCATGAAACTAATCTAAAAACCTTCATCGCTGATAGATATTAAGTTCAGTAAAGGGAATATTTGAAATGATAGACATGAAAAAACAAGAATTACTTTATAAATGGATCGCAGAAGAAAAGGTAGCTCATATTAAGGGATGGGATTTTTCACACATTAATGATCGATATACTGAAGAAGATGATCTACCTTGGGACCTGAAGGATGTTATTAGGAAGTATTTGAAGGAGAATATGTTTCTTTTGGATATGGAAACAGGTGGTGGGGAATTTCTTTTATCATTAAAGCACCCATTTGAGAAGACATCTGCTACAGAAGGATATAGACCTAATGTGGAGTATTGTAAAAAAGTTTTATTACCATTAGGCATTAACTTTAAAGAAGTTGATGGAGAAACCATATTACCTTTTGAAGATGATCATTTTGATGTGATTACAAATCGTCATGGGTCATATAATGTAAGTGAATTAAAAAGAAGTCTTAAAAATGAAGGTGTCTTTATTACACAACAAGTTGGTGCGGAAAATGATCGAGAATTAGTTAGACTATTACAACCTGAAAATGAAACATTACCATTTCCTCAGCAATATCTAGAAATCAAGACAAAAGAATTGATCGATCATGGATTTGAAATATTGGAGAGTGATGAAGCCTATCAACCCATTAAGTTTTATGATGTTGGAGCATTAGTGTGGTTTGCCAAAATTATTCAATGGGAATTTCCTGGTTTTTCTGTAGAAACGCATCTTGATAATTTGTACAAAGCACAAGCTATATTAGAAACAAATGGAGTAATTGAGGGTCGTATTCATCGATTTTATATAGTTGCTAAAAAAACGAATAGGTCTTTTTGTTAAGACTATCTTTTTATACATACTTGGTGTTATGGTTTATATATAAACATACAAGGAAAGCTCACTAAGAAGATAGTGAAGTAAATGACTATATAGCATAAGTATTTAATCTCAGTTTAACTTGTGTAATCAAAGGAGAAATAATCGATGAAATTCAACTTAGCATTTGGCAAGAAAACAATGGACGTAAATATAGAAGATAATAATGTACAAGAAGTACTCCACGCAAATGATGTGCAAGTATGTTTGAAAGGGAAAGATGAAGTTGCAAGAGCAATAAATAACCCGATCGGTACAAAAAAACTAAGAGAAATCGTTTCACCAAAAGAAAAAGTGGTTATTATCACAAGCGATATTACTAGACCCATGCCAAGCAGACTGGTTTTACCATTAGTAGTACATGAACTTGAGATGGCTGGGGTAGCTCATAGTGATATCAGTATTGTTTTTGCCCTTGGTATCCATCGTAAACATACAACAGCTGAAATGAAGTATTTGGTAGGGGATGATATATATCAAAAGATAAAATGTATGGACAGTGATATTGATGATTGTGTAAATCTTGGACATACGAAAAATATGACACCTATTGATATATTTAGACCCGTTGTAGAAGCTGATAGACGCATTTGTTTAGGTAATATTGAATATCATTATTTCGCCGGTTATAGTGGTGGTGCCAAA
>CAYNYC010000070.1:3923-7938 GCA_964401415.1 uncultured Erysipelotrichaceae bacterium
TATCTTGATCAACTTTATAAAGTTAAGATAAATGCTAAAGCGGATATAGTCATTGCTTCTGCTGGTGGGTTTCCCAAGGATATCAACTTGTATCAAGCACAGAAGACTTTGGATAATGCTTCTCACGCCGTAAAAAAAGGAGGTATTATCATTCTTGTTGCATCATGCAAAGAGGGATTTGGTGAAGCTACTTTTGAAGAGTGGATGATCAACGCTAAAAAGCCTTTAGAATTAATTGATAAGATAAAAACTGAATTTATTCTTGGAGGTCACAAAGCGGCAGCAATTGCTAGTGTACTCCAACAAAATCGAGTATTTCTTGTTTCTGAATTAGATAACAATATTGTAAGTAGTATGTTTTTTGAGCCATACCATAGTATTCAAGAGGCGTATGATGATGCTTTAAGCATTATGGGAAACAATGCCCAGACAATCATAATACCCCATGGCGGCTCGATATTACCTTTTATTTGATAGATTGAAGAGTATTAGGTATGTTTATGAAAATGAAAGAAAAAAGCATTAAAAGCTTGCCTCAGAGAGTAGAGATTATATTATTTTGAAAAAGGAGGATTTGTAATGAAAAAGAGAATGTTTATCCTTGTTATTATGTCGGTGTTTATTTTATTTACTGTGGTTGGCTGTATACCGGGAGATGGTAGTGCTAGCGCTATTAAGCCGGCAGGCTTTTTATGGGGAATATGGCACGGATGGGTTGCTCCAGTATCATTGATCATGGGACTCTTTAATGACAATATAAGAGTTTATGAAGTGTTTAATAGTGGTTGGTGGTATGACTTTGGTTTTTATATGGCAGTTATCAGTGGCTTTGGAGGTCTTGCCTTATTCCGTAAAAAAGGTTCAAAACACAAGTAATTTGTAACTTCATTTATTAGAGACTGAAAACGAATCAAGACCGTGAAAGAGGCATATTATGAGTAATACAATTAAAGACAATATAAAAGTTGGGGCTAAGGTTTGGGTTGTGCAAAAACAGGATCAACGATCAGGCAAATTGACCGAAGGAGTTGTTTCAAAGATATTGACCAACTCCAAAGATCATCCACATGGTATTAAAGTAATGTTGGAAAGTGGAATTGTTGGTAGAGTCAAGAAGATTGATTGATCTTCAGTGATAAAGGAGATAATCATGAATAGTCAAATCATCTATTTCTCCCATGGAGGAGGACCATTACCTATTTTAGGTGATCCAACACACAATGCTATGGTCAAGTTTATGAAAGATCTGCCTAATATGATTGATAAACCTGAAGCGATCATCGTTATCAGTGCGCATTGGGAAGAAGCGATTGTGACAGTGCAGGGTCAAGAAGAACCAGAATTGACGTATGATTATTATGGCTTTCCATCAGCTGCTTATGATATCAAATACCCGTGTCAAGGTAATCCTAAATTGGCAATAAAGATTGCTGATCTTTTGAAAGATAATGATATTGAATGTCTTGTAGACAATAAAAGACCATATGATCATGGGGTATACATTCCGCTTTTGATGATGTATCCAAGTGCTGATATTCCGGTTATCCAAATATCACTAAAACAAGGGCTTGATCCATTAACACATCTTCAGATAGGAAAAGCTTTAAGACCATTACTATCTGAAAATGTGTTGGTCATTGGCTCTGGGTTTTCTTATCACAACATGCGTAGCTTTGATTTTGCTGGTAAAAACACTGAAGATAAGATTAATGATAGTTTTCAAGATAGACTGATTGAACTATGTTGCGAAGAAAGAGATTTTAATAAGCGATACAATAGTTTTATCAACTGGGAGAAATTACCTGGTGCCCGCTACTGTCATCCGCGTTCAGAACATTTAATGCCGCTTTTAGTATGTGTTGGACTGACAGATCTATTAGCTAAAAAGATCTTTGATGATTATATTATCGGTAAACGAGCAATAGCTTTTTTGTGGAATAATGTTTGATCAATCTTTATTAACCTAAATACATATTAAGGAGATGGATTATGGACCAGAAAAAACTACTAATAGATCCCAATGTTAACGTAGACAATGATTTGCTTAAGCAGTGCTTAAAGGATAGTTTTAGCGCTTATCTCTCCTTACTAAATGAATGTTCGGCATTAGAGGTGAATATAGAGTGGCGTTATTATAATGATGTAAAATCATGGCTTGCTAAGGCGATCCACAAAAAGAAAACGGTCTTTTGGCTTTCTATTTGGGACGGGTATTTTAAAATAAGCATGTACTTTAACGAAAAAACCCGTATTGGTATTGACTCACTCGCTATAGCTCATTCAATAAAGCAACAGTTTTTAAGTGAGCCGATAAAAGGTAAATTTGTTCCATTGATAATTGATGCTGATAGTAATGCACAAATCGTAGATTTGGTTGAACTGATGAAATATAAGATTAGCTGTAAATAAGGAGATTAAAATGAACTGGAACTATGAAGAAGGAAGAATATTTAGTGTTGATGATAATAAGGTAATAGCTGAAACTACTTATTATTTTGCTTCAGATAATGAGATCGTGATCGATCATACTTTTGTTGATCCATCTTTAAGAGGTCAAGGAGTGGCTGGTAAGATGATGGAAGTTGTTGCTCAATATTTAAGAGATAATAATATGAAAGCTTCCGCGACGTGTTCATACGCTAATGCATGGCTTAAAAAACACAAAGAATCACATTCAGATATAATGTCTTTTGCGATTGATGATGCCGATGTTGCTTGTAAGTTAGATGGTAAGCGTTAATAATTGCAAAACATCTTCCACAATAGAAAGATAGTTGTCTTAAGAAATATACATGTTGAAATTGATATCCAAATCAAATTGTTTGTTTACTAATTGATCTTGCATTATCATTTGTGCAGAAAATAGTGTACAATACTATATTGTGCCTACACAAAAGCACAATAAAGCTAATTATGGATCTATTATCAAATACAAGATAAAGACCAATTTAGATATATGATTGATGATGTATACGGTCATTAAGAATAATATTGATCAAATAATATATGTATTCACAAGTAAAACTCTTGCCATCAATGAAAGTTAACTTGTTCATGTTAGCTTATATTTGATGGAGAAAAAGGAGTATAAATGAAATTTAAAGAATTAAACATTATCGAACCAATCTTAAAAGCTTTGGAAAAAGAAGAATATGAAATTCCAACACCAATTCAACAACAGGCAATACCACCTCTTTTACAAGGTCGTGATATTTTAGGTTGTGCGCAAACAGGTACGGGTAAGACGGCGGCGTTTGCGATTCCAATCTTACAACTTTTTAGTCAAAAAGTTGTTGACTACAATCAGAAAAGGCAGATTAAGGCGTTAATACTAACACCTACTAGAGAATTAGCTTTACAGATATTTGAAAGCTTTAAGACATATGGAAGTTTTACCAAATTAAAATATGGTGTTATCTTTGGTGGTGTTTCACAAAAACCACAAGAATTAACCTTAAGTAGAGGAATTGATATCTTAGTAGCTACTCCTGGCAGACTTAATGATCTCTTAAGTCAAGGAGTAATTGATCTACGACACATTGAGATATTTGTCTTAGATGAAGCGGATCGGATGTTAGATATGGGTTTTATCAATGATGTTAAAAAGATCATTAAGAAAATACCAACTAGAAGACAAACAATGCTGTTTTCAGCAACTATCCCAACGGAAATCGCGAAGATATCTAAGACGATCTTGATCGATCCTGTTACTATATCAGTAACACCAGTTTCATCGGCTGTCGATACAGTAAAGCAATTTATTTATTATGTTGATAAAGGCAATAAACAAAGCTTATTGAAACATTTGTTAGAAGATAAAAGCATTAGATCGGCTTTAGTCTTTACGCGGACAAAACACGGAGCTGATAAGGTTGTTCGTGATCTATTAAAATCACAGATCAATGCCGCAGCCATTCATGGTAATAAATCCCAGAATGCCCGTCAACTAGCGCTAAGTAACTTTAAAAATGGCGTTACACGGGTGCTTGTGGCTACTGACATCGCCGCCAGAGGA
>CAYNYC010000071.1:0-7937 GCA_964401415.1 uncultured Erysipelotrichaceae bacterium
TATTTATATACAACTATTTAACTACTTTTTATCTAGCACTTTCAATTTTTTCTATCTATACTGTTTTGTTTTTATTGTTTTTTCAACAGGAGATAAAACATTAGAACACCATCATAAAATACTAGTAGATCTACTTTTATATATAAGAGTTGTTGGTAGTGGGTATAATACTAAGATCGCAAAGAAAAAGATGACAGGTCAAGACTTATCTGTTATAATTTTTCAAATATACAAACATTGTATATTCTTGCAAGTATGGCGCAAGAGTCTCTACCCGGTGACCTTAATATCATCGGACTACAATGGAGATTTTTACCATTCTTGTGATGCTAGTTAGAAAAATGCTTAAATTAATGTTCATGTTAATAATTAAGATAAGCGTTTTTTAACATTTTGTATTTATATAAACAGTAAAGGGGAATGATACTTTGGATACTTTAAATGGCAAGATAACAAAACATGGGTATACATTTGATGATGTTTTATTGGTACCAGCTTATTCACAAGTTGTACCTGCAAAAGTTAAGCTACACACACAACTTACACCTAAGATCAAACTAAATATACCAATCTGTGCGGCAGCTATGGATACCGTATGTGAAGAGAAGATGGCTTTAGCGTTAGCGAAATTAGGTGGTATTGGTTTTATTCATAAAAATATGACGATTGAAGATCAAGCTTTAATGATCACAAACATCAAAAAACTAAAAGTAGATCCCCAAGAAACAATGGCCGCTATTGATGCTCAAGGTCGTTATCTTGTTGGGGCGGCGGTTGGAGTATCAGAACAGACGCTTGAAAGAGTAGCAGCTTTAGTAAAAGCGGATGTAGATATTATCTCTGTTGATAGTGCTCATGGACATTCTAAAGGTGTTATTGATGCTGTACGAGCGATTCGTCAAGAATATCCAGATCTTGATATCATTGGTGGAAACATCGTAACGGCTCAAGCCGCTATTGATCTTGTCTATGCTGGTGCTAGCGTTGTTAAGGTAGGAGTAGGGCCAGGATCGATCTGTACCACAAGAGTTGTGGCAGGTGTTGGAGTTCCGCAATTAACAGCTGTTAATGATGTTTTCCAAGTAGCTAAAACATATAAAATAGGCGTTATCGCTGATGGTGGTATTAAACTATCTGGCGATATTGTTAAAGCATTAGCTGCTGGATCTGATTGTGTTATGCTAGGTGGATTGTTAGCTGGTTGTGATGAAGCGCCAGGCGATATCATCATGATCAATGAACGAAAATATAAATCATATGTAGGGATGGGTTCACTTAGTGCTATGCAAAGAGGCTCAAGTGATCGCTATTTCCAAGGTGGTAAAAAGGAATTAAGTAAGTTAGTACCAGAGGGTATTGAAGCGATGGTACCTTATAAAGGTAGTGTAATAGATGTCGTTTATCAAATGATGGGTGGTCTAAGAAGTGGCATGGGGTATTGTGGTTGTGAAACAGTAAGTGACCTTAAAGATAAAGCGCAGTTTGTGTCAATATCTAATGCTGGTTTAAAAGAATCGCATCCACACGATGTAGAAAATATCCAGGAGGCACCAAATTATCATGGCCGATAAGATCGTAATTATTGACTTTGGTGGTCAGTATAATCAATTGATCGCTCGTAGAATTCGCGAAATGGGTGTCTATAGTGAGATCAAGAGTTTTAAGACTAGTGCTGATGTTATTAAAGATGATTCAAGTATTAAAGGGATGATCTTAGCTGGTGGCCCAAATAGTGTTTATGAAGATGGAGCAATGCATTGTGATAGTCAACTATTTAAGCTTGATATACCTGTTTTAGGTATTTGTTATGGCATGCAAATGATGGCTTATTCATTAAGTGGTGCAGTCAGCTTTAGTGATGAACGTGAGTATGGTAAAACTAATATTATGATTGTTAAAGACAATCTTTTGACGAATGATCTTGATGATCAACAATCGGTATGGATGTCTCATGGTGATCAAGTTGGAAAACTTCCAAATGGATTTGATGTATACGCTAAAAGTGATACTTGTCCAATAGCGATCATGGCTAATGAAGATGCTAAACTATATGGTATTCAGTTTCATCCTGAAGTCAAACACACACTCAATGGGACTAAGATGTTAGAAAACTTTGTGTTTGAAATATGTAATGCGCAAGCTGATTGGTCAATGGATTCTTACGTTGAATCGATGATCAAAGAGATAAATGATACTGTTGGTGATAAAGAAGTATTGTGTGCTTTAAGTGGTGGTGTTGATTCAGCTGTGGTAGCTGCTTTACTATATAAAGCGATTGGTAATCGCTTAACTTGTATGTTTGTG
This sequence comes from uncultured Erysipelotrichaceae bacterium, assembly GCA_964401415.1. GTDB lineage: Bacteria > Bacillota_I > Bacilli_A > Erysipelotrichales > Erysipelotrichaceae > JAQUCI01. Next base: position 2,305 of record CAYNYC010000071.1, read on the forward strand.
GATCATGGATTACTGCGTCAGGATGAGCCAGAACTTGTTGTTAATACATTTGAAAAACAATTTGGGATGAAGTTGATCAAGATTGATGCCAAAGAGCGTTTCTTAAGTGCTTTAAAGGGTGTAAGTGATCCTGAACAAAAAAGAAAGATCATTGGTAATGAGTTTATCAAGGTTTTTGATGAGGAATCAGCCAAATTATCATCGATTGATTTCTTAGCTCAAGGTACTATCTATCCTGATCTAATTGAATCGGGTGTTGGTAATGCGCATACGATCAAGTCTCATCATAATGTAGGTGGCTTACCAAAAGATATGCGCTTTAAGCTTGTTGAACCATTACGTTTCTTATTTAAAGATGAAGTAAGAGAAATGGGACGCTTGTTGGGTTTAAGTGATGAACTTGTTGAAAGACAACCATTCCCCGGTCCAGGTCTTGCTGTAAGAGTCTTAGGAGATATTACTGAGGAAAAACTGGAGATCGTTCGTAAAGCAGACGCAATCTTACGATATGAAATAGCTTTAGCTAAACTTGATCGCGATATTTGGCAGTATTTCGCTGCTTTACCTAATATTCGCTCAGTTGGTGTAATGGGCGATCAGCGAACTTATGAAAATGCGATCGTTATTAGAGCGGTTACGTCCGTTGATGCCATGACGGCTGATTGGGCTAAGATTCCTTATGATATACTAGATAAGATATCAAGAAGAATCGTTAATGAGGTTAAAGGAGTAAATCGTATCTTATATGATATTACTAGTAAGCCGCCAGGAACGATTGAGTTTGAATAGATTAGCATAATTTATAAAAGCGCTATTGTTTCGTGTAGAAATAGTAGCGCTTTTTGGTCTAGTTCGGTTCAGGTTGTCTAAATCTGGTAATACAGTATAGTATCTTTTGCGAGAAGTACCTGGAATTTTGATAATTCCTTTTTCAGTGAGTGATTTAATGCAAGCTTGTTACAATTCATCTAGCAATAAAAAATTTTCGAAGTTTATATGGTTAACTGTACTTGTTGAGTAATCGACTCTATCTGTGGTGATAAGAATTTTTTGATTAGAATTATCTAAATCACTAAATGCATCAAATTCTCTTTGATAGGCTTTCTCATCTACTACACTGTATGCAACTTGAATTAAGAAAGTTTTTCCTGCTTTTGTAGCTATAAAATCTATTTCTTTTCCTTTATTATCATATACTTTTAAATCATAGCCCATGTAACAAAGTTCGTTATAAATTATATTTTCTAAATTATGATCAAGATCGTAGCGATTATTGCTTACATTTAGTGAATTGAAACAAACATCTGCATTATAGATTTTACAATAATAGGATAATTCTCTTTTTGCTTTTGTTGAGTACTGAGATACTTCATCAATAATATATGCTTCTTTCAAATAGTTAAGATATTTAATTACCGTATTTAGAGAGATATCTTCGCATTGAGTTTTGATATATTTATGTATAGATCTAGCCGAATATATTCTAGAATTACTAATCAATATGTAGTTCACTAATTTTTTAAATGTAATCGTTTTTTTAATCTTGTATCTTTTAATTAAATCATTAAAAATAATAGTGTTTTCTAAATCGGTTAAAAAAGCTTTTTTGCTTTCCATGTCTTTCAAATTTAGCCTTCCTGGGAATCCTCCCCAAATCAAATAGTCGGTAGGTGTAATTGAGTTATTTGTTTCTTTACTATATTCTAAGATCTCTTTGTAAATAAATGGTCTAATCCTAAAGGATACAAAACGGCCACTTAGAAAATCTAAAAATTCACCAGAAAGAAGTTTTGAGTTGCTTCCTGTTATAAATATGGAATTGTTATGTAACCTTAAATCTTTAACTGCAACATGCCAATTTTCAATTTCTTGAATTTCATCTAAGAAGATATAACACATACCTTCTTTGCGATGTTCATCAACATATTTAACTAATTCTATTGGTGAAGAGGCTTTTATTAAATCAGCAGTATTTTCAAAATTTAAATATATTATATTATTAGTTTTTTGCTTAATTTCATTCATTATCGTCTCCAAAACAACAGACTTTCCACATCTTCTTATACCTACAATAACTTTTATTAAATCGCTATCATAGAACTCCTTAATGGAATTTAAGTATTTTTCGCGTATTATCATAAAAATCCTCCAATTTGATAAACTAATTATACTGAACACTTTATCCGAAGTCAACAAAACTGTTCACTTCAAATAAACAATTTTATATAAATTGAAAAACTGTTCAGTTATTGAGCAGTAGCAGATTTGAAAAAAGACTGTTTATCATTGAGAATACTTTTCACTTAGTTTACTGCTGTGATACACTTATGATAAATTTTTTCTGAGACTCAGAGATACTCTGTGAGATTGGTGAGAAAAACAGTTGAAATAGCCATAACTTTAGTACTGTAGAGACAGGTGAGACAAACCAACTGTTGAGTGGGAATAAATAAAGGAAGTCGTAAAACTTCTTTTTACTTAATCTTTGATTTTTTAGAAAATGATATTGTAAGAGGATACAATAATACAAATTTTGAATTATAGAATTAAGTATCATTTCGCAAATAATGATAATATTATGGTACAATAAAAAATAGTTTTCAATTATTTAGTTTTGTAAAATTAGGAGGATTTATGAATATAGTATATACATTATTAGTAGCGTTAATTGGATATCTAGTTGCTAAATTATTAAAATTACCAGCGCCGGCAATGATCGGTAGTATGATTGCCGTTGGTGCTTTTAATATTATAACAGCTGATGCTTATATGCCAACATATCTAAAGATGTTTACCCAAGGTATTGCAGGAATATTTATTGGTTTACAGTTGAAAATGGATGATATGAAGAATATCAAGAAGATGGCTAAACCAATAGGACTACTAATATTGTTATTTACACTAAATACTTTCATAACGGGAAATATCATTGCTTTAGTAACGAAAATAGATATTACAACAGCGTTATTATCAAGTGTGGCAGGTGGAGTAACGGATATGTCACTCATCAGTATTGATATGGGCGCTGATACGGCGACTGTAGCGCTAATGCAGACATCACGTTTGATCAGCGCTTTATTGATCTTTCCGATGTGGATTGTTTTCTTTTCTAACAAAGCTAAGCTACCTGATTATGAAGATGATGTGACGCTTGATGAAAACAAGAAAAAAGCAGAAGCTGAAAACAAACTTTGGAAAGTCTTTGTGACGATCATGATTGCTTTAATTGCTGGATACATTGGTAATCTTGTTAAGATTCCAGCAGGTCCACTTGTCTTTTCAATGTTTACGATCATGTTGCTAAACAACACTACAAAGCTAATTTATATTAAAAAAGAAGTTAAGATCGTGGGTCAACTTTTCGCTGGGTCATTGGTTGGGTCGACTATGAACAAGGAAACATTTATGGGAATGCCTAAACTAATTTTACCGATCATTATTTTATTGATCAGTTATTGGTTAGTCAATATTATTTATGGTTATATTGCTCATAAGAGAAAGTATCTAGATATGAAATCGGCTTTATTTGCCTCATGTCCGGCTGGTGCCTCTGATATGGCGTTGATCGCTTCTGATCTTGGGGCTGATTTAGCTAAGATTGGCTTGATTCAGGTTGTAAGATTGGTCTATGCGATCGCTGTCATGCCCCAATTAGTTAATATCTATATTAATCTATTCGTTAATTAAATAGTATCTTGTCTATGATCGTTTAAGGTGGTGAGCATATGTATAAACAAGACATTAAATTAGTAGTGTGTGATATTGATGGATCTTTAGTCACAACTGATCATGTTTTAACTGATAGAGCTAAAGATGTAATAAAACGATTACATGAAAAGGGCATCTATTTTGGAATAGCTTCTGGTAGATCGATTCAACAACATTTGTCAAAACAAGCTGAAGTCTGGGGTTTTGACTTTGACTTTGAGCTATTGATTGGCATGAATGGTGCTGAGATGTGGGATGGAGTTCACCAAAAACGTCATGATTATTACAAATTAAAACGTGAATGGTTAAAGGAAATAATCGAATTGATGGCTCCTTTTGATTTGAATCCATTTGTTTATGTGGATGGGATCTCACTTTATTACAAGGTTGATCCTTCAGTAATTGAATCAGCTAAACGTAATAAGACAAACTATCGAATTGTTGAAGATGTATCTGAATTATATGAAAAAGAAACAGCTAAGATATTGTTTAGAATGTCAGAAGAATTGATGGTTAAAGTTGAACAATATGTTAAAGCACATCCATCTCCTTATTATCGAGCATTTAAAACGCAAACTACTGTATTAGAATTTGCGGATATAAGAGTTAATAAAGCTGTTCCTTTAATATCATTCTGTAAGCTTAATAGCATTGATTTGAGCCAAGTTGTATCATTTGGTGATATGACTAATGATGATGAGTTGTTAGAAGCTAGTGGCTTGGGAGTGTGCTTACTCAATGGTAGTAGTGAGACTAAGGCAAAAGCTGACGCTATTACTGAAAAAACAAATGATGAAGATGGCTTTGCGCACTTCATGGAGAAACATTTTTTGAATAATTGGTAATCAAAAAGTTGTTTGCTAAACAACTTTTTTAGTAATAAGATCATTATCAAATGTTAATAAACAGTTAAATAAAGATCAAATTATAGTGATCATTGATATAAATCATTACTTATTTGATACAATAAAGACTGTTAGGTTTTAATAAACGAAAGAAGGTTTTGTATATGAATATGGATAATATTAAACTAATAGTGTGTGATATTGATGGTACGCTTGTTAGAACTGATCGAGTGTTAACCTCAGTTACCAAACAGATGATTCAAAGGATACATGATGCAGGGCTTTATTTTAGCATCGCTTCTGGTAGATCTGTGAGACAACAATTACATAAACAAGCTAAAGATTGGGGCTTAGACTTTGAGTTTGAGTTATTGATCGGTATGAATGGATCTGAGATGTATGATGGAATAAATAATAAATATCATGATTACTATAAATTGAAAAGGGAATGGCTAAAGGAAATCATTGAACTTATGGAACCCTTTGATCTTAATCCATTCTTGTATTCAAATGGTCAAATGTTAAGTCGAAAAATTGATGATACAACTAAGGCTTCCTCAAAAAGAAACCGTACGAATGTCCGGGTTGCGAAAGATATCTCTGAGCTATACGCTGAAGAAAATGCCAAGATCATGTTTAGAATTGATGAAGATCGCATGGATGAGATCGTTGCTTATGTAAATGATCACCCATCACCTCACTATAAAGCCTTTAAGACCCAAACAACAATGCTAGAATTTACCGATTCAAGAGTGTCTAAATCGGTAGCTTTGATCGAATTCTGTAATATAAACAACATTTCACTTGATCAAGTCATCTCATTTGGTGATATGACAAATGATAACGATCTATTAGAAGTTAGTGGAATTGGTGTATGCTTGTTAAATGGAAGTGATGATACTAAAGCTGTGGCTGATATCATTACTGAAAAGACCAATGATGAAGATGGGTTTGCCCATTTCATGGAAACTCAATTCTTTTCAAAAAAAAAGCACAAACAGTTTTATCTATAAGATAGAACTGTTTCAGCTTGTTGACAAAGTTGTACATCTAAAATGATAGTACAACTTTTTTCTTGAT
>CAYNYC010000072.1:0-7646 GCA_964401415.1 uncultured Erysipelotrichaceae bacterium
GATGTTAGAACGGGTCATGAAGAAGGTAATATTGCTGGTGTTATGGATGGCGATATCGATGAATTCATTTATACTTATCTTAAAAAGCAAGTAAAGTAAAAGGGCAATTGTTGCCCTTTTATGTGTTGTATAGGTTTTCTCTTGATTTAGATTTAACAATTCCACTATTTTTATATTTTATAAATAATGGATGCTTGTGCCAATGCACAGTATCTTCAGTTATTAAATAAGCTAAAGTCTCAAAGACGGTCAGTTTATAGAGTGATGATACTAACGGATCAGTTTCTTCTTTTGTTCTAAAGGCTAATTGATCATCAACACTTTGATCATTAGTAATGATAAAAGCTTTATCGGTGATTATTCTTACCGCTTTAAAGATATTAACGATCCTTTCACTGGATTTATCGTGACTACCATTGTCGATTAAGATAACAGCGTTGCTTGGGTCAAATTGATTATTAGGACCATGAATAAACTCTTCAGCCTCACATGTTAAACATGGGATACAAACAGTTTCAGTGATCTTTAAAGCTCCTTCGATAGCTGTACCGATATTAGGACCACTACCTAAAACATGAAGCTTGTCCATTGAAGTAAAGACTTTATAGTTGGCGTGATATTTATTGATCGTTTCTTGAGTTAATTCTTGATGGATAGCCATCGCTTTTTTAATATCATCTTTTGTTTTTTGATATTGCTCAGGGGTAATCCTTTGTAGTTTTAGGCCAGCCTCTAGCGCAAACAACATCCAGAAAGTGGCTAGGGTTACAACACCTTTAGTTACGTAGCCAACTTTTTCTTCACCGACCCCCCAGTTGATCAAATGGTCACAGTATTGGACAAAATCACAATCGTCGCGTCCGGTTAGACCAATCGTTACTTCATTGTTCGCTTTTAATAATCTCAGACAATCAAGAGCGTTAGTACTGCAGCCACTTTGGGAAACGACCACAGTAAAGGCTTTTGATCTAAGATCGTGTTCATGATTCAAGAAAGTAAAAGGTGGTACTAACTTAACTTCTGTTTTTAGATATTTACGCATAAAATCACGAGCGCAAAGACTTCCATTATTGCTAGAACCACTAGCCACGATACAAATACTTTCATAGTCTTTTTCTAAAAATAGATCAACCATCTTCTTGGTCAATTCGGCTGAACGATCTACGTTAGCGATAACCGTTGCAGGGGTTTGGTAGATATAATCCATCATTGTCGGCTTATTTTCCATTATCATTTCTCCTTGATTTATACATATATATTTATTATATCACTAAATTCTACTTGTGGTTATACGACAGTGAAGAATGCTTATCATCAATGATTAAATTTGATACAATGAAACAAAGGTGCATATATGAATAAAATGACGGTACAAACGATTAAGAACTTAATACAAATAACCATAGGATGTTTGATCCTCGCTTTTTCTGTTTCAGTCTTTGTTTTACCGTTTAATATCTTATCAGGTGGTGTAGCTGGTCTTGCGGTTGCGCTAAATTTCTTGATTGATGTGGATCCGACAATCATCATCAACATATCAATGTTGATTCTGTTTGTGGTTGGGACAATCTTTCTGGGACGAAAATTTGCTTTGAGTACTTTTATCACGACGATTCTTTATCCTTTAATGATCATTCTGATCAATAGTTTTGAGATTGTTGTGGATATAGATCCTTTTTTAGCTAGCTTATATGCCGGTTTAATGGGTGGAGCTGGAGTTGGTCTGGTGTTTAAAGCTGGAGCTAGTACTGGTGGTATGGATATTCCACCACTTATCATCAATAAATATACCGGTATCAAGTTATCTACTTTAATCTTAATAACCGATGCGATAACCGTCTTCTTGGGTATCATCTCTTATGGATTAGCTGCTGTCTTAATTGGTTTTATAGCTGTATGGGGAACTTCGTTTGCGATTGATAAAGTGCTGACATTTGGGGCAGAACGTGCTAAAGCAATCTATGTGATCAGTGATAAGATTGATGAGATCAATGAAATGGTTCAAAATACGATCTTGCGTGGTACGACAATCCTTCAAGCCAAGGGCGGCTACACAAGAGAAGATAAAGAAGTGTTGTTGGTTGTTTTGACGGGTAATCAATATCCGAATTTTATGCGTTTAGTTAATGATATTGATAAGCAAGCTTTCTTGATCATTCAAGACGCTAATGAAGTACATGGAAATGGCTTCTCTTTTGATTACAAAATATAACTTTTATTCTTATAAATTACACTTTAGCTAAAATTATGTGTGCTATAATCTAGTAGAACGGAAGTGACATAATGCTGGAATTCAAAGATGTAGGAAAAAAATATAGAAACGGATTTAATGCATTGTACAATATCAACTTAGTGATAAACCAAGGTGAATTTGTTTATGTGATTGGACCAACGGGTTCTGGTAAATCAACATTGATGAAGTTGATCAATGCGGAAGAATCCCCGACCACAGGTAAAGTTGCCCTTGATGGAGTTGATATCGGCTCATTAAAGTTAAGTCAAATACCAAAACATCGTCAAAGTTTAGGTGTTGTTTTTCAAGATTATCGTCTATTACAAGCCAAAACAGTATTTGAGAATATTTACTTCGCGCTTGAAGTTATTAACATAGAAAAAAGCAAAGCTCGTAAAAGAGTACGTGAAGTGTTAGATCTTGTAGGTTTAGCGGACAAGGCTAATTTTTATCCATCACAGTTATCAGGTGGTCAACAACAGAGGGCTGCGATTGCGCGAGCGATCGCTAATCAACCAAAACTGTTGATCGCTGATGAGCCAACTGGTAATCTTGATCCTTCGATGTCAAAAGATATAATCAACTTATTAGGCAAAATAAATAGAGAAGAAAAAACGACCATTATCATGGTAACGCATGATGAGATCGTCGTTGATTTTTATAAGAAAAGAACGATCATCCTTGAAGAAGGTCATATTGTGGCCGATTTAGTGGAAGGAGGATATCGCTTCCATGATCACTAAAATGCTTAGAGTATTCCGCGAAGGATTTTATGGCATAATTAGGCATCGAGCGATGTCTTTATCAAGTGCAAGCGCAGTCACGATGACCCTTTTAATAGTTAGTGCGTTTCTGATCTTGAGTGTTAATATCCGCCAGATCGTAGATAGTGTTGAAGGTAGTGTTCAGATTCATGCCAAGATAGAAGTAGGCACAAGCTTTGAAGCTATTCGTGAAACAAGAATTCAAATTGAAGCTCTTCCTGGTGTACGGTTAGTTAACTTCTCAGATAAAGATAGTGAATTAAATGCCTTCATTGAAGCTTATGGTGAACAAGGCGAACTATTTAAGATGTATGTTGGTGATAAAAACCCCCTACGTGATGCTTTCTTAGTTGAGACAACCAGTGGCGATTATATTGAAGAAGTAGCTAATCAGGTTGCTAAGATGGATAATATCGAGAAAGTTAACTATGGTGGTACTGGTACGTTATTATTGATGGAATCGATGGAGTCTATCAGAACAGGAAGTCTTATTGTTATGGGAGCGTTAGGACTACTTGCGGTCTTGTTGATAACTAATACGATTGATGCAACTATAGGTTCTCGCAAAGATGAAATATTTATCATGCGAACAGTCGGAGCTGGTAATGGTTTTATTCGTTGGCCTTTTATCATTGAAGGAATGGTTATTGGAGCGCTTGGCTCATTAATCCCCATCCTTATTTCTGTTGGTGGATATATTTATTTATATAACCTTATGGATGGGTATCTTTTTTCAAGGATATTTACCTTAGTTCCAATATATCCTTTTGTGCCACTATTAGCCGCTATCTTATTGTTAGTAGGCGCATTTGTAGGAATGTTGGGGAGTTTTATCTCTGTTACACGTAAATTATGGTGGTCAAGATGAAAAAGATATTAAAGTATGTTTTAACTTTCGCACTAATCTTATCAACGACCTATGTCAAGGTCTATGCGGTTGATTTTGCGGGTAATGAAACATATTATGATAATTTATGTAGTGTGAGTTTGTCTGATCCAAATACGATCGAATTGTGTAAACAATATCAGATATATTTAAATGATATTGCAAACGATCGCTTAAATGACCTAGAAGATATTCAAGATCAATTAGATGGACTTAAAGAGAATATTGAAGAAAATGTTAAAAAGGTTCATGAATATGAAGACAAGATCCTTGAGATTGAAAAAGAGATCGCTAGTTTAGAAAGAGCGATCAAAGTAACTGAAGCATCAATAGCCGCTTTAGAAATAGAAATCTTAGCTCGTGAAGAAAAGATTAATTCGATTGATGATTCCATTCAAGGTAGAATGTTGAGTATGCAGTCTTTTATTCGGGTTAATAATTATATTGAGTTTTTGATTGGTTCGACCAGCTTTTTAGATCTGATCAGAAGAATTGAGGCGTTGTCAGATATTGAAGCGTCCGATCATCAACTGATGAATAGTTTAAGAGGTGAGATTGAAGCCTTAGAAGTAAATCGAGAAGAACTAACAAGACAAAAAGAATCATTAGATGCTAATAAAGAGAATGTCATTGCTAATAAACAATACATTGAAGGATTAAAAGCTTATATTGAACAAGCTTTGATTGAGTATTATCGTCAAGAGGCAGATCTTGAAGCCGCTGCTAATCAGATTGCGAAGGATTATTCTGATTCAGTTGATAAACTTAAGGATATCAGTGAGGCTTTAGGTAATATCCTGCCATCACCTGGTTGGACAAAACCGGTGAGTGGTGGAAGAGTAACGGCATCTACATGGTATTATCCTGCATCATTTGGTGGTGGGGTTCATTTAGGAGTAGATATTGCCGCAACAGTAGGAACTACCGTTAAGGCAGTAGCCAATGGTGTTGTTTTATATCGAGCTAATTCATGTCCGACTTATGGTTATCTTGGTAATACTTGTGGTTATCCTGGAAGTACTGGTGGTGGTAACCAAGTTTATCTATTAGTATCGGTTGGTAGTAAAACATATGCGATCAAGTATCTACACTTACAAAAAGATAGTCCGTTAGCTACAGGATCGATCGTAAATGCTGGCGATGAGATAGCTCGCTTAGGTTCTAGTGGTAATTCTTCTGGTCCCCATGTCCATATTGAAATCTTTTATTTAGGTAGTAAATCAATATCGCATTATGCGGATAATTGGAATGGTGATCTTGCTTTTGGTGCTGGTTGGGGTAGCGCGGCTTTGAGTCGAACCTGTGATAATACCGATGGTGCTGCTCCTTGTCGTTTACAGCCTAAATCATTATTAGGATATTAGAGTTCAGTAGTGAACTCTTTTTATATGTGTTCAACTTTTCATTTCACTTGAAATAGTTTAAACTAATCTTATCTGAATCGAGGTTAGCAAATGAGCGATAATAACGAACAAAAGAAAGTACAAATCAAACTAGAACGACATCTGTGGCCAGATGAAGTAGAAGAATTAAAACAAAAAAGAAGAAGAAAACAGAATACGGTATTCATAGCCATACTCGTTGTTTTGGGTATTGGTTCAAGTCTTATTATCGGTATCATTTTAGGTATGAAAGCTAATGAAAGCTTTGATGATGGTAAAGATAGACAGTTTGATCGTTTTGAAGCTATTTATGAAACGTTACTTGATGATTGGTATTTTGTGAATGAGATAGAAGATCCAGCAACGATCTTGATCAATCGTGCTATCGATGGCATGATTGGTACGGATTTGGATTTACATACTGACTATATGACTCCTGAGGAAGTTCAAGCATTCGCCGAAGGTATTGATATGGGATTTACGGGTATCGGAATACAGTATCAAATTCTTGATATTGGTATATTAGTTGAAAAGGTGTATCGCGGGGCTCCTGCTGATAAAGCAGGACTAGAACCGGGAGACATCATTATTCAGATCAATGAACAGAGCGTTCTTGGTTGGGATAGTGATAAATTAGTGGCGGAAGTTCAAGGGGAAGCGGGCACGATCGTTAATGTGACTTATAGTCGTCAAAATAATGATTATAATGTGGATATTACCAGGGCCATCGTTGAGAATTCAGTCTATGGTGAGATTATCCAAGAAGATGTTGGTTATATCCAGATATTTCAATTTAGCTCTGCAGCTCCTGTGGAGGTGGCTAAGTATCTAGAATACTTTAAGAATAATAATATTGATAAACTGATCATCGATCTAAGGGATGATGGTGGTGGATATTTGACATCGCTAATTGGCGTTGCTAGTTTGTTTTTGGATAAAGGTGATCCAATCTTGATCCAAGAGTATACCGATAAAACGGCTGAGACATCATTTGCGACGGGTGGTAACTATACAAATTTCACGAATATCGTTATCTTAGGTAATGAATATTCAGCTAGTGCTTCAGAAGCTTTCATTGGTTGTATGCGTGATAATGGCAAAGCGATTTTTGTTGGAGTAACAACTTATGGTAAAAGCACAGTTCAAGTACCAGTCTATTTTGCGGATGGTAGTGCTTTAAAATATTCGAAAGCTCTTTGGTTAACTCCTAATAAAACAGTAATCAATAAAGTAGGATTGGTTCCAGATGTAAGTGTTGAACTTCATCCAGTATTAAGTATGCCAATGATCGATTTGATCGATGGAGAAACTTTCCAATATGATCAAGTTAGTTATGAGGTAGAGATAGCGCAGAATTGTTTAGATTTCTTGGGTTATGGGCCAGAGCGCTTTGATGGTTATTTTGATAGATCAACACAGACTGCTATCGAAGCATTTCAAGCTGAATATGATCTTGTGATAAATGGCGAATTAAATGCAGAAACAGCCTCTTTACTTTGTTCAGAAGTAATTCGTGAGTGGAATACCAACACTGATCTTTATGACAGTCAAAAAGCGAAAGCTTTGGAGCTAGTTAATGAATGAATTTAAACTGGTCTCTAGTTTTAAACCAACAGGAGATCAACCACAAGCGATCGAAGCATTAGTCAAAGGTCTTCATGAAGGTAAAAAAGACCAAGTATTACTAGGGGCAACCGGTACTGGTAAGACCTTTACGATTGCTAATGTCATTCAACAAGTACAAAAGCCAACGTTAGTTTTTGTTCACAACAAGACTTTAGCTGGACAATTATATAGTGAGTTTAAAGAATTATTTCCGGAAAATAGAGTTGAGTACTTTGTGTCCAATTTTGATTATTATCAACCGGAAGCCTATATGCCTAAAACAGATACATATATTGAGAAAACAGCCATGATCAATGAAGAATTGGACATGTTAAGAATGGCTTCTTTAAATGCGATCTTAGAAAGAAGAGATACGATCGTTGTTTCATCAGTTGCTAGTATCTATGCATCAAGTGATCCAACATTATATCGGGATATGTCATTTACACTACGTGTTAATGAAAAGATCGTTCGTAAAGATCTATTACGTAAGTTAGTAGAACGACAATATAAAAGAAATGATATGGATCAATTACGAGGAACCTTTAGAGTAAGAGGCGATGTGATCGAAATAACCTTTGGTTATACCGATCAACATCACCTGCGTATTGAGCTATTTGATGATGTAATTGAGAGAATAACAGAAGTAGATGTGGTTAGTGGTAAGATGATCAACAGTTATGTTGTTTATAATATCTTTCCCGCGAATGAATATGCTCGTGATAAAGAAACGATCTGGAAAGCATGTGAAAAGATTGAAGCGGAATTACATGAGC
>CAYNYC010000073.1:0-7351 GCA_964401415.1 uncultured Erysipelotrichaceae bacterium
GAAATACATCAATGAAGATGAAACTGAATTATAATGTAATGCTATAAAACATAAAAGAAGACATGCCTTATAGATAAGATGCATGTCTTTTTATTTATTACATTTAACGTATTTAATCAAATTCTAATGTGAGTCCAACACCAGCTTCTTTACTTGTTTTAACAGTATTCCATAAAGCAAGTTTACAATGCAAATCAGTGTCATGACAAATATAAAAATTATCGATATTTTGGCCACGAAGATAATCGCATGTTTTATCAAGCTGGCTTTGTGGTACTTCATCAATTCTTAAATGAGATCCCCCTAAATACGTATTTATATGACTACAGCCAGTTATCTTTTTTGCATATTCCATAATATTGCAAATTCCATAATGAGCACATGCTGCGATTACACTCACATCTTTATTGTTTTTATGCTTGTAACATAATTGTGTATCCTCATCAACACAATCATCAACCCATATATCATTAACAAGTTTCTTGGCACGTTGCGGATAGATGTGCTCATAATCATTTGTTCTTTCTGTTATACCCATAAAACATAGATTTGAAGTAATCCAATACGGTTTGGATTCAATTTTCAACTCAAAAAACTCAGATAAAGATTCCTTGCTAATATCCATACCTGAATTGTGATTTTTAGAAAAATTCCACCTTTTCGCGAAAATACCTTCATCTGATACAAGCAGAATAGGTTTTTTAAACATTATTGTCTCTCTATAATATTTCATCAAATACTTTAATCCACGAGAATGGTCTCTATGACAATGAGAAATAATAATATAGTCAGCAGATGTGAGATCTATATCTAACAGTTGAGCATTTCTTATAAGATTATCTGAGAAACCACAATCAAAAAGAATTTTTTTGTCTTCATCTTCTATCCAAGCAGAGAAACCATGTTCAGCATTTAGATAAACACAAAACAAACTGTTATTTTCTATCAATAATGTTACTTTCATAATTCACATTCCTCCATTAATATGGTAAAAACTCTTTTGGATTCTCAATAAATATTCTATTAATCACTTCATCAGATATACCATACTCTTTCATCAAACTCGGCAAGTATCGAGGAATAAATTCAAATCCTGGTTCTCCGCCATATGATTGAAGATAAGATGATCTACCCCAATCTCCACCAATCATAATCCGATCAGCATATCCTTGCGCCGCAAGTTCTTTAATTAGGTTCATAGTATCAATTAGTGGGTGATACTTGACGCGTGCAACACAATCATATTGCACATATACGCCTCTTTTCAAAACTTGTTGATGATAAATAAGATCAGCGTTTCTATCTAAATGTCCAATGCAAATTTTATTAGGCTCTACCCCTTCATTTATAAAGAAGTCTGCCTGTTCGACCCCCATAGTTCCAACATGTGTATGCGTCTTTATCGGTATGCCTGTCTTCTTGCTTACATTAGCAACAACTTTCATTAGTTTGTATTCAAGTGGTGTTATTTTGTAATAGCTTGTTCCACATTTTATTAGCCCTGGTTTAGCATCAGAATGCTCAACTATCGGACCACAGAAATCATTTATCTCAATTCCTAACTCAACTTCAGACAAAATAATCTCAGTTATTTGATCTACGCTGTATTTATGAACGAAATGAGTTTTATCATACAAAGCACCTCGATGAAAGCCAGTTATTGCGATCAAGTTAACTCCTGAATCCTTAACGATTTCTTTCATTGCGTTTATACTTCTACCTACACCCAAAGGTTGCATATCGACCATACTACAACCCCCGGCGTTTTTGTATTTTAATAATTCAAGCTTTGATTTCTCAATGCTTTCAATACCAAAATCTTTATCTTCTATAACTTCCATTCCACCCGACTTCCAAACATGATCGTGAATATCTGTAAAACCAAGTTCATCTGGTAATATTTCTTTGAGAACAGTTTTGATTGTTTTCATTAAATTCTCCTTCTGTTGGTATAAATACCAAATTCTGATATAATAATCCCGAGATAGTACTAATGGTTAATCGCCCGATTTTCCTATTAAGTGCTTCTCTTTTTATGTCAGTTTATCTATCTCGGAATTAAAGTTTAATATACTAAGCTGCTACTGGTCCAAAAATCAATCTTAAGATACCTACTATAGCTAACCAAAGAATTGACCAATCTGAATGTCCTGGAACATATCCAGTATTCAATATAGCGGCCAACGCTGAGCTTCCTAAAATAACGACTACACCCATTATGAAAGTAGCACCAATGGTACCCTTCCAACCACCAGTAGAATTGGCAAATACACCTAATGTACATCCACCAAAAAACAAAGGTATAACACTTGGAATCGCTATAACCGGTGATCCAAATAATGCTAATAATCCTACTCCAACAAATTGACCTACAACCGTCGTTAGAAAACCTAACATAGCTGCAGTTGGTGCATATGACCAAAATACAGGACTATCAACAGCTGCAATCGCTCCTGGAACTAGCTTATCTGAAAAACCTTTGAAAGCTGGAATTAATTCATTTAAGAACATTCTAACACCAGACAACAATACATATACTCCTACTGCCATTGTAAATCCTTGATTCAAACCATACATGATATAGTTAGCATTGCCTGCTTTCATCGCAACTATTTCAGGTCCGCTAATCAAAATGATAACCAAATAGATAACACCCATGATAACACTGTAAGCGACAACAGAGTCTTTAAATATTGACAACCATCCAGGAAGTTTTAAAGATTCTGCACTATCTGAAGCTTTCCCAAATAGTTTAGAGATTTGAGTTGTAATTATACCTGACACACAAAGATTGTGTCCCAGTGTAAGTGGTGTATCTCCCAACAAAGGATTAAGAAATTTTCTTAAAAGTGCTGGGAATAACCACCAATAAATCGCACATGCTAATACAGCACTTACAAACAAAGCTGTACCAGTTAAACCAACCATACGATAAATAAAATAAGTAATAAATGCACTATCACAATACGCTACATGACCAGTCAAAAATATCGTTTTAATTGGTGTCAATCTTGCTAAGATCACGTTTACAACCCAAGCTGTAATCATTACCATCGCAACATTTCCCATACCTATAACTGATAGTTCATCGATGTAAGCATAGACAGCAGTCCACATGTCTGTACTTACTCCTTGAATGCCCATTCTTGCTGTGAATATTTCAATTACAGCTTGTGAAGCGTTCTTTAATTGACCGGCACCAATACCTAATATCATCATACCAACAATAGTCTTGATGACAGAAACTAATGTGCTCTTGGCATCTTTCTTTTGGAAAACACAACCAATCAAAACAACCAGAGCCATAAAATAAGCTGGTGTTTGAAATATTTGTGTAATAAAGAAATCGAGTGTAGATTTTAAAACCGACATAAATACCTCCCCTATTTTAGTAAATATTTGTTAGTAAGCTCTTCTAATCCAATCAAATCAAAATAATTGACAACAGGAACAATAATTGTTTTTGTTCCAACAACTGAATCTTCAACTTGTGGAACCAATGCTGAGCTGGTATAAATAGCATCAAGTGTTTCCGCAACGCTTTTTATACTAGAAATATCATATACTTCAATCGTCGCATCAATTTTCCTTTTGCTAAAGACAGAATCAAGATTCATTTTTAACATCAAACTACTTCCCGCTCCAAATGTACAACAAACGCCTATTTTATAATTAGCCATAATTTACCTCCTTCCATTTTTCAATTTCATAAATGCTATCTATGGATAATGCGTGAATGTAGCTTTCACTCAAAGCTTCCACAAATTCAGCTGTTTCATAACAATTACTCAAATTTTCACCCACACAAATCAAACCATGATTTTGTAAGAGAACTGCTTTTTTATCCTTCAAACCATCTATTATCCCAATATTACATTCTTTAGAATTCGGAAATTCAAACGGTGCTATATCCACATCACCACCACAATGAAACTTCATACCATACAAAATAAATGGTATTTTTTTGTTAGCTAAACATAACGCAGTCGCATATTTCGAATGAGTATGTATTATGGCATTAACATCTGGTCTCTTTCTATATATTTCTAAATGAAAATAGAAGTCTCTCGATATAGGCGCGTTTTTCTTAACAATATTCCCGGATAAATCCATTATATTGATATTGCACTCATTCAAATCATCATAGGATATTTTACTTGGCGTCATTAAAATATTGTTATTATCAACACGCAAAGAAAGGCTTCCTTTATTTACTCCATCACTAACTAATCCAGTTGTTTTTAATTTATGTGCTGTTTTAATGAACATGTCAAAATTATCTTTCACTATTTAACCTCCTTAGATAGAAACTCATATAATTTATCCGGGTCATTTTCATTTCTTAAATAATCTAATTTATCTTGATCAATTAGTGTTGAAGCAAGATCTTGTAAGGCTGTTATATGAGATGAGTTGTCAATTGATGATAAGCCAAAAACGAGATCTACTGGATCGTTTTCAGGATGACCAAATACAACAGGTTCAGCTAGTTTTAAAATACTTATACCAACTTTAAACGCACCTTCACCACTACGTGAGTGTGGTAAAGCAATTCCTTTTGAAATAACAATATAAGTACCTACTCTTTTTACTGTGGAAACCATACTATCGATATAATCTTGATTTACACAACCATCAACCATTAATAATTTACCAGCTTCTCTTACCGCGTCTTCCCAGTCTTTGGCTCTATAACCAACTTCAATCATTTTCAATGAAATAACATCCTTTAGCATTAGTATCTTTCCTTCCTTATTCTCATTGGTAAACTCTATTGAAAAATTCTTCTTTAAACTTTTAATTAAATTACTTTGATCTTTAATGACACTATACTTACTTATCTCTTTGATGAATGCTTCGGCATCAATTCTTACTTTCTGTTTCTTAACCTTTATAAAATCATTGAGTTTGATTTTGTCTTGATCATTAATGAATGGTGTAACCTTTATCACAGGTATATCTTTACGATAAATATTGAAATCAATCGTTGAAACAATACAATCGATATCATGCTTTTCTAATGTTTCATGTAATTGATATAACGCTATGGTATCAACTATATTTACATCATATAAACCCATTAATCGCGAAGATAACAGATTAGACGTGCCAATACCAGAATCACAAACAACTAAGATATTATGTTTCTTTTTGTCAACAACTTGATCACGCTCTAAATATGTTAGAAAATGGATAGTGATAAATGCAATTTCATCATCAGATATCTTAGATCCAATCATATTTTCGATAAAACCGATGTTATCCTTAACTGCTATAAAGATATCCGCGTAATTAACCTTAATTTCATTTATTAAAGGATTGCTTTGATAGATGTTGTTTTTAATTCGATAGATTGCTGGCTTGATATGATACACTAAATTGTTATAAAGAGGTTTATCATAATTGACTTCAACATTTAGATAATTAGCCACTTTATCGATCAATGTACATACTATCATTTGAATTTCGGCATAGTTATCCTCATCTTCGAGTTTGTTTGTTGCAACATATCCAGCTAAAAAAACTTTCAAAGTAAGATAACACACTTCATCAACGGGAAATACGATGCCTAATTCATCATTCAATTCATTGAACAATTGGTGTATGAGCTTAAACTCTTTTGTGCCAAAGACACTTTCTTTTTGTAAAGAAGATAAGCTGACACATTTCCCTAATCGACTTCTTTCAACTGCTAGTTCCAAATAGCTAATGATTGAGATAAATGATTTTCCTGAAAAATAACTGTTCAAAGTAACCATCAATTTCTGCAATAGATCAAATATTAATTTGGATTCAGCTAAGCTTCTTGTTTTAATATAACGATTACATAAACTTGACATATGGTACTGTTCAATATTTTGAACACCTTGGTTTTGATAATCATCTAAATAGTGTCCAACAACGAATTCTCTAATCGCTTTCTCATCACCGTTTAGTTTGATACCAAAACGAGAACTGGCGACTACGATCATCCCATAATCTTGAAGCTTTATCCTTAAGCGATTTAGATCGCTCAATACCGTGCCCCTACTCACATTCATCATATTTGAAAGACTATTGATAGCTAGGTATCCTTGGTGTAACAACAATATATTTAGCAACAATTGACTTCTTTCATTTGGTGTTAGAATGTTATCATAAACATCAAAATCATATGTCAATCTATTTATCACTTTTTCATTTTCTATTGATTTATCAATATAAATTGCGTTATTGTCGTCTCTTTTTAAGGTAACATCTCTTCTCTCTAACTCGTTAACGATAACCTTTATATCGTTTTGTATTGTTCTAACGCTCACCTTAAACAAGTCAGCTAGATCAGTAATCATAACTGCGTTATAGCAATCTTTTATTAACATTAGAATTTCTATTTGCCTTGTATTCATGATCTGCCTTCTTTCCAAATAAAGATTAACATAGCACTTGTCAATAAAAAAGCTCAAATGTTTGCGCCTGTTAACGAAATGATTTGACAAATAAGTATCCACTAGCTTAGCTAGTGGTTTTACTTTTGCGGGCGTAGCCCTGTAATACTAGCAGCGCTTTACAGCGCGAATGCAGTCCGTCATTTGCATCGCCTACTTCTTACCCGTAAACGGGTCTATATCTTCGAGCGTCATCTGCTCGGCTATTTTGTCTTCTTTCAGTTGATTCGCGATGTACTCTTTGATCTTCTTTGTATTCTTGCCAGCAGTGTCGACATAATAGCCTCGACACCAAAACTGTCGATTACGATATTTATACTTCATATTCCCCCATCGCTCATAGATCATCAAACTGCTTTTCCCCTTCAAAAATCCCATCACTCCCGATACACTCATCTTCGGGGGTATCTCAATTAACATATGTACATGATCAACACACACTTCTGCTTCAAGTATGTTGATTCCTTTCCATCGACAGAGCTCTCTCAATATCGCTCCTATTTCTAAACGTTTTTCATCATAAAATACTTTCCTTCGGTACTTCGGCGCAAATACCACATGGTATTTGCAGCTCCAAGTTGTGTGTGATAGACTATGGGTGTCCTGCATAAGGTCCTCCTTCTGGTTTCTAAGCGCAATTGACAGACTGCACTTTTATACTACCAGAAGGAGCTTTTTTTGTCAGGAATACACCGCTAAAGCTCTCCGGAACCCCCAGACTATCTGGGGGTTTTATTAACAAAAAAGCACATGAGCTATGTCATGTGCATTAAACTATTTGGTATTTACTTCCCAAGCCGGTAAGATAACACCCGGATATTCTTGGTGAATAACCTCAGCGACTTCATCACTGCGGAAGGCTTCAGCGATTCTAACATACAGTTCGTTTTCAACATCTTCTGTACGGGCTACTAAGACATTGATCA
>CAYNYC010000074.1:0-7173 GCA_964401415.1 uncultured Erysipelotrichaceae bacterium
TTATCTTATTACACTCTTACTTATCTACCCTTGACATCAATACTACCGTCTCAACGTGTTCTGTATAAGGAAACATATCTACAGGCTGAATCTCTTCAACCTTATATAATTTATTAAGTATTGAAAGATCACGATCTAAGGTCACCGGATTACATGATACATAAACAATCTTGGTTGGTTTTACTTCAAGAAGCGCTGCAAGAAACTTATCAGCACAACCATTTCTTGGTGGATCGACAAAGACAACATCGATCTCTTTGTTATCGGCTGACATCTTTAACATATGATCAGATGCGTCCGCATTAACAAAATGGATATTATCAATATTATTTAACTTAGCGTTTTCATTAGCGTCGCTAACCGCTTCTTTATTAAGTTCAACACCTATCACATACTTACTATCTTTACTAGCAATGATACCAATTGTACCAGTACCACAATACGCATCTAATACCGTTTCTTTCTTAGTCAATCCGGCATAATCTAACGCTATTTGATACAAGACTTCTGTTTGTTTAGGGTTGATTTGATAAAAAGAGGTTGGTGATATTCTAAAGGTATGATCAAGTAACTGATCTTCAATCTTACCTTTACCATAAAGAACGTCACTTTTAGCACCTAACACCATGCTTGTACGCTTATTATTGATATTATGAATAACTGTTGTTATCTCAGGATGTTTTTCTACTAAGACTCTAACAAAATCCTTTTTAGATGGAAACATGTATGATCCTGTTACCATGATCACCATGATCTGTTTACTATGATAACCAACTCTTATTACTACATGTCTTAAAAAACCTTGCATTGATACATCATCAAAAGGTCTTAGTTTAAAACTCTTCATTAATTCTTTGATCGTCATTAAGATCTGATCGGCTTTTTGATTTTCAATTTGACACTTATCAATAGCGACAATTCGGTGGGTTGATGGTTGATAAGTGCCGCTTATGATCTCTTTTCTGTGGTTTAAACCAAAAGCAGCTTGTACTTTATGACGATAGAAATAAGGATCATCCATTGGTATGATCTTATTTACTTTAGTGTATTTACTTAATAAGTTGTTTACTCTATCCTGCTTGATCAATAGTTGTCTTTCATAAGGTATTCCTTGATATTGACAACCACCGCAATTCTTCGCATATGGACAAGTTTTTAAGATTCTTTTATTCATTTATATCTCCTAAATTCATCTTATCATAACGCAGATATAAATAAACAGCAATCAAAACACAATAATTACTAACTATTAGCTAATGCTTTGATTTCTTCATGATCTAAACGAAAGATCGTCCAGTCTTTAATTGGTTTAGCTTTAACTGATAGATAAAAGTCAATACTAGGCTTATTCCAGTCTAAACAAACCCATTCCATCCGTGAACAACCTCGTTGATAAGCTATTTTCACTAGTTCTTTAAATAAAGCTTTACCATAACCTTTTTTACGATATGTTGGTTTTACATAGATATCTTCTAGATATAACCCCGCTTTACCAGTGAATGTTGAGAAGTTATGAAAAAACAGTGCATAGCCAATTTCAATATCATCTTCCATTACAAAGATGACCTCAGCCGCTTTTTTATCAAACAACCACTCTTTTAAGATTGATGGTGTGGCACTTACTTCATCAAGCATTTTTTCATATTCCGCAAGTTCATAGATAAAAGCTAATATTAGATCAATATCTTTTTCTTCTGCTTGTCTAAACTTTAACATTTTTAAACCTCACTTCTATTTTCCACTATCTCCATAGTTACTTAATGCTCTAGCACTTGGATCATCAACAGCACAGTTTGGCCAACTAGCGTTTGGCATCCAAAAACCAGGGATTAGTGCTTCGCGTTTTGGATAATGCTTTTCAAACACTTCTCGATAAAATAGGGCTTCTGGGGTATGTGGTGGACAATGTTGATACTTAGCTTGAGCTTTTTTAACATCATCAGTGCTGTACATAGAATTAGCATACTTCTTTAGTTCATCAACCATTGAATGACCAACAGCATCACTAAAGGCCGCTTTTTCTCGCCACAATATTTCTTTCGGTAATAGATTATCCTGCGCAAAAGCTTGTCTTAATAAAAACTTCCCTTGACCTGTCGTGTTCATCTTTAATTCTGGTTTGATAGCTAAGACATCTTTGACAAACGCAAGATCACCAAAGGGTACACGAGCTTCTAATGACCAAGCAGCGATACAACGATCAGCTCTTAATACATCATAGACATGTAATTCTCTTAATCTCTTTAAACTCTCTTTTTGAAATTCTTCACCACTTGGTGCGAAATCCGTATATTTATAGCCAAAGATCTCATCACTGATCTCGCCAGTCAATAATACTTTGATACTTGTGTTTTCTCTTATATATTTACAGATTAAATACATACCCATACTAGCTCTAATCGTTGTTATATCAAATGTTTCAAGATGATAGATAACATCTTCTACAGCCGCTAATACATCATCCATTGTCATCGTAACTTCATGATGTCGACTACCAATAAAATCAGCGACTTGTTTAGCATATTTTAGATCGATCGCATCTTTAGCCATCCCAATCGCAAAGGTGTCGATTGGTTGATCGGTATGACGTTGAGCTATAGCACAAACTAAACTAGAATCTAGTCCTCCACTTAATAAATAACCAATCGGTACATCACTGATCAGTCTTTTCTTTACACCCGCAAATAAACCAGAGCGTATTTTAGCCAAAGCTTCATCTTGATCATCAATTTGATAAGTTACTTCAGTCAGTTTAGCATAGTCACTAAACACACCATCCACAAAGATCTGTCCTGGTGGAAATACTTTTACATCATCACAGATATCTTGTAATCCTTTTACTTCTGATGCAAAAGCGTATTTACCTGTCTCTTTTAAACGTCCATAAAACATTGGTCTAATACCGATTGGATCACGAGCAGCGATCACTTGTTTTAGTTTCTTATCATAAAGCACAAACACAAACTCAGCATCTAATTCTTTTGCCATTTCAACTTTTTCATCTAGATACAAAGGAATTAAGCTTTCACAATCACTACCTGATATATAAGGATAATCCTTATATCTTTGTCTAAATAGTTGATCATTATAGATCTCACCATTACAAACCAATCGAACATCTTCAGTGTCAAATGGTTGCATACCATGCTCACTTGTATCCATGATCGATAAGCGATGAAAACCAAATGTTCCCCACTCATCACTTACAACTCTGGACTGATCTGGTCCACGATGTTGTAACTTATTAAAAGCTTTTAAAAACTTTCGGTCATCGATATGACCTTCAACAAACAAAAATCCACACATAATGATACCTCCGCATTATAAAAGGCAGCCTATCCCTAAGGGACGAAGGCTGCCTCCGTGGTACCACCCTAATTATCAGTTATCCTGATCTCTCTTTGGGTCCTATGAACCCATTAGCTTATAACGTAGCTCAACGTCAAGATCTACTCCCTAGGTTTCGACTTGCACTCAAAGGTGTTACCTGACTATAGTATTCCAATTGGCTTGCACTATCCCAACTCGCTTAATAGACCTTCTATAGTAGACCTGTCCTTATCATTGTTTGACTTATTTATAACCTATATTCGCTTAAATGTCACGCAAATTTACATAATTAAGATAAATTTTCAGAAAAGAAAACAAAATCTACTTCATCATTTTCAAGATTTCCGCTTTTAAAGCAAGATAGCGCTCACTTGGTTGAAACTTCAATTGTGCTTCACGAAAGTCATTACCAAAGCTACCACGACTAACCATAACAATTGGTGGCATCTGAATACGTTTAAATACATTCAATGATATTGTCTTTAATAACCACTCTAAATCTTCGATAAAAGCCTGTGGTTTATCTAATCCATAATACTTGAGCCATTTACCTATTTCACTTTGATAGATCGATCCATCAAGATAAGCTTGCATGATATCTTCTATTTTAGCGGTTGGATATTCAAGTAACTTATTAACCAAATAATCATGATAAAACCACTTCATCGGATCAATTTGGTCTTCTTTTAATTCCGCCGATGGTTTCATCGCCCATAACATCTTTTCATCTTTTATTTCTGGTAATAGATTAGTTGGAATGACTTGTTTACCAAACACTTGATTTAGCTGTTTCGCTAAGGCAAATAGTTGTACTTTAGTAAGATCTCCTAAAGGACTTAAAGCCCCAATGGTATCGCCATACAATGTACAATAGCCTAACGCAACTTCAATCTTATTGCCATTATTGATAACAACACCTTTCTCACATGAGGCAAAGCTTGATAATAAGTGTCCCCGAATGCGCGCTTGACTGTTTTCTAAGCTCAAGCCTTTATCACTATCATAATAGCCATATTCTTGCATTGTCAGAGTTGTGGCTTCTACGATCTTTTCAATACTACCTTGATGATATTTGATCATTAAGTTATCAGCCAATATCTGAGCATTATCTTTAGTCATGTCACTATTATAGCGAGATGCCATATTGTACCCAATAACGCGCTCATTACCTAAAGCCAACACCAGTAAAGCCGCATTGATCGAACTATCTAAACCACCAGATAAACCAATGATCCAGTTAACACTTTTCGCGAAGACTTGTTGATCAAATTCTTTAATGGCACATGTTAAAGCGTTTAGTAGCTTATATTCATTGTTTACTTTTACACGCGTTTCACCAAGCTCAAAGATCTTCAATTCTTCTGTGAACTCATCATTTAGTGATAATTGTCTTTTACCCTGCTGATCATATACCGTACTATTGCCATCAAAGACCATAACGGTCTTACCATTGTTTTGCATACCAACATTATTAACATAGATAAATGGGATAAAGCGTTCACTGTTTTTAACATGCATGTCAATATTTTTATCGCGTGAAGTCTCTTTACCTATTGTCCATGGTGAACACGAGATATTGACGATCAGATCAACATCTTGATCAAGATACTTCTTTGTAACATCAAGCGGATAATCTTCACTCCACATATCTTCACAGATTTCTAAGCCGATCTTGTATTTTTCTCCATTGATGTTAAAGATAAAAGGAGAGATCAAACTATCGATCGGTTGATCCTTCTTTAAACAAAGATCGATTCCACTGGTAAAATAGCGTGAATCATCAAAGATGCGATAATCAGGATTTAAATGTTTGATATAAAAGCCAGGCAATTCATCATTTGTTTTTTTAACCCACTCTTTGTTATAACAAAAATAAGCCCCATTACTTTTTAAAGGACGACCATCTCTTCCCTTATCAACATTAGCTATTGCATGATAGACAAGATTTCCATAAATGATCCCAATATCCTCAGATAACTCTAATATCTTATCATTATAGTTAATTAGTGTTTCACAAAAATAATGATCTAAGTACTTATCTTGTAAAAAGTATCCTGAAACACACATCTCAGGAAAAATGATCAATTCAGCTTTAGCCTCTTTAGCTTTAGCTATCCACTCTTTCATGATGTTAAAGTTTCTTTCAGGCTGACCAGCATAGACATTCATTTGGGCAACTGCAATCTTCATATTACACCTCTTTAAACTGTTTATTTTCTTTATCATAAGGTATTCAAAGTCATAATACAAACATGTTCTTATCTATATTATCTTGTTTCTTGGTGTTGTTTGCAAATACTAACTGCTTGTCTTATAATTAAACAAGAAATTTAAGATGGAGAGTACGTAATTTATGTTGAAAAGATTCCTTAATTATTATAAACCTGTAAAGAAAATACTTATTTTTGATCTAGTTTGTGCGCTTTTAGTCGCAGTCTTTGATCTATTCTATCCAATGATCACCCGTAATATCATTAATATCTATGTACCCGATCGCAATCTACGCTTAATGATCATTTGGTTATTAGTATTAGGTGTTCTTTACATCATAAAGATCTTCTTAAATTACTTCATTACTTATTATGGCCATGTGATGGGTATAAAAATGCAAGCCCATATGCGTAAAGATATGTTTGAACATCTTCAAGACTTACCCTTTGTGTTTTTTGATGAAAACAAGACTGGTACGATAACATCAAGGATCGTTAATGACTTAATGGAAATATCGGAATTGGCGCATCATGGACCTGAGGATCTATTTATCTCATCGATCATGTTAATTGGATCATTTTCTTTACTGAGTATGATCAACCTACCTTTAGCTTTGATCGTCTTCGCTTTTGTCCCATTATTACTATTTATTGCGTTAAAACTAAGATCACGAATGGAAGAGACATTCTTAAAGAGTCGTGAAGCGATTGGTGAAGTTAACGCTAATCTGGAAAATAGTATCTCTGGTATTAGAGTATCGAAAGCCTTCACAAATCGGGAAAATGAAATTGAAAAGTTTGATCGTAATAACAACTTCTTCCAAGAAGCCCGTAAAAAAGCTTACAAAGTTATGGCTGAATTTCATACAGGTACAACCTTTGTGACTGATGTCTTAAACATCGTTGTCCTTTCGGCTGGTGGTTTATTTTTCTATAATGGTCTAATCGATTTTGGTGACTTTGCGGCTTTTATCCTCTATATCGGTAACTTTCTTAATCCTATTAGACGTTTGATCAACTTCGTAGAACAGTTTCAAGCTGGTCAATCTGGTTTCAAACGCTTTGATCAGATCATGAATGAAAAGGTCGAAAATGATTCCCCTAATGCAAAACCGATTGAAACGATTAAAGGTAATATTAAATTTGATGATGTCAGTTTCTCCTATGATGAGGGTAAAGACATCTTAAAAAATATCAGTTTTGAGATAAATGCTGGTAAGACAATAGCCTTTGTTGGACCATCAGGCGGTGGCAAGACAACACTGTGTCACTTGATCCCACGTTTCTATGAAGTAGAAAGCGGAACGATAACCATCGATGGTATCGATATTAAAGATTTTACAAGGAAATCACTACGCCAAAACATCGGTATCGTTCAACAAGAAGTATTCCTGTTTACTGGTACTGTTTATGAAAACATCACCATTGGTAAACTTGATGCGACTAAAGAAGAAGTCATTCAAGCTGCTAAACAAGCTAATATTCATGACCATATTATGACCCTAGCTGATGGTTATGATACTTATATTGGTGAAAGAGGAGTAAAATTATCTGGTGGTCAAAAACAAAGAATATCGATTGCCCGAGTCTTCTTAAAGAATCCACCAATACTAATTCTTTATGAAGCCACATC
>CAYNYC010000075.1:0-7079 GCA_964401415.1 uncultured Erysipelotrichaceae bacterium
GGCCATCAGGGTTAAAAATATCAGCTTGCTATTTGTGCGGAAAACAGAATAGATAAGGTAACGAGCAGGGAGTTCGCTCTTGCATAGGATAGGACTGATCATTATGGCTTCGTTTGTCCAGATAGAGTGATCATGAAAAAACAATATATTTAATGACAAAATTTAAATTATGTACCTGACTAAAAATTAATTAATAATAAACTCTATACCCAATGAAACTAAATATAATTTTCAAATTTGTTACCGCAACGATCTTTTTTTTATTAAGTCTTGCATGCACTCAAAAAAGCAGTTTAAGTGTTTCAGATTTAAAATGTGAGTTTTTAATTGATCCATTAGGAATTAATACCCAATACCCTCGATTTAATTGGGTCAATTTATCTGAGATCCGGGGTGCGCACCAAACAGCATTTCAAATTGTTGTCGCCACTGATATTGACAAATTATCGGAAAATAAGGCTGATTGCTGGAATTCGGGTAAAATTCACTCTTCAGAAAGTATTCTTGTCAAATATGATGGAGTTGAACTTTCACCAGGGCAATTATTGTATTGGAAGGTTAAAGTTTGGGATGAAAATGACAAAGATTCCAAATGGAGTAATCCCGCAAAATTCAGCATTGGACTGGTTGACAAGGATAGTTGGGCCGCATCGTATATTGGTTATACTGATAATGAAGATGAAGCAAATAAAATAGCAGATGGTTTTCAAGCCTGTCCCCAATTCAGAAAACAGTTCACTGTTGATAATAAATCCGTAAAAGAGACATATTTGCTACATGTAAATTCGCTTGGTTATCATGAAGTGTATCTAAACGGAGTTAAAGTAGGCGAGAATGTGTTATCCCCTGCCGTTTCACAACTCGATAAACGTTCACTTATAAACACATATGATGTAACTGACTACATTCATTCCGGTACCAACAACCTAATTTTCTGGATTGGGAGTGGCTGGTATACTGAAGGTCTTCCGGGAGTCACGGAAAAAGGGCCAATGGTCAAGGCCCAATTGGAAAAAGTTTCCGGGGCGAAAGTTGAAAAGGTATTGGTTACTGATGATAGATGGACTGCGCGAAACAGTGAGTACAGGCGGATCAGTAACTGGAGATCGGGACGTTATGGCGGTGAAGAGGTGACCGGTAATGAAAAAGCACAAAATGTCGCCCTAACCAATCCGGATGAGGTGACCTGGCACCATGTTTTTATTGCGGATGTGCCTGGGCATGAGGTTACACCACAAATGGTTGAACCGAATAAAATAAAAAAAACAGTCGTTCCCCATACAATAAGCAGGTTGAATGATCGTACCTTCTTGGTTGATATGGGAACAACGATAACGGGATGGTTTGAAATCAAATTCCCCATTTTGATGGAGAATCAAAAAATCGAAATGGAATACTCCGATCATCTAAATGAAGATGGAGAAATTGTTCCTCAAGGCCAAACAGATCGGTATATTGCATCCGGTAGCGGTACTGAGTTTTTCTGTAACAAGTTTAATTATCACGGATTTAGATATATTAAAATATCCAATCTTGAAAAAAAACCTGAAATCAAGAATATAAAAGCACACTTTATCCACACTGACTATGAAACAGCATCAACGTTTGTTTCTTCCGATGAAGATTTAAACGGTATCCATGACATGATTGCATATACACTTCGAAATGTTAGCCTGGGTGGCTATTTGGTCGATTGCCCGCATATTGAGCGATTGGGGTATGGGGGTGACGGGAACGCCTCCCTTATTGCAGCTCAAACAATGTTCAATATGGCGCCTCTCTACGCAAATTGGCTTCAAGCTTGGGGTGATGTAATTCGGGAAGATGGAGGTTTGCCACATACGGCACCGAGCCCCTATCGGGCAGGTGGTGGCCCATTTTGGTGCGGATTTGTTATTTTGGCTTCATGGAAAACCTACCAGCATTACGGCGATATTCGCATTTTGGAAAAATATTATCCGGTTATGCAGAAATGGTTGGAATATGTTGAGAGATATCGTGTGGACGGGTTATTAAAGCAGTGGCCAAATACGGATTACAGGAACTGGTACTTGGGGGATTGGGCGACACCCGAAAGTGTTGGCAATCCTGATCATTTAGACGAAAGATCGGTGGATTTGGTGAATAACTGTTTTGTTTCGAGTTGCTTCGGCATGATGTCGGAAATTGCTTCTGTATTAGGTATAGAGGAAGATAAAGAACGATACTCAGAAATGAAAATTGACCTTAACAGAAAAATTCACGACACATTTTATTGCAATCAACTGGGTTACTATTCTACCGGATCGCAAATTGATCTTATCTTTCCCCTGCTTGCAGGAGTTACACCTAAGGAGCTAAGAAAAAAACTTGTCACCACATTGATCCAAAAAACGAAAAATGAATATGACGGACACCTGAATACCGGGCTTGTTGGAATACCGGTAATGATGGAGTGGGCTGCAACAGCTAACGAGCCTGACTTTATTTACTCAATGCTAAAGCAGAAATCATATCCGGGCTACCTGTATATGATTGAAAAGGGAGCTACTACAACATGGGAGCACTGGAATGGATATAGAAGCAGAATGCATAACTGTTATAATGGTGTGGGACAATGGTTTTACCAGGTAATTGGGGGGATTCGCCCTATCAAGGGAGAGATCGCATACAAGAAGTTCATCATTCAGCCACAAATACCCAAGGGGGTAGTTTGGGCGAAAACATCTAAAGAGACTCCTTACGGTAAGATTGTTGTAGACTGGGAATTAGAAAATGAAAAAATAAAAATATTTGTTGAAGTTCCAGTCGGTTCAACCGGATTCCTCGAATATCCTGCAGGGACCACTGAAATAATAATGAATAATGAAGAGGTTTCTACTGATGCAGAAAAGATTGAACTGGAAAGTGGCAAACACATGATTGAGTATATAATGGATTAACAGGTTGAATATTAATTGTGTAAAAAAGGAGTAAAATTATTAAGCCATCTAACAATCAAAAAAACTTTTCATCCTTCGTACAGAAAAGTTTTATATCTTTGCATCGTGTTCATTGTCTGGAGTGAGGCCTATCCCCCCTGAATAAGTAGTGATCAGAAAAATGTGACCACTCTCATCCATGAGAATTGGTATGCAATTACATGGATTGGCTTGGTTACCGGGCATATCCCATTTCATACATGAGACGAAAGATATAGATGAACCCATCTTCTTCTGCATATTACGATGAGTCACGCATGTTTCATGGTTCTCTTTCACGGATCATGGGGACAAGGTTTGATTTGGTTCTCACAGGGGCTGGGAGAGAGCATTCAGCCAGGATATGGGAGCACATTCAATACGAACTGGAATCTCTCGATCATATGTTAAACAGGTTTGATCCCGATAGTGAAATTTCAGTCATCAACAACAGAGCCGGGAATAGCCCGGTGCAGGTAAGCCACGAGATGTGGAGTATCCTGCAGGAGTGCCGCGATTACCACCAAAAGACATTTGGCCTGTTCGATATCACTTTATCTGATTTCTCACGGGTTACATTCCACGAAAAGGAACACTCAGTTCACTTTCTGCAGCCCGGCCTTTCATTTGATCTAGGCGGTTATGCCAAGGGTTACGCAATGAAGAAAGTGGTAAACATATTGAAAACGAACAATGTGGAGAATTGTTTTGTGGACTTTGGATTAAGTGCTATCTTTGCACTGGGGCATCATCCCTATGGAGACTCCTGGAAGGTAAGCATCGAAAACCCGTTTCACAAAGGTGAAATTCTTGGAGAGATCGCACTGAAGAATTCAGCTCTCTCCACTTCCGGCAACACACCCAACTATGCAGGTCATATCGTCAATCCCTTGAACCGCAAATGGAACAGGGAGAAGAGGTTGGTATGTGTGGAAAGCGACGATCCGGTCGATGCCGAAGTTTTAACAACTGCATGGATTGCCGCTGATACGATTCTAAAAGAGAAATTGCTGACACAGTTTGACACAAAACAAATTTTGGACTATAATTTATAAACCCACTATGTCTGGTAAAAAAGATAAGCAAGTAGATCTAAGCTTGCGTCAATTTATTAAGGATCTGGGAGGCATTACAGGAGGTGCGGCATTGTTAGGTGCGATGCCCTGGCTTCAGTCTTTTACACCTGATAAACTCAAGGAGGTAGAGAAAGAAAAATCGCGCATCGCAATTATTGGAACAGGTTCCCGTGGCCAGTACCATATCCATAACCTGCTTGCAATGCCGCATACGGAAATTGTGGCTTTGTGCGACAACTACCCGCCAAACCTGGAAGCCGCAGCTGCTTTGTCTCCAAAAGCCAAGAAGTATAGCGATTACAGAAAAGTGTTGGAATCTCCTGAAATTGATGGCGTTGTGATTGCTACCCCTCTCAATTGGCATGCTCCCATGGTGCTGGATGCACTCTCTGCTGGAAAACATGTCTTCTGTGAAAAATCGATGGCCTACTCAATGGAGCAATGCAAGGCGATTTACGATGCATATCAATCCAGCGACAGGGTACTCTACTTTTGCATGCAACGCATGTTCGATGAAAAGTATATCAAAGGAATACAGATGATCCATTCCGGTGTGATCGGTGATGTGGTTGGGGCAAGGTGCCATTGGTTCCGGAATCATGACTGGCGGAGAGCTGTACCGACACCCCAGTTGGAGCGGAGTATCAACTGGCGGCTATACCGCGAGAGTTCCGGGGGCTTGATGACAGAGCTGGCAACACATCAGCTCGAGGTCTGTAACTGGGCCACTAAACGCATTCCCGGGTCGGTGATGGGAATGGGGGATATTGTTTACTGGAAGGATGGCCGTGAAGTATATGACAGTGTGAACCTCGTTTATCACTATGGCAATGGGGTCAAGATCAACTATGAATCATTGATATCCAACAAATACAACGGAATGGAGGATCAGATTCTCGGACACAAGGGTACGATGAACCTTGCTACCGGTATCTACTATCTTGAAAATGAGGACGTGGGTAAGAGTGGTATTGAGCAACTGTTGAGCCAGATCGGTGAAAAGGTTTTCACCGCTGTCCCGCTTGCTGGTGCCAGCTGGCGACCCGAAACAAAGAAAGAGTACAAACCGTTTCCCATATTGTCAGAAAATTTCAATGTGAACGATGGTCTTTCCATGGTGGGTGCGGTGAATGACGGCTCTGACCAGATTCTTTCTGCATTCTGTCAGGCATGCATCACCGGAGAAAAGGGAAAAGATATTGTTGAAGAGGCTTATTCGTCTACCATATTGTGTCTTCTGGGTAACCAGGCAATGGAGGAGCAACGAAAGATCGACTTCCCGGAAGAATATAAAATTCCATCCATGAACTTTTGATTGTTTGGCTTGGCAGACAGTCACATATTCGTTAGCACAAAGATGAAAGATATTGTAGTTACAGCAAAAAGAATAAAAAAGGAGTTATGCATATTGCTGGGATGTTTTGCGTTTGCTTGCATCCTCAACGTTATTTCAATCATGCTGTTTCAGACAGCATGGCTGGAAATCTTCACACAGATCGGTTATGTATTGATCATAACCTTCAGCATCTATGTGTTGGTCACATTTATTCGTTTGGTGATACGGTTATTTCGTGCACTATTATCCTCCGGAAAACAGAGGTGACAGCCAATGCTGCCGCCTCTGTCGGGAGAATGGTGTATACCCTATTTGCAGATGTTAACCGTTCTGATGTGTAGGAGAAAAGCAATTTTCTCGATCTCATTGGCGAGATGACCGGTGCCGATGGCGCAGTGGTGGGATGGACCCTGTTTGCTCCATTTGTTGATGAACTCCCGGATATCTCCCGAAAAACGGTAACGGCTGTTTGTGTTCCCGATCTGTAAAACGTCTCCCGGTACCGACTCTCCCTCAGCAACCAGCAGAAACAGTTCATCATGATCCTCTACCACTGACAGGAGCGTGACGGGTCCATTCTTTACCGACATCTGTATCGACAATCCGCTTCCTGGCTTTCCATGATAAACCGGCAGGGGAACCAATTTTACCGGCCCGTCGGCAATTTGGAAATGCGCCGGTCCGTCGTGCCCCAGGAATATGATATTCTCCTCAAAATCCATCAGATAAAACTCGGCGAAGGAGCCTCCTGCACCCAACTCACTGAGGATCTTCATGGCATGTGCATTCTTGATCTCATACTCCCCCGCTACCGGTACGTTTCTGCCTGTCAGCAACGTGTTTCCGGCTATGAGCGAGGTGACGATGTTTTCATATTCGTTTCCCGGCTGACCCTCATAATAGTAGGCCATTGATTGTAAACGGTGTCTTTCGACTAGTTTGTCCAAGGCTACCGAGGTGGTGGCTGCACGTTCAATCTCTGTCTGGCTGCAGTGGGTGTCCACTTCGAATAGATGATGGAATTCTTCCACCTTTTGTCGGATCTCTTGCGGCGACACCTGATCACGAATCGTTCTCAACTCACACATCTCGATGATGTCGAAGTGGGTGCCGAAAGTGGAGCTTAGCCGGGTCAGATCGGAATATACATCCAGCATGCCACCGTAATAGTTGCCCATGATTCCCATGTTGTTCCCTTGCAGTGCCTTCACGGCTTTCACAGCCCTGAGCCAGCTTTCAATCTCATCCCATACCCTCTCCTCCTTCAGGTATCCGGTGATGATTTCATACCGGACGGCTGCTCTGTTCAATACGCAGGAGATCTCCGGGATGGCACATGCCTGACAGTGCTCAAGCCACAGGCCGGTTTTTTTCGCGTAATCGTCGAGATGGTTGAACTTTTCATAATCGAGTTTCTCCACCGGCTGCAGATTGAG
The DNA here is from genome assembly GCA_964401415.1 of uncultured Erysipelotrichaceae bacterium. Taxonomy (GTDB): domain Bacteria; phylum Bacillota_I; class Bacilli_A; order Erysipelotrichales; family Erysipelotrichaceae; genus JAQUCI01. The sequence continues at coordinate 6,788 of CAYNYC010000075.1, forward strand.
CAGGACAAATGGCTTACTCACCTGTCGTGCGATGGGAAGAATGGTGGAGGAGAGTGCATAGGTGGAAACAAAGAGGAAGATCATCTCAACCTGTCTGCTGTTAAACAACTCTATGGCTGCTGACGCTTTATCCCTGTTGTCGACCATTCCCGCATCGACCACTTCCACGCCCCGTTTTTCTATCTCCTTTTTGATTTCCCGGTGATACCCCTTCAGATTGTTGAGCAGTGAATCAAACTGCCCCCAATAGGTGTCCAACCCTACACTGAATAAACCTACTTTGCTCATTTTT
>CAYNYC010000076.1:0-7020 GCA_964401415.1 uncultured Erysipelotrichaceae bacterium
GCTCAAAGAGCAGGTATGGTGATGATATGTCAAAAAGACTTAATGATGGATGGAAATATTCAGTTACTTTTTTAGCTGGAGCTTGTAATGCTTGTGCAATACTCGTTTTTAGTTCAACTATTTCCCATTATAGTGGTAATTTGACTTTATCAGCGCTAGCGATCGCTCAAAAAGAATACTGGATATTGGCAAGCTTGGCATTGAACATCTGTATGTTTATCTTAGGATCGATGATCGCTGGTCACTACTTCTATAATGAATCAGGGGTTGTTAAACCTTATTATTTGTCCATATTGATCATCTTTGGAGGATCATTGATCACTGGTCATTATCTTTTTTTAAAGACTAACTTTATCTTAAGAATTTTAGCGTTTGGAATGGGTGTTTTAAATGGGATTTATCTTAAAGAGAATGAAATCTTGATCCGAACCACTCATATGAGTGGATATCTAACAGATATTGGTGTTAATCTGGGCAGGTTTCATCAAGGGGATAAGGTTGCTTTAGCTAATTTATCTATCGCTCTTAGACAGGTTGCCATCTTTGTTAGTGGATGTTTAGCTACGGCTATTATCTATCAATTACAAGGTGATAATATAATTTATATTATTGGGATTATGTATCTTAGTGTGGGATTTGTATTACAGTCAATCAGAATATTGGAAAATCGTTTTGTAAAAACGATATAATGGCATAGTTTAAGTCACTTAGTGACTTTTTATTTTGGAGCATTTGCTCAAAAACTGATAAGTAGCTATAATGAAAAAGGAATAAGTAGGATTTTTTGCTATATATTATTGAAGATAATGTGAGAAAAGGAGTAAGAAATGATTGATCTTTCTGTTTTCAGAAAACAAGAATTTGCCAGAAGAGATGCTAATCTTAAGTATATAACTCCACAAACTCTTATTGAGCAAAGCTTTAACAATAAGAATTTACACATAACATATGTTTTGACTCATGTTGGTATATGTGGAGGAACGAAGATTATTTTTGAACACGTCAATTATCTGTGTCGTTATAAACATAAAGTAACGCTTGTTGCTCATTTTGATAAACCAACTTGGTTTCCACTTGACCCTAAAGTACAATATGTTAAAGTACCGTTTACCCAAGAATTAACGATGGGAATTACGGAATGTGATTTGATCGTAGCTACTTATTGGCGTGAAATCGCGGAGTGTATCGCTCGTAACATCGCTCCAGTTGTTTATTTTGAACAAGGAGATTATCATTTGTTTGCTTGGGATAAGGTTAGTGAAAAAGAAAAGGATCATATCTATAAACAACTTCAATTACCAGTTTTTATCTATACCGTATCTAAGGGGGCCACGAATCAGCTTAAGAAGATATTCAATCGTGAAGCTACTATTATCCACAATGGTATTAATGATCGTATCTTTTATGCCTCTGATAGAGATAGTCAACAACGAAGAAATATAGTGATCACTACCATCGGTAGTGAACATAATACCTTTAAAGGAATACAAGGGATTAAAGAAGCGATAACTAAATTAAATGATAGAGATTATCATATTCAGTTTAACTGGATAACGCCTGATCAACCAAAAGAAAAGATGGGTTATGTTTACGTCAACCCACGTCAAGGTAAGATTGGTGAATTGTTACGTAAATCAGATATTTATATCGCTAATTCATCTTATGAATCATTTTCATTACCAGTGTTGGAAGCTATGGCTTGTGGTTGTGCGGTAATAACTACCAAAAATAAAGGGGTTATTGAATATGCAGTTGATCAAGTAAATTGTTTGATGATCAATATGGATGATCCAGATGATATCGTTGAGAAAGTAATTAGATTAGTAAATGATAAAAAACTAAAACAGCATCTGATTGATGAGGGATTAAAAACAGCTGATAAGTTCTCTTGGAGAAACATTATTCCAAAGTTGATCGATTATTATCGAACGATCGCTCGTTATCGGGTTGTTATTGACAAGGAGAAAGTATGAGTAAAATAAAAGTAGGAATTGGCTTTGCGACAGGGCGTAAGAGCTTTCGTAGAGTTTTAAGGACCTATATAAGTAATTGGACGGAGTCGGGCTTAGTTGACGATCAAGATATCAGTTTGAATTTATATGTAGCTTATGATCTTTCATATAACAAAACTAAAGAGAAAGACTATACCAATCTTCATCCAGATGCTTTGAAGCACTTAACAAGTGTTCGTTTTATTGGTAATGCTGATATTGATCAAGAAATTGATAATCTTGTTGAAGAAGGTGTTTTAAGTGATAAAAAAGAGGGACGGATATTTGGTAAGGGATATGCTGGTAAAAGAAATGCCGTTCTCTATTTTGCGATCAAGGATGAAATGGATTATTTGATCTTTTTAGATGATGATGAATACCCAGTCTGTGTTACTAATACTAGAAAGACGGCTGTCTGGGGTGGGCAACATGTTCTAGAGACACATCTTAGAAATATTAAAGATGCGGATATAACTCATGGACATCATTGTGGATATATCTCCCCAATTCCTTACATGGAATATAATGATACGTTACAAGAAGAAGATTTTAAGGTGTTTATTGAAGCTATCAGTAATGATATCGTTAATTGGCATAAGGTTGAAAGGGTTATGAATGATGGTGGCGTTACCTATGCGGATACTAAGATATTAACCCAACAACTACCTTATGAAGTACAAGCTGAGAAAGGAATGAAGTTTATATCAGGTTCTAATCTATGTCTTAATCTAAAAGAACCTAATAGAACTAATGCTTTTTACAACCCGCCAGGGGCTCGCGGAGAAGATACTTTCTTGAGTACCTTACTAAATGATCGTAGAGTTATCAAAGTTCCCTGTTACACATTTCATGATGGCTTCTCTACTTATAATTGTTTAATGGAAGGAGTTTTACCGATTAGATTAAGTTTTATCACAGCTGACAATGAAAAAGTTGTTCAACGTTTTTTGAAGGCATGTGTTGGGTGGGTAAGATATAAACCACTTTTATTATATATAACAGACAATGATAACTTTGAAAAACGGATGGATTTAATGCAAAAGCAATTAGAAGAAACAATACCAAAGATAGTCGATTATTTTAAACTAGATGATTTTTCTTTGATCATAGATGAGTTTAACAAGTATCGTCGTAATGTGAAGAAACATTATCAAGAGTTTTTATTGACTAAAACTATCTGGCAAAAAATAATTAACAGTGATCTATTAAAGTGATAATTGACATATGCCATTAAGCGATGTATTTTATTGATAAACAAAGGAGAGGATATAATGAAGGTAATCAAAATTGGTGCTGTTTGGTGTAATGGTTGCTTAGTCATGAAGCCCAGATGGGCAGAGATTGAAACAGAATTACCATGGCTTAAAACAGTGTATCTAGACTATGATGATGATCGCGCAGCTGTTAAAGAGCTAAAAGTAAATGCGATCTTACCAGTTGCTATTTTTTTTGATGACAATGACAAAGAGTTGATCAGATTGCAGGGTGAGCAATCTAAGAAAAAAATACTAAAGTTAATCCAAGAGTATAAGGATAAGTAAATGATCAAAAAGTTAAAGATATTTATTCTATCGATCATGGTCTTAATGATCGTTTCTCCAACTAAGATTATGGCTAATAATGAAGAAATCGAAATCGATTTCTTTTATGGTGTCAGCTGTCCACATTGTGCTGCTGAGAAAGTATTTCTTGATGATTTACAAAATAGATACCCAGATGTGACGATCAATGCTTATGAGGTATATGAAAATAAAGATAATCTTGATTTATTAAAAGCGAAAGCTAAAGAATTAGATATTGAAGTCAACGGTGTACCTTTTGTCGTTATTGGTGATCAGTATTTTATTGGTTATAGTGAAGGATATACTGATCAAAAGATTGAAGAAGCTCTATTAGGTATAGTTAATGAAGGTAATATGATTTTAGATTTACCATTTTTAGGAAAAATTGATGTAAAGTCATTATCATTGCCTGTATTAACTGTTATCTTAGGTGTCATTGATGGATTTAACCCCTGTGCGATGTGGGTGTTGTTGTTTTTGATAAGTTTACTTATCTCAGTCAAAGATCGTAAACGGTTATGGGTTTTGGGCGTAACGTTTATCGCATCTTCAGCCATCATGTATTATTTCTTTATGGCAGCTTGGCTTAATATAACGATGTATCTACAAGCCACAATATGGTTACGCTTGGCGGTAGCCATAGTAGCCTTAGGTGGAGGGAGTTTTAATCTGTTCAAAGCTATTAAGCAAAAAGGTGATGGCTGTGAAGTAGTTAATGATGAAAGAAGAGATAAGATCTTTACCAAGATTAGAAACTTTACTAGTGAAAATAGTTATTGGTTGGCGATCTTAGGCATTATCGGTTTAGCGATAACGATCAATATGATTGAACTATTATGCTCTGCAGGACTACCTGTAATTTATACACAGATCCTAACAATGAATGAATTACCACATATTAGTTATTATCTATATTTGGGTGGTTATGTACTATTTTTTATGCTAGATGATCTGATCGTTTTTGGGGCAGCTGTGTTAACGATGAAACTCACTGGTATATCTACAAAATTTGCGAAAGTAACGCATATCATCGGTGCGCTATTAATGATCGTGATTGGTATCCTATTGATCGTTGATCCTGGAATCTTGATGTTTAATAATTGACATATGTCATTTATTTAATATAATTAGAATATGGTTTAAATGGAGGTTTTATGGCGCGTCCTAGAAAATGGCGAAGAGTGTGTCGATTACCCGATCGGAAAGAATTTGGTCCAATCAGTAATAAAGATAAAAGGCATGTTTTAGTAATGAGTGTTGATGAGTATGAAACGATCCGTTTGATTGACCATGAAGATTTGACACAAGTTGAGTGTGCTTTACAAATGAATGTCGCTAGAACAACGGTTCAAAAGATCTATGATCAAGCTCGAGCTAAGATCGCTACAGCGTTAGTAGAGGGATCAACGATCGTCATCGATGGTGGTGATTATCAGCTTTGTACAGGCAATAATCAATTTTGTCATACTAGTAGTTGTCATCGTGTAAAAGAAAAGATAAGGGGAATAAAAATATGAGTGAGAGTTGTAATAATCAATGCGAAAGTTGTAGTGTGAGTAGTTGTGATGATCGTACAAAACCAAACAGTTTTGCAGCGGAAGCTAATCAAGCAAGTAATGTAAGAAAAGTATATGGAATTGTAAGTGGAAAAGGCGGAGTAGGCAAATCACTAGTAACGTCTTTAATGGCGGTAGCGATGAATCGTCGAGGATATAATACGGCTATACTTGACGCTGATATAACTGGTCCATCAATACCGAAGGTTTTTGGATTAAAACAAAAAGCAGTAGGAAATGATTTGGGTATTTTACCAGTATTAAGTCAAACAGGTATTAATGTGATGTCTATCAACTTCTTGCTTGAAAAAGAAACTGATCCAGTACTATGGAGAGGTCCCATAATTGGCAGTACCGTTAAACAGTTTTGGACAGATGTCCAATGGGGTGACATTGATTACATGTTTATCGATATGCCGCCTGGAACTGGTGATGTATCATTGACGGTTTTTCAAAGTTTACCAGTTGATGGCATCATTATTGTTACATCTCCACAAGAACTTGTTTCAATGATCGTTAGTAAAGCTGTCAAAATGGCCGAAATGATGAACATCCCTATTGTAGGGGTTGTTGAAAATATGTCATATTTCCATTGTCCTGATAATGATAAAGATTACCAGATCTTTGGTGAAAGTCATATTGATGATATCGCCAAAGAACACCATCTTGATATATTAGGCAAATTACCGATCGATCCTAAACTAGCGAAAGCTTGTGATGATGGATTGATTGAATATTATGATGATAATTCATTAAATCATATAGCTGATAAACTAATATCTAAGGAAAACATTTAATTAATTAACAGGGAAATTTATTCCCTGTTTTATATTTGTGATATTATGTAAATAGATTAAGGTATTGCAATAATTGATAAACAGATAAAAATTTTTCGCTTCTTAGATAGTTTTGACTAACATTGGTGATTTTGTTACTGAACAAGATGTTTTTATCATCTATGATGATATTAACAATAGTATTAAAGGAGGAAAAAAATACTAATATGGAAGAAAATCAAGTTTATCGCATGCCGTTAATCGGTGATCCAGCGCCAGCCTTTGAAGCGGTCACAACACAAGGTAAGATTAAGTTTCCAGAAGATTATAAAGGAAAGTGGGTCATTCTTTTTTCACATCCAGCTGATTTTACACCAGTTTGTACAACAGAATTTATGACTTTTGCGTCAATGGCTGATGAGTTTAAGGCACTGAATACAGAATTGATTGGTTTATCAGTAGACTCACTTTATGCCCATATTGCTTGGTTAAGAAAGATTCAAGATATAGAGTGGAAAGGTATGAAAAACATTGAAGTTAAATTTCCACTGATCGAAGATATTAGAATGGAAGTATCCAATAAATATGGCATGATCCAATCGCAATCAAACACACAAGCTGTAAGAGCGGTATTTATCATTGACCCAAAGGCAATCGTTAGAACGATCTTATACTATCCAGCGTCAACTGGACGAAACTTTGATGAGATCAAAAGGATCATCTTGGCTCTTCAAAAAGCTGATAAGGATAACGTAGCAACACCAGCTAACTGGCAACCAGGTGAAGACACGATCGTACCAACAGCTGGATCATGTGGAGTTGCTAAAGAGCGTATGGAAAGTCAGGATGATGATAATTATTGTCTTGATTGGTTCCTGTGTTTTAAAAAAGAGAAATAGAATATTTGTATTACAAAAAAAGATGAGCGATTTGAACTAGTAAGATAAAAGTAGACAATTTAAAAAGTCTACTTTTTCTTTATTTGTGCAGATAAATATTCATTAATGCTTTATGTGATAAAAATTTCATTAAATTACAAAAATATTTCACACAAAGCTTAAAAAATAGTATAATTAAAAATATGAATAACTTTACACAAGGAAAAGGGAGAATAATAATGGAAAACGACAAAAAT
>CAYNYC010000077.1:0-6984 GCA_964401415.1 uncultured Erysipelotrichaceae bacterium
CTTGAATTTCTGCTTGGCCTTTACCTGTAATGATCACATACTTAGATAACATATTGCCCCCTTATCTTAATTGATCACTCAATTATATGTCCAATTAGATCATATGCGTTAGCACTGGTTATCTTTACTTGATAAAAACCACCAAATTCTAACACTTTATTCTCTGATCTAACGTAAACGATCCCATCAACGCCATCTGGCGCACTAAATAGACTACGACCTCGATATTGCTTTTTAAGCGCATCATAACTTTCAATCAAGACTTCTAACGTTTTATCGATCAATCGTTGATTGTTTTCATATACTATTTCTTGTTGAACTTGCATAAGTGTCTTCAAACGCCAATTCTTAGTTTGTTCATCAACATCATCCAACAATTCATACGCAGCGGTATCTTCTTCATGTGAATAATCAAAAGCACCTAAACGATCCCAACCAACAGTTTTGACCATTTGTAATAATTCATTAAAATCATTCTCATCTTCACCTGGAAAGCCAACGATCACTGTTGTTCTTAAAGCGGGCATTTCAAAAGTATTTCTAATTAATTTAACTGTTTCCAGGATTGAGGCTTTTGATCCTCTTCTATTCATCGCTTTTAACATCTTATCACTACCATGTTGAACCGGAATATCAAAATATGGTAATACTTTAGGTAATTCTTTCATACCCAAGATCAGCTTTTCAGTTATTTCATCTGGATACATATATAATACTCTAATCCAATGGAAACCATCAATCTTAGATAATTTCTGTAACAGCTCTAAAAGATGTAATTTGCCATCAAGATCATAACCGAAACGGGTTGTATCTTGAGCAATCAAAACTAATTCTTTAACTCCATTATCAGCTAATATCTGCGCTTCTTTAATGATGTCAGTCATTGCTTTAGAACGATAATCACCACGTATTAGTGGTATAGCACAATATGCACAACGATTACTACAACCTTCAGCTATCTTTAAATAAGCCATCCATGGTTTAGTGGATAATACCCGTTTATCTTTACCGTAATGATGAAAATCTTGATCAAATATTTCAGAAAATATTTCTGGTAAACGATCATAATCATCTATCGTGATAAAATGATCCACCTCTGGTAAACTCTCTTTGAGATCATCGATATATCGTTGAACAAGACACCCAACAACGATCAAGCTTTGACAATTAAGCTTCTTATATTCAGCCATTTCTAAGATCGTATCGATACTTTCTTGTTTGGCACTATTGATAAAACCACAGGTATTAATAATGATCACTTCAGCTTGTTTTGGATCATTAACTAATTGATGATCATTTTCCACCAAAAAACCCATGAATCTTTCTGAGTCAACTAAGTTTTTCGAACAACCTAAGGATATAAATCCAAATTTCATATTAGTTTCCTATCTATAAGTTCTTTAAGAAAGTCATCTTTCTCAATTTGTCCATGATGCTTCCCTATCTCGATATTTGGTTTAATTTTACCATGAAAATCACTACCACCAGTAATTAGACAATCTAACTCAAGTGCTTTTTCTTTGTAGTATGTGATCTGTGCTTTATTATGATAGTTAGTATATACCTCAATACCTGAAACACCTTCATTAATAATACCTTCTAATAAGTCTTCCTTACCAGCTAAGTTTTGACCAGGATGAGCTAAGACCGCAAAACCACCAGCTGATGTAATCATCTTGATCGCCTTACTAAGTTCAGTAATATTGTTTAAACCAACATAAGCCGGCTTCCCCTGAGCCATCAAATCCCAATAGAAGTGAACTAATGGCATATCACTACGATCACCACCTGGGAAATAAGGTCTTAATAATGGATTCTCTTTATTCTTAGGATCCGATAATAAATAATGACAGATTGTTTCACCGTTTACCATCTTGTCTCCTGCTTGATCGATCAACATTTGCGCATCAATATCAACACGAAGATAAGCGTTCAATTTATCTACTATCTCATAAAACAAGGAATTATAGTCATTCATAACCCCCCTGTAACGTGTTTCCCATTGTGGGTTTGTATGATCAATACCATATCCTAATACATGAAGGTCTACACCTTCATATTGGCATGATACTTCAATTCCAGTTAGATAAGTAATATCATATTCTTTCGCTATAGATATGGCTTCTGCATTAGCTATTGCGCGATCATGATCGGTGATCGACATTAAGGCAATCTTTTTATCTTTGGCCATTTTAATAAGATCTTTTGGTAAATATTGTCCATCATCACTATAAATACTATGGATATGCAAATCGACGTTATTCATAAATTCTCCTTGATCATGTATATGCATTTTAGCATATTAACCACCCCTTAACAACGAATGAACGTGTTTGTTTTTACTTTTAAAACAAATAAGTTGACATTGTCATCTTTGTGGTTTATGATTACAACCATAAATCTAAGACCAAGAGAGTAAGTATCAAAAACTTTGTTAGCGAGTTAAGATAGAGTGAAAGCTTAACCAAAGAAAGATACTGAAACGCACTTGTAAGATGCTTACCGGAATTTAGTATGGTAAGACGTGTATCCAGCGTTATGGATGAGTTGGTCCGACATTAGTTCGGGCAATTAGAGTGGTACCGCGCTTATAACGTCTCTTGATATTTCAAGAGGCGTTTTTATTATATTCAAGCTAAAAGGAGAAAAACAATGAAAAAACTAGCTATTTATCTGTTAATCTTATTAACCGCAACGGCCTTAGTGGGCTGTCAAAGCAAAGTAGACGACACCCCCAAAACATGGGTTGACCAACTTAAAACTCCCACCAAACTAGTAATTGGGATCTCACCTGATTATCCTCCATTTGAAAGTTTAACTACTGATGGTCAGATCGAAGGGTTTGATATTGACATGATCAATGCTTTAATGACCTATCTTGAAGAAGAGATTGAACTAGAATTTGCCCAAATGGAGTTTGCGACGATCGTTACTGCTGTGCAAACTGGTCAAGTTGATATTGGTTTAAGTGGTTTTACTTATGATGCTGATCGTGATGTAATCTTCTCAACCCCGTATCTTGCCAGTGCTCAAGTAGTTATCGTTAAACAAGGATCTGCCATAACAAGCATTAATGATCTTAGTGAAAAAACTGTTGGGGTTCAATTAGGAACAACCGGTGAAGAAGCTGCCAATAGTATAGAAGGCACAAAAGAGGTCGTTAGCTTTAATGATACTCTTGTTGGTTTAGAAAGTTTAAAAAATGGGATCATCGATGCTTTCGTAACTGATCTAGCCGTAGCTAAGAATTATGAAACAACTGGTGAATATGTTGTTTTAGAAGAAACACTATTAGATGAGAGTGTATCGATCATCATCAAAAATGAAAATGATCTATTGGCTGATAAGATCAATGAATTGATCGAACAGTTTGTTGAATCAGACACTTACCAAACCCTTATCGATAAATGGGGCGTATAAACTAAATGACAATCTTGGAAAAGATCATAACAATTGAAAATATCTCATTTCTGATCTCATGCGCCAAGAATTCACTGATCTTAGCTGTGATCTCCATTGTATTTGGTTTAATCATTGGTACGATTACCGCCGCGTGTAAGATCAGTCATAATAAACTGTTACGAGTCATTGCTAACATCTATATTGAATTCATTCGTGGAACACCAATGCTATTACAATTATTCATTTTCTTTTTCGGATTACCACAATTAATTCCAGGATATTCAAGTTTGGCTTTTTCAACTCAAGTATTTATCGCTGGAGTTGTTGGTATGAGTATTAACTCAGGAGCTTATTCAGCTGAATTGATTCGTAGTGGAATTGAATCGATTGATGTTGGGCAATGGGAAGCGGGTAAATCACTTGGTTTATCCCGCTTTAAGATCATGAAACTAATCATCTTGCCCCAAGCTTTCAAAAGAATAATCCCTCCAATGGTCTCTGAGTTTATCGTATTGATCAAAGATTCATCGTTAGTTTCTTCTATTGGCGCAACTGAATTACTAAAGGGATCGCAGATACTTGGAAGTCGTTATTATAACTACATAATTCCCCTGTTTATGGCAGCGATCGTATATTTATTTATGACACTTACGATCTCAATGTTTGCTAAGAAATTGGAAAAGAGGATGAAAGTATATGATTAAGTTAACTAATATCCATAAAAACTTTCCCAATGTGCTAGCCCTAGATAACGTCAGTATTGAAATTCACGAAAAAGAGATCGTATGCCTATTAGGTCCCAGCGGCAGTGGTAAAAGCACCTTATTAAGATGTATAAATGGGTTAGAGATTCCAGATCATGGTCAAGTATTTGTTGATGATCAAGAAATTGATTATCATAATGATAAACAAATGCAAGAACTACGGACTAAACTGGGTTTTGTCTTTCAATCATTTAACCTCTTCCCTCATAAAAAAGTAATCGATAATATCACCATGGGACCAATCAATATCTTAGGATTAGATAAAGTAGATGCTGAAGAAAATGCATTAAAACTTCTACATAGAATCGGCTTACAAGACAAGGCCTATGAATATCCTAATAAATTATCTGGTGGTCAAAAACAAAGAGTAGCCATTGCAAGAGCTTTAGCAATGAATCCTAAGATCATGTTATTTGATGAGCCTACATCAGCTCTTGATCCAGAAATGGTTAAAGAAGTCTTGATGGTCATGAAAGAATTAGCTCATGATGGGATGACTATGGTCGTTGTTACTCACGAGATTGGCTTTGCCAAAGAAGTCAGTAATAAGGTTATCTTTATGGATGAAGGGAAAATAATTGAAAGTGGTTCACCTGATCAATTATTTAACCATCCAACAAATGAAAGAACTAAACTATTTCTAAGTAAAGTATTATAAAAGACAACCCAACGGTTGTCTTTTATCTATTTATGCTTAATAAACGTGCCTTTATTCAATTCATCAAATGCCAATCTTAACTCTTCATCGGTATTCATTACGATTGGACCGCCCCAGCTAATTGATTCTTTTAACGGCTTAGCTTCAAAATACATAACACGGGCTGGATCTACTTTAGTTGAAATCGTGATACTATCTCCTTCTTCAAATAAGACTGCCGTCTTTGTTAAGATTTCATCATCATTGATCATACAATTTCCTAGTATCACAAAAACAAAAACAGTATGGTCAGATTTAGATGGAATATTAATGCTTGCCTCAGACAATAACTCGATATCATATATCGTTGCCATTTCATGATCTGGCTTAATTCCAAAGGTATTATCAAAAGCTCCAGAGATCACGTGGATTTTAACTTTTGATTTTTCAACAGTTGGGATCATTGCCTTGGTTATTGATAAATAAGCCGGTTCACTCATTTTCTCGACTTTGGACATATTCAACCATAGTTGCCATCCTAACATCCATGTAGCGGCCTTTGGCATTTCTTGATGTAAAATACCACTACCAGCCGTCATCCATTGACTCTCACCAGGTAAGATAACATCTTTATTACCTAAACTATCTTCATGTTCAATCAAACCATCGATCAAATAAGTGATCGTTTCTATACCACGGTGAGGATGAGTTGGAAAACCAGCCAAGTAATCATTTGGTTCAGTAGAGTCAAAACTATCTAAAAGCAGAAATGGATCAAACAACGCTGTTGTGTTATTATCCAACACACGGGTTAATTTAACCCCTGCCCCATCAGTTGTTTGCCTTCCAATTCTTTTCAACTTTATCTTTCTTTGAATCATGATATCTCCTTATCACCATCAATGATCTACAAATAAAACTACGCATTATAATCAATGACAATCAATAATATAAATATTGAAGATCATCAATATAATGCGTAAACACTACTCAGTACATTATTATAGTATTAAATTATCACAATCATTCTTTAAATTGATAACCACACTCTGGACAGAATGTTACATCATTGGGTAAAATCTCGTTACATGAAGGACAATGCTTTGTACTAACAGCTTCTTGTACTTTTTCCAAAACACTTTCTTCAACTTTTTGTCCACATTCTGGACAGAACTTAGCATTAGGCTTAAGCGTTGCCCCACACTTTTTGCATTGTGGTGGTTTATTTTCAGTATTTTTAATTCTGTTGATCTCTTCTTCTAATTTGACGATGACATTCTCTGATTCTTTGATGTTGTTACATAACTCTACTACTTCTGGTTCAAGAACAGCTCCATTTTTAAACTGTTCAAAGACAATTTCTCCAATTCTAGCTCTAAGTGTTCCAATAACATTCTTTTCAGCATTAATCTTGGCAGAAATCTTAGACGTTTCGACAACATCAGATGCTTTTTCCGTAAAACTTTTTACACCCTCACCAATCTTATCAAATATCGACATACAATACTCCTTTCTTTCTATTATTTATCTGTTTGATCAATGTATCAAACAGTCTTGACCAAATTAGGCACATATCTTACATTATTTATATATATAGCTACTCTATATCATAATAATAAAACATGTAAGCGCTTTTAGCAAACTTATCTTGATAAATTTAGTCTAATATTACTAAAATATTAGTTAAACTACCCAAAAATCCTTAGAGAATAAATTTATGAAAAAATGATATTTTTTATGAATTTAATCTTGGTTATAAATAATGTTTATGCTATAATAGACAAGCGGTGACCAACATAGCCATAAAATGGACTGTCGGTTCATTCCCACCATTAATACATGGCGGAATAGCTTAGTTGGCTAGAGCGTTCGGTTCATACCCGAAAGGTCGTGGGTTCGAGTCCCACTTCCGCTACCAATTGGAAAGCGCGGACCCTTAGCTCAGTTGGTCAGAGCTACCGGCTCATAACCGGTTGGTCGTAGGTTCGAGTCCTACAGGGTCCACCAATCAATTTGGAGGAATACCCAAGTGGTTGAAGGGTCCGGTCTTGAAAACCGGTAGGTCGGGCGACCGGCGCCTGGGTTCGAATCCCAGTTCCTCCGCCAAAACACATCCATAAATCCAAAATATATCGCGGGGTAGAGCAGTCTGGTAGCTCGTCGGGCTCATAACCCGGAGGT
>CAYNYC010000078.1:0-2739 GCA_964401415.1 uncultured Erysipelotrichaceae bacterium
TATCACTGAAGATCTTGATCTGAACATTTCGATAGACATCAGTAACACGTAATGAGAAGGTTAATTCATCATGATCAAGACTATTTATTTTTTGGGGTATGACATAACGAATCGTTTGATCATGTTCAACATCGATCGCTTTTTCTCTTTTTACTGATTTATAAGCGATAGCCTTAGCGGCTTTCATCGCTTCTTGACTGACATTGTCAACAAGATCATGAACATGTAAAACATTACCACAAGCGTAAAAGCCAGGTAATGAAGTTTCTAATTCTTCACTAACGATAGGGCCTCCTGTTATTGGGTCAAGATCAATGCCAATTTGGGTAGACAGTTCATTTTCAGGAATAAGTCCAACAGAAAACAAAACGGTATCACAACTTACAAAACTTTCAGTTTCTTTTAAGGGTTTAAGATCTTTATCGACATTGGCGATCGTTACCCCGGTAACGCGATCTTTGCCATGGATCTTAGTGATCGTTGTATTAAATTTAAGGGGTATATCAAAATCATTGACACATTGAGCTATATTACGAGCTAAACCACTTGAGTAAGGCATGATTTCAGTCACAAGTTGTACATGGGCTTTTTCAAGGGTCATTCTTCGGGCCATGATCAAGCCGATGTCACCACTACCAACGATCACTACTTCTTTACCAGGCAGGTAGCCATTAATATTTACCAGTTTTTGGGCTAAGCCGGCGGTATAGACGCCTGCTGGTCTAAATCCTGGAGTCATAATGGCGCCTCTGGTTCTTTCCCGACACCCCATAGCTAATAAGATATTATCACTAGTCATTTGATGGATACCTTCTTGATTGACAACGATCATTGCTTTATCAGCACTTATTTGAATAACTGTTGTATTTAACATGATATCAATTGGTAGATCTTGAAGTTGCTCTACCCATTTAGCGGCGTATTCTGGACCGCTTAATTCTTCTTTAAAGATATGCAGACCAAAGCCATTGTGGATACATTGTCTTAAGATACCACCAAGATGTTCATCTCTTTCTAAGATTAATATTTTAGTTAAACCTTCTTTAGCTGCTTGAATAGCTCCAGCTAAACCTGCTGGGCCACCACCGATCACGATGAGTTGATAATGAGCCTTATTCATTTTCATTACCTGTTTTAGTCTTTTGAATAACAAGTGGTGAGTTAGGTGATGATTTATATACTTTAGTCATATCGACATTTTGATATTCACTTAATAATTCCATGATCTTGATACTACAAAAACCTCCTTGACAACGTCCCATACCAGCTCTAGTTCGTCTTTTGATCCCATCAAGGGTTAAAGCTGGTAAGGGGTCTTTGATCGCATTGATGATCTCTTGTTCACTAACAGTTTCACAACGACAGATAATCTTACCATAAAGGGGATACTGGCGAATAAGTTTGTCATATTCATTTCTATTTAATTCTTTTATCCTAATTGGTTTGGCTCTTTCTGCGACGTAGTTGTCTTTTAATGTTAGATTTAGCCCCTGTTGTACTAATATTTCAACAACATATTCACCAATGGCTGGTGCACTAGCTAAGCCAGGAGAGGCGATACCAATTAGATTTATGAAGTGAGGATCGATAGTTGATGGTTCAATCACAAAATCATCTTCATAAATTGCTCGTAGGCCACTGAATTCGGTGATGACTTTGCGTAAATTGATCTTGTTGGTCAATTTAGTGATCGATCTTTTTATTTCATCAATGCCCGCTTGGGTTACTGAATCATCTTCTTTATCTATTTGATCAACGGCTGTTGGTCCGATCATTGTGTTACCATCAACGGTAGGAACGATCAAAATTCCTTTTCCCATCTGTGTAGGTGTTTGAAATATTATATGGTTAAACAGATATTCGCTACGGTCAAGTAACAGGTATTCACCTTTACGAGCTGTGATCTGATAGCGATTATCGCCAATCAAACTCGCGACATCATCGCTACAAACGCCAGCGGCGTTGATGATGTACTTAGTTTTTATCTGATCATTAATGATAAAGCAGTTGTCTGTCTTAGTGATCTTATTTACTTTCTGACCAAAGGAAAAATTAACTTCATTTGCTACAGCGTTTTCTGCGAAGGCTAAAGTTGCTTCATATGGACAGATGATCGCAGCATCAGGAGCGTATAGAGCTTTTTTAACATTATCGTTGATATTTGGTTCAAGTTTCATGATTTGATCATGATCAATGATTGATAGTGTCTTTATATTATTTTTAATACCTTGATCATATAAGATATCTAGTTGCTTGATATCTTCATCGTTAAATGCTAAAACCAAAGAACCAAGCTGTTTGTAGGGAAAGTTTAGCTTATTAGCTAATTCAGGGTATAGTGTTTTCCCTTTGACATTCATCTTTGCTTTTAAGGTATTGGGTTTACAATCATAACCACTATGAATGATACCTGAATTAGCCTTTGATGTCTTAGTAGCGATATCAAGTTCTTGTTCTAAAACTAAGATATTAACATTATATTTGCCTAAATTGTAAGCGATGTTGGCGCCTATTATTCCAGCACCGATGATCACGATATCATACATTATCATATCCCCTGTAGTTTACTATAATATAGCATAAACCACTAAATAATGGTAAGATAACATTACAGAGGAGATATGATATTATGAAAAAGTTGATTCCGGCTATATTGTTTACATCGGCAGTCGCGATCTATGCTTTGAAGAAATATCTTGATCAGATAAAAGAAGATTCAAAGAGTAAAGATAGCGAAGC
>CAYNYC010000078.1:2839-6858 GCA_964401415.1 uncultured Erysipelotrichaceae bacterium
TAAATGATTGACAGTCAGTTTTTTATGGAGTAACATTAAATTAGGAAAACGATTACATAAAATCGTAATTAGGAGGTAACATGAAGAAATTTTTGAAGTTGCTTGTTATTGCTATGCTGGCATTAGCTGTAGTTGGTTGTGCTAGTGATGAAGGCGAACCAGAACCTGCTGAGCAGAAAGTGGTTATTTATTCACCTAACTCAGATAAACTGATCGAGGCTGTTATTCCAGCTTTTGAAGCAGAAACAGGTGTTACAGTTGAATTGATTTCAGCTGGTACTGGTGACTGTTTAACTAGAATTGATAGTGAAAAAGAGAATCCTCAAGCTGATGTTTTATGGGGTGGAGCTAATTTAGGTAACTTTAATGCTTATCCTGATCTATGGGAAGAGTATGTATCACCAAACGATGCTAACTTGCCTGAAGATTATCAAAGTTATAATGGTTTCTATTCTAATTATGCGTTAGATGGTAGTGGAGTATTGTTAATAAATCTTGATATATTTGCTGAACTAGAACTTGATCCTGAAGCATTTACTGGTTATGAATCATTATTATGGCCAGAATTAAAAGGCAAAATCGCCATGGGCGATCCTACAGCATCATCAAGTGCTTGGGCTGAATTAACAAATATGTTATTAGTCATGGGTGAAGAACCATATGATGAAGCAGCTTGGACATGGGTTGAATCATTTATTGAACAACTAGACGGTATCGTTATTTCAAGTTCATCTGCTATTTACAAAGGCGTTTCTGCTGGTGAATATGCAGTTGGTGTAACTTATGAAGATCCTGCTGTCTCATTATTAGTTGATGGCGCAACAAATGTTAAGATAGTTTATCCTGCAGAAGGTGCTGTTTGGTTACCAGCTGGAGCTGCTATCGTTAAAAACGCTCCTAACATGGATAATGCTAAATTATTTATTGATTTCCTACAATCAGAAGCTGGTCAACAAGCTATAGCTACAACAACAGCTCGTCCAGTTATTACATCAATCGTTAATACGGCTGCTGAGATCATTCCATTTAGTGAAATCAACATAGTTGTTGAAGACGGTATGCTTGTTGCTGAAAATAAAGCAGCATGGCAAGAAAGATGGGCTGAATTAATCACAAACTAAATTCATTAAAAAAGGAGTAGATATCGTATGAGTGTAGCAATCAAAATAAGAAATGCGATCAAACGATATGGCGATAATACAGTTATTACCGATCTATCTCTTGACATCAAGGAGGGTGAATTTTTCACCCTCCTTGGTCCATCGGGTTGTGGTAAGACAACATTATTGCGCATGATCGCTGGGTTTAATAGTATTGAAGGTGGCGAATTTTATTTTAACGATAAAATGATCAATAATTTTGATCCATCTAAACGTAACATTGGTATGGTCTTTCAAAACTATGCCATTTTCCCGCATTTAACAGTTGAGAAAAACGTTGCTTTTGGATTGCATAATCGTAAACTACCAAAAGATGAAATTGCTAAACAAACAGCTAGCATCTTGAAGTTAATGCAGATTGAAGAGTATAAAGAGCGGATGCCTGAGCGCTTATCTGGTGGTCAACAACAGCGTGTGGCTTTGGCTAGAGCTTTAGTCATTCAACCTGATGTATTGCTTATGGATGAGCCTTTAAGCAATCTGGACGCTAAATTACGCGTTGAGATGCGATCAGTAATCAAAGAAATTCAAAACAGAGTTGGCATAACGACTGTCTATGTTACTCATGACCAAGAGGAAGCTATGGCCGTTAGTGATCGCATCGCTGTTATGAAAGATGGCGATATTCAACATGTAGGATCTCCCAAAGACCTATATCAAAGACCGGCCAATTTATTTGTGGCTACTTTTATTGGAAGAACTAATATTGTCGAGGCCAAGATGGTCGTTAAAGATAATAAGACAATCATTAAATTTCCAATGGGCTATGATCTAGAAATGAATAATATCCTTGATGAAGAAAGACATGATCAGGATGTTATCGTTAGTATCAGACCAGAAGAGTTTGTGATCAACGAGAGTAATCATGAAGGTATCAAGGCATCAGTTGATGACAGTGTATTCTTAGGTTTGAATACGCATTATTTTGTACATTTAGATTCTGAGGAAAAAGCGGAGATCATTCAAGAATCAAGGATTGATAATAGTATATCTAAAGCAACACAAGTTTATTTGACAGTCAAACAAGAGAAGGTCAATATCTTTAATTCAGATGGAACAAAAAATTTGGTAAAAGGCGTTAAAAACGACGGAGATATATATTCATCCAAAGTGAGTGCAGGTAATTAGTATGGAAGCGACTTCTAGCGCAACCAATAAAGTTATCAAGAAAAGCTTTTTTACCAAAAAGAATGACTCTGGAGATGGTCGGACAAAGACCGGTAAAGATATATGGGTTATCGTATCTTTAGTTGTGTTAGGATTATATATCTTATTCTTATTATTTCCATTATTTAAGTTATTAGGACAAGCGGTATATACAGAAGAAGGTTTTACATTAGAGTATCTAGCTAAATTTTTCAGTAAACCATATTATACCGATACGTTGATCAACAGTATCAAAGTGAGTAGTTTAGCGACAATCTTGACTTTAATCATTGGTGTTCCTTTAGCTTATTTTTATAACATGTATGAGATCAAAGGTAAGACTCTAATACAGGTTGTCGTTATTCTTTGTAGTATGTCAGCTCCTTTTATCGGTGCTTATTCTTGGATATTACTACTTGGTCGTAATGGCTTGATCACAAATTTGATCTTGAGTATAACTGGTGTCAGAATAGGTAGTATTTATGGTTTCAATGGTATCTTGTTGGTTTTATCTTTACAGTTATTTCCTCTTGTTTTCCTTTATGTATCAGGAGCGCTAAAAAACATTGATAATTCTTTGCTTGAAGCTTCTGAAAACATGGGAGTAACAGGAATAAAACGTTTCTTTAAGGTTATCATCCCGTTATGTATGCCAACAATCTTAGCCGCCACACTCCTTGTCTTTATGAGAGCATTTGCGGACTTTGGTACACCACTTTTAATAGGTGAGGGATATCGTACTTTCCCTGTTGAGATCTATAATCAGTATTTTGGTGAAGTTGGTACTAATCATAATTTTGGGGCAGCGATTAGTGTTATCGCTATTGGTATAACAGCATTGATCTTCTTATTACAACGGTTTGTAAATAGTAAATTCCAATTTACAATGAATGCCTTACATCCAGTTGAAAGAAAGCAAGCTAAAGGAATGTTTAACATTCTTATTCATGCGTTTACCTACATAACAGTAGGTATAGCTTTCGCCCCACAAGCATATGTTATCTACACTTCTTTCCAAAACACCTCTGGTAAGTTATTTGTGGAAGGTTATTCACTAAAGAGCTATTATGAAGCCTTTGATCGGATGGGAAGCGCCATTCAAAACACCTTTATTATTGGTGGTATTGCTTTAGTTTTAATCATCTTATTGGCTATCTTGATCTCTTATCTGGTTGTTAGACGTAATAACCAACTTAATAAACTGATCGATACATTATCGATGGTTCCCTATATTATTCCAGGATCGGTTGTTGGTATCGCTTTAGTCATTGCTTTTAATACCAAACCACTTGTATTAACAGGTACGGCAGTGATCATGGTAGTAGCTTTAATTATACGACGGATACCTTATACGATCAGATCATCAGTGGCGATCTTACAGCAGATTCCGATAACGATCGAAGAAGCGGCGATCAGTTTGGGTTCTTCAAAAATGAAAGCCTTCTTTAAGGTAACCGTACCAATGATGGGTAATGGTATCTTATCAGGTGCGATCTTAAGTTGGGTAACGATCATTACCGAACTATCGACCGCTATCATCTTGTATAACCTAAAGACGATCACGTTGACACTAGCTATCTATACTTATGTATCAAGAGGTAATTATGGTATAGCTGCGGCTTTGGCGACGATCTTAACAGCGTTAACGATCGTATCGTTAATGATCTTTATGAAAGTATCCAAGACCAAAGAAATTACATTCTAAACTACCTT
>CAYNYC010000079.1:0-6673 GCA_964401415.1 uncultured Erysipelotrichaceae bacterium
TTTCTCCTTTTAATATCTATCTTCTTTTAAAGCGATTGCGTTGATGTCTACTACAACCATAAAGATTTCTCTGTACATCATCATATAATCTAAAGTCGCCACCCTCGATCTGTAATACACGACCATTAACAAGCACTTGTCCTAGTTTATTCCGTGCTTGTTGATAACTAGTCTGGATTGTAGCTCTTGCAACCATCATGCGCTCAGCACATTCACTTTGTGTTAAACCTTCCACATCGATCAATCTTATTATTTCATACTCATCAATTGTCATAGTTACAGGTTGATTATCTAGCTGTACACCATTAAGTGGACCAAACAGTTTATTCTCTGGCTCACAACAAACCATCCGCCATTTTCTCGGTCTTGGCATCTTATCACTCCTTTACTTACGATAATTAACAGGGCTAGCCCTGTTAATTACTTTTGATCAATTTCTAATAGCTGTTTTTCAATATCTTTTAAAGCATTTTCTAAGAATGCTTTTTGTTCAAGTAATAGTTCTTTAGTAGGCAATTTAGTATTTTCATCCATAAACATGTTTCTATTTCCTCTATTGCCACCAGATCTTGATTTCATATTCTGATTGTTTACTTCATCTGAACAATTACCCATACCTTTTCCTGTTTTTGAACCTTGTCCCATTGGACCTGTTCCGTTTCTATTTGGCATATCATCACCTCCTTATGGTTATTGGCATATGTCAATTACAACTTCATTATAATATGTTATTGGCATATGTCAATATCTTTTTCTAACCCCCATAAAAAAACACCTCATTAGCAATAACCAATGAGGTGTTTGTTTATCAAATTAATATTTATATATCCTAGTAGATAGCTACTACTTCTTGTTTAAGTAAAGCAGAAAACAAAGCATGTATCATCACAATTGGAATAAATAAGCTTCCAAGGGTCATTACTTTTAATTCGTAGACAATACTACTTCTTTGATCAGATTGTCCTTTGAAGCGCTTAAAGAATGAGTTGTAAGGAATACCCAAAACGTTTCCCATCATGATCACTCTAATTGAACCTAAGATACCTAATGCCAATGATTCACCATAATTATTAACGATCTGATCCCATGACTTTTTACTAGGTTTACCGCGATTTTCGGCGTAATGTTGGGCAAACATGATCGCTTGAACCTGTTGTTGTGGTACATCACTGATTTCACCAGCTAACATATTTTGGATCTCTTCATTACTCATGCCAGCTTCTAAAGCCATTTTAGTATGAGTATATGAACATATATCACAACCATTCACTTCCGTTACAGCAATCATGATCCTTTCAATAAACTGTTGATCTATTTGTTTATTTTTACGAGCTTTGCTTAAGTAAGTAACTGTTCTAATCCCTTTGTAAATGACCATATAGATCTCACTCAATGAATAAAGTCGATTGTTTTTTGTCAAATCAAGATCCTCCTATAGATCATCATATAAATTATTTGGATATGTTTATCCTTTGCTTCTTAAACTTAAGAAGCGATTAGCTATGAGTAATGCTATCCCCACCATAACAAACAATACGCTTAAAGAGAACGCTTCAGCGATAAATCCAAATAGTGGCGCAAAGATCATCATAAAAAACGCTCTAACCTGACTTTCGATCGATAAAACTGTAACCCTTTGCGACTTATCCATATGATCGCTTGATACCTCTAGAAACGTTGGTCTTCTAGCATCACTCATGAAGTACAAGATAAAGTAAATGATCATTGTTATATACAAGAATTCATTACCAACTGATATCGCTAATATGATTAATAAGATACCCATTAAGTCATACATTGTTTCAAAAACCTTAACTTGCCCAAATCTTGTTGTCACTCTAAAGACATTCTTAGACGCAAAAGAACTTACTATATAAAATAACCCGTAAAGTATACCAAGATAAAATTTGAGACTTTGATCTTGATCTAAACTAGCTATCGTACCAACACCTGCACTTAAGATAATAACACTAAGTATTGGTTGAATATAATCTTTGATCGTCTTAAATACCCCATCATATGATGAGCCACTAAACACAACTTTTAATATTTGACGATTATGAAGGATCGATTTCAGTTGTCTTATACTAGTTTTCCAAAAGGAATGAAGATTGTTTTCTTGTTCAAACCTTTCGTTGAGCGAATTAGGATAAGTCGCTATCAAGATGAAATCAATAATATAAGGGATAACACTAATCGCAAAAACCCATTTTAAAGCTGGTATTTGTAATACAAATATTACTGATAAAAAAGCTGATAATGATGAGCCCAACAATGAATATGATCTTGTTCTACCATATACAAAGCCTTTATGCTCATACCAACCTTTTTGTTCAAGATAACTTAAGATCATTGCTTTATGTGTTCCTGATCGAAAAGCTTCACCTAGTCCAAAGAAAATCATACCTAAACCAATGATCAGATAATTAACTCCCCATAAAAATAACAGAAAGGAGATAATATAAAAGATAAAACATATCAACAATTCATTCTTTTTACCATAAAAATCAGCGATCATTGCACTAGGTATTTCAAAAATATAGGTAACACCAGCTCGAATCGCGAAAAACACACCTATTTCAAATAAATCGTAACCTAATGATATCAAATAGATAAGTAAATACGGTTCAAAGAATTTTAGATCCTTGAAGAATCCATAGAAGGAGAACTTTATTATCTGTTTGTCTTTTTTGATAACTTGATAAATATCCATAACTTAACTCCCTTATTTCTCTATATACACAATAATTATAACATTATAAAAGTTGCTTATCATAAAGTCAAAGAATATGAATCCCTGCCTCAATATTAACTAGTTTCTAACTAGCTATTTAATTTTGATCTTTAAGTAATCATTTGCCTTGAGCAAGACTTTCTTATCATTTTCATATGTGATCAATCCAATGGCTTCATCATATGTACACCAACGAAAGTTATCTATTTCTGTTTGTTGAACAAAGACTTTATCAGTATCTGATCTAGCCATAAAGTAAACAACTTCCTTTGTGGAATATCTTGTTGGTTGATATTCGTTTATCACTTTGAAACCATCATCTATCGTTACTATAAGACTGGTCTCTTCTTTTATTTCCCTTAAGGCTGTTTCTACTTCAGTTTCATTGTTTTCAACATGACCCTTAGGAAAAGCCCAATGCCCGGCTTTGTGTTTTAAGATCAAATACAACGTCTTTTCATCATGGGTATAATAGACAATGGCTCCACAAGATTTTTCTTTGATCATATGACCTCCTAATGATGAGTAAATAAACATATTAAAGATTTTGGCTTCTATTTATCCGATAAACTCTATATATACACTAAATAATTGCACCTAAAAATAAGGCTAAAGCAACAATGAATGGTGCTGGAATCTTTCTCGTTAATAATAAAACAATAGTAATTATTAATACCATGATATTGATTAGTTCAAATCCTGTTTTTTGCATTAAAACAATGGCCGTTGTAACGATCAATCCACCAGCTACAGCCGTAATACCATTTAATGAAATCTTTATTGCTTTAATTTTCTTCAAGTTTTCCCAAATGGGGTAGATAAAATAAATAAGTAGAATCCCAGGCAAGAAGATACCTATTCCACTTACTACCGCTCCAGCAACTTGGGTGATGAAACTACCACCTGATGCTGCAATACCACCAGCGTAAGCACTAAAACTAAACATCGGTCCTGGTAAACCTTGTACAAGACCAAATCCCGTTAAGAATTCTTGGCTTGTCATATACTGATTTACATCAACTAATTCACTAAACATCATTGGAACAACAACCTGACCTCCGCCAATAACAAGATATCCATAACGATAGAAGCTTTCAAATAAATGAATAATGATATTATCAAAAGCTAAACTTAAGCCTAAAGCTGACAAAGCTATTACCCCAAAGGTTATCAAATAGATCCACGGTGGATTCAGTTTAACCTTATTGAATAATTGTTTCTCTTTCGACATTATTAGACTAATCAATCCACCAGTCAATAACACCGCAGGATATATCCAAGGTTCACGTATAAGATAGGTCATAATTCCACCAAATATAAATAACACTAACGTTAATCTATTCTTTATAACCTTACGACCAAGTCGATACCCTGCTGTAACAATAAAGCCAACAGCCATGGGACTAATAAACCGCAATACATCTTGTGATATATTCAATTCGTTCAAAAATGTTTTTAAAAAAGATAAGATCGTCATTATCGTTAATACAGGTAAAGCCCATACCAATAATGTTAAAAAAGCTAATAATGGACCTCCAACCTTATAACCAATAGCGATAATCGTTTGTGTACTACTAGGACCTGGTAATATTCCAGTTAAAGCTATTAATTCAACCAATTCTTCCTCACTGAGGTATCTTTTCTTAATGACCATTTGATCAGTAAAAACCCCATAATGAGCTTCTGGACCACCATAGGCTCCAAGTGAACATATCAAAACATCTTTTAAAAATAAACTGCTACTCACTTTATTACTGCTTACTTGCTCATTAATCTTCAAATTATCATCCTTATCTATAGTAATATCCTATATATTATTATAAGTAATCTTAGCGATACAAGCCAATGATGTGATACATATTAAATAAATAGTTATAGAATTATCTTTGGATATTTTTTCTCTATCCACCATACAATTACCCAAGCTAATAAACTTGATAGGATGGTAAAAGGAGTTTTAGGGAAGAGTAATACTAATGTAAAGCTCATTGTATTATTCAAGGCATGCAGAATAACAACTGCCCAAATATTGCTTGATCTTTCATAAATAAAGTTAGTAATATAATTCATCGCAATGATTGAAGCAGTAAAGCCCACTAATGATGGTAAAAGCACCATTAATCCAAAAGGTAAATACATGATCACTAATAATGGATAATGCCAAAGAGCCCAGATGATCCCCCCTTTAAAAGATATATCCCAAAATGACATACCAGTAGCTTTCATTTCCGGATACAAAACACCTCTCCACCCGAATTCTTCAGTACCACTTGTTAATAGATTGGACACAAAATAAGTTATGATCGTTGTCATTATGATAATAAATTTTAAATCAGTAATGCTATCCAATGATGTGATCACACTTAAGAGAAAACCTGGTAATATCGAGACTACCGGAATCAAAACTATATATAACCATAGATGTTTTAAACTATTCTTCTTCTTTATAAGACTTGAAAAACCGTTAGTCATCATAAAACCTACAAAAGGGCCATAGACAGCTATCATAAACAACAACTGGATCATTATTGTCTTGTTGGTTGGACCATTTGTAAATAAAGTAAAAATCGTCCCATCAATCACTAATACTTCATTACTTAGATAACTGATCACATAAGCAGCTATCCATCCAAACCAAGTCCAAGCAAAAGCAATCAACAAATACAATTTTGTCTTGTTATTCATTTTCCACATTTGCATTTCTCCTACTAGCTAATGTAAATATTATGTTATCTATCTAAAACAAAGGTTGTGTAACGACAATCATTAGTATAGATCATTTTTAAGCCCACTTCTTTGGCAATATATGCCATTGTCTTGGCTGTATAAAATGCTATGTGGCTATGATCACGAACATAGTGCCATTTCAAGAAAGCCTCATCATCCTTCTGATGAAACAGTGTCATAATTGCCAAAACTCCATTTGGTTTCAATAATTTAACAAATAGTCTAAAAGTCATAAGTGGATCACTTAAGTGTTCAACAACTTCTGTAGAGGTGATCAGATCATACTTTTTTCCTATATATGTTTTATCCGGGGCATAAAACGGATCATAAATATCCATTTGGTAATCATGATCACGCTTTAACATCTGGGAAAGGACAGGACTTGGGCCACTTCCAAAATCAAAACCATGCTTTCCATGATTTACAAATGGAAAAACCGCATCTTTCAAAAAGCGATTGAAATACTCAACATATACTGGATCATCTATTGAATTATTATGTCTTTCATATATTTGTAATTCTTGTTGTTTTGAAATTAGTTGTTGATCATCTTTACCAATAAAATCACACGTTAAACAATAGTAAAAATCAGCGATCTTAGGGTGATTGATAATCCTAGTGCTTGATCCACATATGATACATTGATGTGCCATTAGTCCTCATTTCATTAGTTAAGATGAAAGTATAAACTCTATACCATTCTTTATAACGTTATTTATGACATTGATTCCAGTTTAATCAATGTAAATAATTTCGATAAATAACCAAATGTATTAAAAAAGTTTCTGATCAAAGATCAAGAAACCTATTAGCTAATATCAAATTTTATAAACCACTATGAATTCTTCAAAGACAACAGGCATATCTTCAGTGAATTCATAACCCACCTCTGACCATCATTTATGAAGAACTTTATATGATTTTGACGCCACGATTCAAGATTATCATCTTAACCCTCAAGTTTACAAATATCATAAGTAATATCTTTAAAGGGGATAATTTGAACACTAGTTGTCAAGATCACACATCTTGGATTATTATCCCAATCAGTAACGATACGATAATCACCAGCCTCTGGTAATCTACTATCTGTCAATTGATAATACCATAAACTACTTGCGGTAGCTTTTTTCTGTCCAATTAATACAAGGCGTAATAATTCATTAGCCCACTTTTGCGTTAACTCAAAATGAAATGACTCATAATATTTTG